>JAQCLD010000108.1 GCA_027592785.1 Acidobacteriota bacterium
CATGAGTGTCGCCGTGCAGCCTGATGGAAGAGCCGAGAGCGGTGCTGGCACCACCAGATAGGTAGGTGATGCCGTCTGTGTCTGCGCCGAGGATTTCCGGGTTGGCGGCGGTCAGTGTGATGTCAGCCAAGGATGCGAGGCCAGTGGCCGTGACAGCGGTAAACGTCGGGCTGTCTCCGGTGCCCAGGCCGAGTGTTGTCCGCTGCGCCGCCGCGTCGGCGTCATCCAAAATTGCGCGGCCAGCCGCTGTGAGGGCGGTCACCAAATAGGTGTCGGCGGCGCTCGTGTAGATCATTTTATCGGCGGCGGTCGTTAGATTTGATATTGATGTCAGCCCCGCGTCAGCAGGCTGGAGGCCAGAAGTGTTGGTAACCCCGGCCTGCCAAGTCGATCCGTTATATACCAGGAGCTGACTGCTGGAGTTATTGAAATAAATGTCTCCAACAGCAATGCTTGTAGTCGGATCTGTGCTCGAAGATCCGTAATATATGCCGTTGAACTCGGAAAGACTTGCGGCGGCGGCCGTCGCAGAGGTGCTGGCGTTCGTCGCGGATCCAGCAGCGGCAGTCGCCGAGGTGCTGGCGTTCGTCGCAGAAGTGGCCCCAGCAGTAGCTGAAGTGGCAGCAGCAGTAGCTGAAGTGGCGGCATTAGTAGCTGAAGTGGCCGCCCCCGAGGCGCTGGCAGCGGTAGCCGTAACGTCGAGATCCGTCTGTACGAGATCAGCAGCAGTGCTTACGACGTCGGCTGCGGTCAGCGCGACATTAGCAGCCGTCGTCGCCACGTCAGCGGTGGTCAGGACTACGTCGGCGTTTGTTGACACCACATCGGCTGCGGTCAGCGCGACGTCGGCATTGGTCGACACCACATCGGCATTGGTCGACACCACATCGGCGGTGGTCAGGACTACGTCGGCGTTGGTCGACACCACATCGGCATTGGTCAGAACGACGTCGGCGTTGGTCAGTACGACATCGGCCGCCGCAGCCGTCGCGCTGGTCGCGGCGGCGTCAGCGACAGACTGGACTACGGCGCCGGATACAGTGCTCCAGGTGGTGGTCATGCGATCATCCTCATCCCGTGTTGCATCACAAGGGGGGCGGCCGGTGCCAGGGCCTCCGCTGTCGATTTATTCGCCGCGTCGATGGCCTGCGATCGCAGCACCACATAACGCGCCAGCATCTTGTCGTCCATCAAGAACGGCGCGGCCTCGCACAGCGTCCCGTACAGATAGATGTTCGGGTGCGCGGTCAGCACCACGTTGACGGTGTTGCTCGCCGACAGCGCCATCGACGTCGTTTTGCGGTAATACAGCAACGAGCTCGTGTACGCGCCGCCGTCTGGGATCGGCCGGAATTGGAGGCGATCACCGACGACGGCGTAGCTGACTGGGCGCCCGGTTGTCGTGCTGGGGTATTGATTAATAATCGCCTGCGGCGACAACGGAGTGAGGTCGATCACCGGATTCAAATTGGAAATATACAGGCGTATCATCGCGACATAGTCGCTCGGCAGATCCTCGTATTCCTCGTCGACGGGAGCCTCGGCCTGACTGATTAAAACCGATGATCTCAGTACCCGGTCCATATGAGATTCGGCGAGATCGATGAACTCGTCGATCCGATCGGTCAGGTCGCCCCGGTTGAGCCAAGTGGCGACGGCAGTTTTCAATTCAGCGTAGGTCGAGATAGCCATCAGAGCGCACGCCGGGTCGTGGCGAACGCGTTATTCTCGCGCACCCATTTCCACCACGCCTTGGGGTTCTGATCGGGTCGGCCAAACCTCGCGAGCAGCTCGTAGTACATGACCACGGGGATGTCCGCGACTTTCTCCCGGTGGTCCTGGGTGTTTTTCATGGTCGTGGGCGCCCAGGCGTTCCGCTGGGCGTTGGCGCTCTCCTTGATCGCGTCGACATTCTGGCGCTGCACGCCGACGACACCGAGGTCCTCGTCGTACTCCAGACGGCTCTCGTAGCCGATGTCTGGACGCGACGTAATTATGTGCGGAACGGCCATAAGAATTTCCATCTGAGGGAATGGTGCGTCTCACGACGCGGAAGAAAACGCGGGCGCCCGAAGGCGCCCGCGGTAGCGTTAACTCCTAAATTTTAGGAGCCATCCAGATCGTAGACCGCACCGTGCGCCTTTGGGGTGCACTTCATGGTCCACTCGTTCACGATTTGGAATTGAGTGGAGTCACCCGTCTTCCCGATCGTGTTGACCTTGAAATTGCGGCCGGTTAACGAGCAGATCGAGTAGTGATCGCTGTCGATCAGGAAGGCACGATCATTAGCCATGGCCCGGTCGATAACCACCGACAACTCGCCGAAGTCGCTCAGGTAAAGACTGACCGAACCAACGATGGCTGCTTCGCGTGGAGCAGTATAGTTGATCTGGTTGGTCGACACCGAACCCGAAGACAGGTCGGAAAAATTGACCTTATTTGTCGGGCTGAGGACGAGCATGTCCGGCTGACCACCGTCGTTATACGCCGCGATCATAGCCTCATCGATGAGAGCGAGCGTCAGCGCGCGGTCGGTACCGGTCAGAGTGGGGACATCAGTCCCGTCGCCAGTCGGTACGGCCGAGGTGGTGCCCGCCGTCGAGATCGAGGCGTTGGTGATCCAGGAAGAGAACGTGCCGGCATACCGAGGATCGGTACCGCTGCGCGCGCGATCGGAGACCAAGGATTTCTCGATATCCTTACGGAGTTCCAACCCCTTCAGGGATTTCTGGTACGCAACTTCGCGGTCCCGGCCAGCCTTGTCGGTCACGTCGAGGGTGTCAGAAACGGACACACTCTTCTGACCAATTTGACAATAATTCCCGTGCCGCGTCGTCGGCGTCGCCGCCGCGTAGTTGGCGTCCGCGCCCTCATTAACGGCATTCTCGGCCGCCGCCGCGAGATCCTGAACCTGGAACTCGACGAAAACACCCTTCACGACTTCCTTCTTGGCGTTGCTGTAGAGGGGCGTCTCTACGGGGTCGATACGGTCAATGACCGATGACAGGTGTTCGCGCTCGCCGATGGCGGAGCCTCCACCCTTGCCGCTGTCGAACAGCGCTGCTGATGCGGTAGCCATTGCTATCGCTCCTTTCTACTTGTCGTTGGATAAAAGAAAATCGACAGCATCGTCGATTCTCCCGGTTCGAGAGAGTCTGTCGAGAGCGCGCTTGCTCTGACGAGTCGCCTTGGTTTTTCGTGATCCAGGTTGACCAGATTTAGCGGATGGGGGGGCCAGCTTGACCCGTTTGGCCTCGGCGCCCTTGTTCATGAGGTTGTCGAACTTCCACGCCTTGTGGAGCAGCTCGACCGCCCGGGCGTCGATCACCGTGTCGACCTCTTCTTGCGAGAAGCCGATCGTTTGAGCATATTCCGAGAGGCTGACCCGCTCGCTGTTGGCGGTTTCCGCATCTCTCCATGCCGGGATCCGCTCGAGTAAAATCTCCCGCTGAGAACCAAGCTCTCTTTCGAGGTTAGCGTGGTTTTCAACCGACTGCCGATGCTGCAACCGCGCTTGGTGCTGCTGTAGCATCTGCACTCGATCGCGTTTCTCACGCCACTCGTCTCGCTGCGTGAGATACTCGAAGGGGTCGTCTATCTTGAGCCGTTCCCAGTCTGGTTCCTGTTCCCCGTTCGCTATCTGGTTTTGGATCAACTGCATCGCCTGGGCGTACTGTTGACGCTCGGCCGCCGCCTGATATGCTTCGGCTTCCAGAGCCTTCCTCTGGTCCGCCAACGCCATCGTCTTGCGTCGGTAATCCGCCTCGCGCTGGTAACCCTTCCGCGCCTCGTCGAGGGTGACACGCTCGCTCTGTCCATCGATTAACACATCGAGGTAAGCGTCCGGTTCCTCTTCGTCGTCGTCGTCAAGGTCCTCATCGTCTTCGGCGGTGTCGGCCTCATCCTCGGTGTCAGCCTCTGCCTCCTCCTCGGGTTCGGTCGTGACCGCGTCGTCGTCGGTCTCAACATCCTCTATCGAATTGTCCTCTTCAGGGTCCAACAGACTCGCTGCATCGTGTAGCGACAAGCTGCCCTCATCGGGCGTGGCTTCAGCCATAGTAATAGTCTCCATCGTGGGTTGCCGGCGCCTCACGGCGCTGACGCTAGGCTGCCGAAGCGTGGCCTAGTATATCGCGGTCTTCGTCATCGCATCGCGTTGACTCGCCGCAAGCTCGCCGGTCTTGGCGATCTGAGCCAGGTGCGCGCGGACCTCGCGCAGCGCTGATATGTACATAAAAATAGTCTCGCGTTCCGTCTGAGCGTCTAGGGGGGAGTCTTTCCAGGCCTCGGTGTAATACTCGTCGAGCGCGACGAAAGCCTCGACCAGCATCGGCTCGCGCATCAGGCGCTCAGCCTTGACGCCCCGATCCATCTCCTCCTCCAACGTAGTCATCGATTGTTCATGTTTATGTTGCCCTGACCGCCGGGTAGGCCGGCGCTCATTTTAATCGCCTCCAGGTTAGCCTCCTCAGCGAGCTCGGCTCGCCAGAGATCAATTTGTGCGAACGCCTTCTCGCGGTTCAACTGGATCTCCGCCTCCATCTTGGCGCGCGCCAAGGCCATCTCGGCCGTAATTTTCTCCCGCTCCATCTCCATCCTTGCCCGGCTGTCCTCGATCCGTGCCTGGGCCTCCATCTGCTTCATCTGGAGTTCCGCCTGAGCGACCGGGTCGAGTTGCGGTTGTTGGTTCTGAGCGGCCTGTTGAGCCATTTGCTGGGCGATTTGCTTTACCTGAGACGGTCGGTTGACAAAAGTCTCGGTGTCCTTGAACCCGGCCGCCTCGATCATTTTCTCCAGCGTCGCGGCATATTGCGGCAGCGTCACCATGGGGTTGTTCTGTCCCATGGTCTGGAGCAGTTGCTCCTGCTTGCCGGCGATCTGGGCCAGGAACTGCATCTTCTCTTGCGCCTGACCAGTGCCGAGACCGACGTTGATTGTCACGTCCATCTCGGCGTCCCAGCCGCGTGGGTCGATCGGCACGAATTCGTTGCGCAGCCGGATCAGCTTCGGCTCGTCCTGGTATTGCGTGATCAATCGCAGGATCAGTCGGAACAGGTCTTTGATCCCCGTTTCCGCGAAGACACGCGCGATCATCTCAATTTGGCTCTGGCCGGCGCTGACCGTCGCCGCGACAGCCGTGGCGGTCGCGCTTTGCAGCGCATCTGGATCCAGGCCCATGCTCGCCTTGGAGATGCCGGTGCGCTCTTCCTTGACCTGATCCATGTACTGGATCGCCGCCATCGCGTCGCGCCCAACCTGGGGCACGGTGAGCGGCTGCACGGCGCCCATCTGGCGCACCCGGACGATCCCGCCAGGGCGGTTCGTCATGAGGTCGTCGAGGTTGGCCGCGCCCTCCAGTGCGAGGACGCGGGAGTTGTTTGTCAAATACACGTTGTCGAGCGTGCTTCTTAGGAGCGCGCTCTTCGTTAGCTGGATGTCGAACAATTTCTCCGCGATCGACTGCCCGATGGCCCGATGTGGCATCAGGACCGGCGACAGCAGAGCAAACGGCGCCGTGTCGGAATACTCCGACCGGACGACGTGATAGTCCTCGCCGATAGTGCAAACACGCATGGTTTCGGCGATGCCGTCCTCGTCCGCGTCGACCTGTAGGAACGCCTCGGTGTAGACAACCTCGGCGAGGGTGTCGTCCGCCGCGTCATTCTCAAGGCCTCCATCGAGGTCCTGGAAGCGCCCCTGTCGCTCTTGAGCGTGTCGCTCGTCCGCGCCGCCCGCGTGCTCCTCGACCTCGTCGCGGTCGTACCCCATCGCGACCAAGTCGCTGACGGTGACCAGGGTCCGGTGAGCGACGAAACGCGCGTCCTCCAGGCTCTTGGCCCGGGTGTCGATCAGGAATTCCTCCGGCGGGATCAAATCCAATTTCACTCGCCCATCGGAAATGCGGCGCTTGATGGTCACATCGAATTCGTTGACCGCCTCAGCCACGACATTTTCCGTTATGGTCTCGATTTCAGCCTCTTGAATTACTCGGATATCCTGGCTGATTATGTCGACGGTGTCGTCGGCCAGGAGCGCCTGGAGTTCCTGCTCGGTCAGGCCCTCGAATGTCCGCTCCTCGACCCTCTCCCGCTCGTCCCAGTAGGCTTTGATGACGCCGGCCTTGTTCAGGAGCGCGTCCTTGAACCAGTTGTGCATCAAGGTGAAGCCGTGGTTCTCGGTGTCGAGAATATAATTCGCTAGGTCGCTGGCTTGGTCCGCGGCGGCGACATCCTCTGGCCCCCGTGGCGCGAAGCGAACGTAGTCGGACGACGCGAATATCCGCATCAGTTGAGGCAGCATGTGATCGATCACGTCGGCGACGTCCCGGCTGACCACCTGCGATCGGCCGACCTCCTCGTTGCCGAATTTCTCGCCGTGGTAATATTCCAGCGCCTTGATTCTCTCGTCGCTGTACGTCGCGTCGCTGTAGTTCAGCGCCTGCTCCGCCTCGCGCTGGACTATGGACGAAAGCTCTTCGTCGTCGATCACGAGGGGCTCTCGTCAATGTTGCCGTACCGCGCCCTCATGTTCGACAAGATATTTTGCTTGCTAAACGGTTCGCCGGTTTCAGAGTGGATCGCTTGGTCGTAAGGGAGCATGCCCGGCCCAACGCGCGCGAGGTGCTGGTACGCGCCCTGCGGCCGAAGGTTGAACGTGCCGTTTCCGGCCTGTTCGAAATTCTCAAACGGGTTCGCCACGCGCTGGTTCCCCGCGTTCCCGAGGTTCCCCATTAGCCCCATGATATCGGTCAAGCTAAACTGCCCCTCGGGCTGCCCCTCGTCGGCCAGGATCCCCGGGGTATAGTTTTGACCGGCGGGGCTGAACACCCCGGTCGGATCCACCGACACGATTTGGTTCTGCGCCGCCGTCGTGGTGGGGTCGAGGTTCCCGGATAGATTTTGAACCCCGCCGCCGACCTGATTTCCCGCGAACAATCGAAGCACCCGCTGCAACTCCTCAATGTCCAGAGGGCCGTCCTGGAGCTCGGGGCGGATGATGTTTTGGTTCGGGTCGACGTTTGGGCCGGCGGGGACGAAATCGATGCCGCCGAGGGTAAACCCAAGATCCGTTGCCATCACTCGCTCACTTTCGTTCGGGGGCGCTTCACGATCGGCGCCGCCATGCATTTTTGATGGCGGTCACACCGCCGAGGCTTCTCGCACCGGCCGCAAATACTCATCGGTTTCGGGCCGATAGCGCGCCGGGTGTAATAAGTTTTAGCGTTCGACATTAGTAGGCCTCATTGATATTATCTCGGGCCTGACCGACGACGGTCCATGAAGCAGGAAATAGGAGAGCATCATGGCAGACATAATCAACGACAACGGAACCATCGAGGTCGATCTTGGTGTGTTCTTCGCCGAGGTCACCGACCTTAGAATTGAGACCAGGACACTGTCCACGGGCGAAACCGGCGAGAACGTCTTCGCGACAATCCGGTTCCGGCATCCCAAAACCGGAGAAGACTGTGGGGTGTCGATGAGGGCCACATGCTGGCAAACCGCGCCCCACCACATCCTCAAGGCCAGCAACGAGGCCCTTCTCCGGCAGAACATCAAGGGGATGTACGGCGGGAAGAAACGCTAAAACCGCGGCGTCGATCATTGTCTGGCGCGCATTCTGATATCTTCTTTTCGCCTGGATTCGCCTTCAGGCCGAACTGTTACATATAATTCATTCGCGGCGGGCGATGACGGGACAGGGGCAAGGAGACCGCCCCTCTCCTGCATTTGTTTGGCAAGAAGCCCCGTTAGGCCCAATGCCGCAACACCTTGAATAAAGCCTTTATTGCCTAGCGCTTTCCTAAGACCCTCGAATCCTTCTTCCACAAAGATCCGTATCCCATTTTGAACATCCGCGCTCGGCGCTCCGATGCCCGGTAACTGGCCGGCCCGCTCCCGAGCGTCCATCACGCCCTGCATCGCCGCCCTTACCTCTGGCGACTCCAACCTCTTCCGCGCCGCCGGCGAGAGCTTATCAACATCTTTGAACATCTCCCGCGTCATATCTCCAGATCCCTGTGGGGATTGGATCGCATCAGACATGTCGATGTAACCCTTGTTCGGGGGCGTCATGTTCCTGGATCGAACGCCGGGCAAAGTGGGGTTTATGGCGCTTTCAATGGCATCGTATTGACCGGGCGTTAGCCCGTCTCCGAAGTTCAGATCCAGCAAATTCACGCCCTCGTCAGTGTCCACGAGAGGGTATGCGTCCAGATCAGGGTTGGCTCTAACGCCCGCGTTAATTTCTCCGGATGTCACCCCGGGGTCTTTTGGATACCTACGAGATGTCCCTATTGGGTCTGCCATAATGCCATGCCAGGGAGATCCGTCTTGGACTAGCGCCCACCCCTTCAACGCGGCGATAGCTTGATGAGCCTTCACGACGCTATCGGGGATCTGCCCACTGGCGCTAAGACCCTGGTTGTGCGAGGCGATCATTAGCGGGTTGTTTTCTATTCCGCCGCCATGACCAATCCACGCCCCTTGCCCCATACTCGCGGCGTTCGGGATGCCTTGGCTCTCCAGCATGACGTCGCTGCCACTAGGTCGCAGCGCGGCGCTTACTTCTTCGCTGAAGTTCGCTCTAACGGAATCCGGCGCCAAATGCATTCCCTCAAGATCAGGAGATCCACCACCGCGCGCCCTCGTGCTCGGGACCGCCTCTATCGTTTCACTGACCATCACTGGAGGGGACAGGAGCCCCATCGTCGCGCTTCGATCGGGGAGCGGGGAAACCTTGGCCGCTAAAGTTTCAGCGCCGATGGCTTCTTCGATCGCTGATTCAGGAATGCCCTGCTCTCTTGCGATTTGTGAAAAGACTTTTTTGTAATCGCTCGGGTTCGCGCCCTTATTGCCGATGCCGTGAGCCCGGGAGATGTCTTTCTCGGGGAACCACAGCAACGCCTGGAGGTCCGCCCTTTTGATGTCAAGACCGGCGGCTCGCAATTTAGTTAGCGTCCTATCGACCGCCTCGCGCATAAATTCCCGGTGTTCGCCGCCTGTCGGCGCCTCAGCGACGCGGTCCTGCCCTTCAGCCAACCCCTTCGACGCCAAGTGGACGGGCGATTTATCTTTATAACCGCCATTCGCATATCGCCGGGTGAACGTCCTCGCCACCGCCAGCAATTTATCCGGGTCTTTTTCAAGCTGTTTCAGCGTATACCCGCCCGGCTTCTTGTCCTTGCTAGCGCGGAGCGCGGCCAACAGAGCCGCGCCCTGTTTTGCTCTCTGAGGTCCATCCATCGGCAGATGAGACGCCCCAGTGATCCGCCCCCAGGTCTGCATCCACCAACGATCGGCTGTCAGCGGATTGAAATTCCCCATCAGGTTCTGATAAAATCCCGCGCCGATCTTGGGGCCAAAAATAGCGGACCCCATCACCAAAGCATCGGTCTTTTCGCCAGATATTTGGAACCCATAAGGTCCCATCAATTTGTTGAGCTCCGCCACCGTGAACTCTGTGTTGAGCAACTGCATGGCCTTCTCGGAACCCACCTTGCCGCCGCCAAGACGATCGACCAGTTGGTTCATCTGCCGGAATGCCTGCTCCATTTGCCGGCCTTCGACACCGCCCTCTGGCACAGACTCTGGGAACCGCCCGGTTTGCTTAAATTCGGAATATAATTTATGCGTCATACGCGCGTTGGTCTCGACGGTTTTTCCATTGCTGGTGATAGCCTGAATCACGCCGAAGTTGGAGCGCGAGATAGGATCGTCAAGTATTTCGGGGAACATCTTAGCGACCACGCGGTTTGCGCCATCGAGGGTGGAGCTATACCACTGCGCCGCGTTTTCTCCTCGATTCGCCGCTTGCAACGCCTCGGTGACCATCACGTCGGAAATGTTCTCGGCGTTCTCTGGTGTAAATTCTACCCAAGGGTCCTGGCCTGGATGCTGCTCTTTCCAGCGGAGGTCACTGGCCTTTGCCTTCTGCAATCGAGTGCTGGCGATTTCCCCCTCTGGGGTCCGCAAAAGATTAACGCCAGATATATGATCGGCAGCGTCGCTTTTGACTGATTTGAATGGTTCGTTGTCCGACCTCAAAACCGCACGGCTTGATGCCGGAATGGGTGCATCAGGAGATGACTGTACCGCTCGGGGGGCGCCGTCAGCAGCCTTAAACGTAGGAACGGGCGAAAGCCCACGGGCAGCGCGTAGCGCCTGTTGGATCGCCCTGGGACCTCCGAGGACCGTGCCGGCCAGAGCCCCGGGGAGGCCGAAACCAGAGGCCGCATCACCAGCTTGGCCTAGTGCCTGCAAGCTCGCGTCCAAATATTTTCCCTTGTTCAAGTTTTCTCGCATAGACGGCAGATATTTGCCCTCGTTTATTGGGTCAGGATACACGCCACCCGCGTCCATCGTGCCGGCGCCCGGAACAGTCATCAACCCGCCCACCGCTAGCATTCTGGGGAGATTGGGTCCGCGTGCCTGACTTGGATCCATTGGTGAAATGCCCTCGGCACCCCGCGTTGCGAACAGCCCGGGGGCGTCGCCCCCGCCCATCTCGCCGACGGTTCCCGCTTTAGGCCGGCCGACAAACCCATCTGCAAGCAATCCCGCCACGCGGCTCCGGCGTCGCGCGCGGCCTGGGGCCGGTCGCCCCAGCAGTCCCGTCGCTCTGCCGTACTCGTCCGCGTAGGCCATCTAGACAATTCCCGTTGCTGTATATTCGATCGGCTTGGACCACTTGTAGCCCTTGCCGGTGATCGCGGTCTGGGATGATCCGAAGGTCAACACCACCGCGTCCGCCAAGTCGGGGCTCTTGTTCCCGTATCGCTTCTTTGACTCGTCCTTGCCCTCGACCTTGATCTTGCCGGCGCTGGTGTAGGAGTACCGCGGCAGACACAGTTCGTTGACCAAGATATCGTCGTCCGGTAGGACGCAATTTCGTTCCTCTAGCCACTCGCGCGCGCTCCACCAGAGCTCGTCGCGTAGGCGGACGAACCGCTCGCCCATGGCGCTGGACTCGGCCACGTTAATGCCGCGGGCCGGCAGGTCCAGTTCCAGCAGCCGGTCCAGGATGCCGCTGCCCAACCCAATGGAATCAACCAGGATCTCGGTCGGCTTCAAATCCCACCGCGTGTCGTCGTACTCAGACTTCACGCGCCCCGTGGTCTCCATCAGGTCGAGGCCGGACCAACTTCGGATCTCGGTGACCGCGTTACCCTGGCGCTTAGCTAAGGCGGTGCGGTCGGCGCCAAATCGAGCCGGATCCAGTCCCCAGACTATCGGGGCCGTCTCCGACGGCTCGACGTCGCGACGCGTGGCGGCCTCGGCCAGATGACGCGGCACGACCGTGTCGTCGTCGCCCTCCGGGAATTCTCCCAGGCAGCGCACCCGGACAGTGTTCGAATTCTCGCCGTACTGGCGGACCATGTCCGATATGAACGATGGGCTCACCCGGGTGCTGTCCGCGCAACTGACAGTCATTTTGTGCCATCGCTCGGCGTTCGCGCCGTGGAAGGCGTCGTAGAAATACCCAGTCGACCGGGTAGGGTTGCCGGTCATTATGATCTTGGCGCCGGCAGTCGACATGGCGCCCTGGGCGGCCTCGAAGACATTGTCCGGGACGCCGGAAGCCTCGTCGACCACGAAGAGCATGTGCTTGGCGTGGAAGCCCTGGAGGGCCTCTGGCTGCTCCCGACGGGAGACGCGGGCGACAGCGAAACTGTCCGGCTTTCCGCGTAGGAGAACCTTGTCGGACTTAACTTCGATGTCGCCCTTCCCGACTTTCATCGCGTCGCGCCAGCGGCCAATTTCGCTCCACAGTACATCTGATAATTGGTGAGCCGTATTGGCCGTGACGGCGACCTTGACCCCGTCGGAACGGGTTGTCAGCCACCACAGTATTGTCCAGGCGAGCATCGTCGATTTCCCAACGCCATGGCCGGACTTGACCGACGTGCGGTCGGAGTTGACCACGGCGCGCAGGGCGTCTTCTTGCCACGCCTCGGGCTCGGCTCCGAGGACCTCCCGGACCCAGGCCACGGGATCTTCGCGCCACTGGGCCAGCTTGGCTTGGACTTTTTCGTTCGCCAAAATTTTTCCAAAAAAATTTTCTGGGTCATCGCTCAACGGAGCGAGGGAATGTGTGCAAAAATTCCCCCCGCATTATTTTTAGGGGGGGGGCCTTTCGCCCGCCGGCGGTGAAGTTGATTCAAATGCAATGTAACCCGGGGCGATCGGGCGGGGTTACATTGCATTTGAATCAACTTCATTGTCGCATAATGTTCATTATGGGAAATCACGCCCCAATGATTTCAATGACTTAGCAGGCTTTCCCTGTTTTCGTTTTATCGCGTAATATTCTTTCGCGGTAACCTATTGATTTACAACGATCTTCATTTTCGGGGCCTCGTCGTCGAGCCTCGCCTCGAGCGCATCGAGTTCGCTGGCGAGCGACGTGTTCTTGCTCTCGACCCGGTCGACGAACATGCCCAAGGCTCGGCCAAGCTGCGTCCAGGCGGCCGTCCGAGCGCTTGAGGTCTCGCCGCCGCTGGCCTCGGCGTGAAGCCCCGCTATCACCATTTCAGGCGTGACACGCTGGTGTTTCGCGCTGTGATCAGGGCGCAGGGAATCGATCGCTTTGCGAACTTTAGCCTTGCTTATCGCGCGGCTTGCACACTGATCGGCGCCATTGGGGCTGTACCCGGCATCGATCCAGGACTTCCCAGCCTTGCCGCTGGCGATGTACAATTCCACGAATTTTCGTTCGCGAATATTCAAGCCGTACTCGTCTTGGTCAGCCATCGCCCGCCCATAAAAAAAGCGCCCAAAATTCGGGCGCACTGTCTCGCCCCCTTATCTACGCGCGATCGATTATTTGTCAACCCCCGACTTTTCCAGCCATTCAGCGCGCTGATCCGCGTCCATGATTTCAAGCGCGTCGACGATCGCGCGGAAATTGCGGCTGCCCAACGCCGAGGCCTTGGCGACCGCCCGATAGGTCACGCCTAGCCGGCGGGACACGTCCGTCAGTTTTATGCCGAGGGCGGCCAATCTCATGGTGTCGGAGTTATGGGTCATGCCCGGGGACGCACACCGCAATTTGCTGCGTCCGCTGGTCGCGGGCGATGGGTTGTGGCGGCATCGACGCGCTGATTCCCAGACGTCAACGGCGTTCTCCAAATCCATTTGCGCGGAGGCGCAGGATGGGTCATGTCGCCAGTGGTATGCTGCGACAAGGACCGCTCCCCCCTCAATCGGTGCAAGCAATGCAGTCGATGTTTTCGACATCTTTCCAGCCCTCCAACAGATCACCTTGACGCCGCACCGCGTCGAATTGTTCTGCATATGATGCGTTATCCTGCGACCGGCGGAACCGCCCGTCTTCCGCTGAACGCCCCTTGCGAACACACTCGGCTCCCACCTCTTGTTCGCGTTCTATCCACCAACGTGCCGTTTCTGGGTGGCGGGCCATCAGGCCAGACAGCAAAGCCTTGCCCTTCAGAAAACAGAGATCGCAATTGCCTGACGGCGTGACGCCGTTGACGCTTTCAAGGCGAAGATCGAATTCCTGGTCGCTCCAAAATGCGATCACGTCGCGCTTTGTAAGACCGGCATCGTAGAGGGGCGCTCGGCTCCGGGGGATGGCCGGCGCCGACTTGCCTAGAGCTTTCTTAACCCGTGCGGCTTCGTCTGCGCGAAGCCCTAATATAGCGTCGTAATTGAGGTTGCCGAAAATGTGCCGCGCATAGGCTTGTTGTCGGCGTATTTTCAATTCGATGGTGCAAAAACGCATCATCACGTTGGGGAGCATTTGTTTCCATCGGATCACGGCGGTGAAGGGCTCGCCATCGCGGCTGGCAGAGTTGTGGTTGACGACGGTGGTCTTGCCTTCCGCTTCAAGGTCGAACTCGACCCACGCGATTGGCACGTCCCACCGCTCAGAGCATTCCTGAACGAAATCGAGAGTCTGGGGCATCTCGCGGCCCGTGTTTGCAAATGTGACTATCGCGTTATCCGGCAGCGTTCCGCCATGGGCGTCGAGAATCAGCTTCAGCATCATCCCGCTCGTCCGACCGCCACTAAACGAGATCACCGAGGGCCCTTCCAGAAAAAACGGACTACTCATGTCTACCCCCCGGAAACTCCACGCCGTCATCCGCGCCAAGCAGCTTCTGAAGCTCAACGTAGGCTTCGAGTTCGGTTTCGCTGGTCATGGTAAACGGGTACCTCCTGTCGGCTCGACGCGGCGGCTGAACCTCGTCGCGCGCCCGGCGCGATTCCAATATCGGTTCTATGATGTGATGGGCAACGTGCTTCA
>JAQCLD010000109.1 GCA_027592785.1 Acidobacteriota bacterium
TCCCGACACCTTCGCTCACCCCTACCGCGCCCTCGCCCTAATCCTTACCGACGGATTTGGGTATTGGCGGGGCGATTGGCGTCGCGCTTTATTTGTCGCAGGCGATATCAATCGCATTCTACTTGGTGGCTTTCGCGGAAGCGTTCCAACCGGCCTACGACGCGGCGGCGCTGTTGTACGGCTATCAGATCGATCCGCGGTGGGTGAGCGTGCCCAGTACGATTCTGATGTTGGGCTTGATGTTGACCAAAGGCGCGGCCTTGGGCGTGCGAGCTTTGTGGGTGGTCTGCGGCGTTTTGGGCGTATCTCTGCTGATCTTCTTCTTGGGCGCGGGACCGCTTGAAATTCGGCCCGACGGTCTGAACCTCACGGCACAGGTGGCGACCCCCGACAGCTTCAGCAAAGTATTTGCGATTTGCTTTCCGGCTTTCACGGGCATGATCGCCGGACTGGGACTGTCCGGAGATCTCAAGAATCCGCAGCGCTCGATCCCTTTAGGTACTACGGCCGCCACGCTCGTCGGCATGGTTATCTACGCGTTGGCGGCGATCAAGCTGGCGCAAAACGCGACGCCTGAGGCATTGAACGGCGACCAGTTCATCATGGCCCGCATTGCGCTGTGGGGGCCGGCGATCTATATCGGTCTGGGCGCCGCGGCGCTTTCGTCGGCCTTGGGTTCGATTCTTGTCGCGCCGCGAACGCTGCAGGCGCTGGCACGAGACGGTGTGCTGCCGACGCCGAAGTTGAATCAGGTGATGGCGCTAGGCCGGGGCGGTCAAGACGAGCCGGTCAACGCGGCGGTGCTCTCTGGGGTGATCGCCCTGTTCTTCGTGTTGATCGGCGACGTTAACTCGATCTCACAGGTTCTGTCGATGTTCTTTATGGTGACCTACGGCGCTCTGTGCGCGGTGTCGTTCCTGGAGTACTTCGCGGGCAATCCGTCGTACCGCCCCACCTTCCGGTCACGTTGGTATGTATCTCTGCTGGGCGCGGTGATGTGCGCCTTGATGATGATCCAGATGAGCGCGGTATATGCGTTCCTGTCGGTTGGCTTAATGGTGCTGATCTATCTGGGTTTGCGACACACCCGGACAGAGGAGCGCGGGCTGGCGGCGATCTTCTTGGGCACGATGTTTCAGTTGACGCGGCGCTTGCAGATATCGCTGCAGAAATCGCGTACCAAGTCGGAATCGAGCGACTGGCGCCCGTCGGTGGTGGCAATTACTCGCCACGGTGAGAAACGTTTGGGTCACTTCGACCTAATGCGTTGGATTTGTCAGCGGCATGGATTTGGGAATTTCATCCAATACATTGAGGGCGAGTATTCGTTCGCTGAAGACCTGAAGGCGCGCGTGGTGGCCGATGGATTGGTCCACCGGACACAGATTAGCGGCGCGGGAATCTTTGTTGATACGTTGATTTCGCCCTCCTTTGAACTGGCGCTTGCCCAGACGTTGCAACTGCCGGGCATATCGGGGTTGCCGAACAATACCGTCCTGTTTGAGTTCGACAGGGACCGTCCCGGCGAGGTAGGCGAGATCGTCAAAGGCGTGCATCTGGCGTCTTCGTCCCAGTTCAATGCGTGCGTATTGCGATCGACGATCTACCGATTCGGCTATCGGTCGAGCATCCACATTTGGCTTACCGATTTGGACTATGACAATGCGTCGTTGATGATCTTGCTGTCGTACATCATCGTGGGCCACCCCGATTGGCGGCATGCAGAGATTCAACTGTTCACTTGTTTTGCCGCCTCGAACGCAGAGCAAGAGCGCAACCGTTTGGAAGAGATGATGCGCGAGGGCCGTTTGCCCATATCGAGTCAAAAAATTACCTCGGTACCCTATCACCAGTCATCGGATTTGGATAGCTCAGTAGCCAAGCACTCGGGCGACGCCGATCTGGTGATCTTTGGACTGACGGGCGTCCAGATCGACAGCGACTTGACCGTTGCTCTGACTCGCTACTCCTCGCTGAACGATGTGTTGTTCGTCAACGCGAGCGAGAGAATTCCGATCTTGTAGAGAGTGAGGCAGGTGAAGATCCGGCTTACAGCTGTTCGTTTGATGTTGGCTTTCGTCGCTTTGGTGGCGGCACTGCTGGCGTGGCGATTCTGGGGCGTCTACGGCGTTTCGCAGTCGATTGATTCCCTCGGCCGCGATGCCGCCGAGTTGTGGATCCGGCCCTATGTGCATATCGGCGATGTCGGGATTACGCCGGCGCTGCTGGTTGAGTTGCTTGTTCTGGTCCTTGCGCTCGGTGTGGTGACTCGTTTGCTGCGCAGCGCTTTCTCGACGAGGCTATTGAACCGATTGCCGATTGAGCCCGGCACCCGCTATGTGATCGAGCGGTTCTTCTCCTACGCTGTGTTTGGATTCGGGCTGATCGTCGTCTTGCAGTCGATCGGCGTGCAACTCGACAGCCTGTTGGCCTTAGGGGCCGCCATCGGTATTGGTGTTGGTCTCGGTCTGCAAACGATTGCCAAGAACTTCGCTTCGGGATTAATCCTGTTGTTGGAACAGCCGATCAGAGTCGGCGACCGCATCGCCGTGGGCGATTTGTTGGGCGATGTGATTCAGATCGGCGGGCGCAGTACGTGGGTCAGGACCAACGAGAATGTGGTGATTATCGTTCCCAATGCGGAATTCATTGAGAGCCGCGTGGTCAATTGGACGGCGTCGGATCGCTCGGTGCGCATCAATGTGCCGCTGGGAGTGTCGTACGGAAGCGATCCGGAACGAGTGAAGGAGATACTGCTGGGGGTGGCGCGCCTCCATCCAGACGTCAACAATCGGCCGGCCTCGGACGTGGTCTTTACCGGCTTCGGCGACAGTTCACTTGATTTTGAGTTGCGTATCTGGACGACGAAGCAGGTACAGACGCCGAAGATCATAGCGAGTGATTTGTATTTCGCGATCTTCAAGGCGTTCACCGAAGCGGGTGTGGAGATTCCATTCCCGCAGCGCGATCTGCACTTGAAGACGGTATCGGGCGAGGCCAAGTCGGCGCTCGGGGGACAGAAACAAGCAAGAGACGAAGCTGCGAAGGCGTAGGAATCGATGCGCCTACTGTCCTGGCGGTTGTAATTTGTTCTGGCCTGGCGCTGGGTGATCTCGAAGCTGAGGATGGCCCTGACCACCCGTAGGCGCCAAAATAGAGCATGCCTCGCATCGCTCTTTCCGCTGTTCTTCTCTCGTTAATAATCTTTGCCGGCTGCGGTTCCGCGCCGGAGGAAGAGGCCGCCTCCATGAACTATCAAAAAGAGTTGGACAAGTATGTCAGCTTCCGGCTGACGTCTGATCTGAGTGCGTTGACGGAGCGAGAGCGGCAGATGTTGCCGTTGTTGGTTGAGGCTGCCGATGTGATGAACGGCTTGTTTTGGAAACAGGCGTACGGAGGCCGCGACGCCTTGATGGCTTCGATTACGGATCCAGCGGCGAGGCAGTTGGCGGAGATCAACTACGGGCCGTGGGATCGCTTGGCGGATAATGCGCCGTTGATTTCGAGCGTGGGGCCGAAGCCGGAAGGCGCGGAGTTCTATCCGCGGGACATGACCAAGGCAGAGTTTGAGGAGGCAGTTGCCGCGGCTGCGGACGGCGGCGAGGCCCTGAAGGGGCTCTACACGGTGGTGCGGCGAGGTGAAGGGGGATTGGTCGCAGTGCCCTATAGCGAGGCGTTTCGCGAAGGGTTAGCTGTAGCCGCGGACAAGCTGCGGCAGGCCGCGCAATTGGCGGATAACGCTGGCCTCAAAAAGTACCTCGAACTGCGGGCGGACGCACTGTTGAGCGATGACTACCAGCCGAGCGATTTCGCTTGGATGGAGATGAAGAACAACACGATCGACATCGTGATCGGCCCGATTGAGACATACGAAGATCAGCTCTACGGCTACAAGGCTGCGTTTGAGGCTTACGTCTTGATTAAGGACAAGGAGTGGAGCGCGCGGCTGGAGAAGTACGTCTCGATGCTGGGCGAACTGCAGCAAGGGCTGCCCGTGCCGGTTGAGTACAAGAAGGAATCGCCGGGTGACGACTCGGACTTGAACGCCTACGACGCGATCTACTACGCGGGCGACAGCAATGCCGGGGCCAAGACGATTGCCATCAACTTGCCCAATGACGAGGAAGTGCAACTGAAGAGCGGTGCGCGGCGCTTGCAGTTGAAGAATGCGATGCAGGCCAAGTTCGAGAAGATCCTCGTGCCCATCTCCGATGTGCTGATCGCCGAAGACCAGCGCTCGCACGTGGACTTCGATGCGTTCTTCGCCAATACGATGTTCCACGAAGTGGCGCATGGCTTGGGCATCAAAAATACGATCAGCGGCAAGGGAACGGTTCGTTAGGCAATGAAGGAGCACTCGGCGGCGCTGGAAGAGGGCAAGGCCGATATTCTGGGGCTGTACATGGTGACCAAGCTCAATGAGCGCGGCGAGATGGGCGACGCCGACTTGATGGACAACTACGTCACATTTTTGGCCGGCATCTTTCGCTAGGTGAGGTTTGGGGCATCGAGCGCCCACGGTGTGGCGAATACGTTGCGATTCAACGTCTTTGAGCAGATGGGCGCGTTTAGCAGGGACGAGGCTGTAGGGACGTATCGGGTTGAGTTTGAACGCATGCAGGAAGCGGTGAATGCGCTGTCGGCGAAGATTCTGATCTTGCAGGGCGACGGCGACTATGCGGGAGCGACGCAGTTTGTTGAGCAGATGGGCAAGATCGGCCCGGCGCTACAGGCGGACTTAGATCGTCTGGAAGCGGCAGCCATCCCGGTCGACGTGGTATTCGAACAAGGCTTGTAAGTGGGTTGGCGAATCTGGACGCTGCTCCTGCTCGCGCAGGCGATGTGGGCGGGCTCATACGTGGCGATGAAAGTCGCCGGCGATGCCATGCCAGTGGGCGCGGTAGTCGTTTTCCGGTACGGGATCGCCTCGCTGGCCTATCTGTTTCTGATTCCAATTGTTGGACTGCCACGGATGGCGAAGCGCGACTGGGCGTTGGTCGCCGCTCTTGGCGTTGTCAATTTTGCACTGACTCCGACGCTGCAAGTGCAGAGTTTGCGTCTGACGCGGGCGGCGGACGTTTCACTGCTGATCGGGCTTGAGCCGATTCTCACGGTGATCTTGGCGGGGTTGATATTGCGGGAGCGGTTGAATCCGCGAATCATCGGCGCGATGGTTCTGGGGTTGGCTGGCGTGTGGGTTCTGTCGGACCCGATAGCAGCGGCGGACGAAGCGGCGAGCGATCGCCTGTGGGGCAATGTGCTGTTCCTCGGGTCGTTGCTGTGCGAGGCGACGGTGACCATATCGGGCGGAAGGTTAGCAAAGCTCTATTCGCCTTTGCCGACGATCGCGGCGATGAAGGCGTGTGGCCTAGTCGCGGCCGCTATCTTCTACGGCCCGGTGGTGGCGGCAACGAACCCGAGTGATTTCGGGGCGCCGGCATGGACTTCGCTGATCTACCTCGCTCTGCTGCCGTCGTTGTTCGCCTATAGCGCGTGGTACTGGGCGATACGGCGGGTCCCGGTCAATCAGCTGGCGCCGACGCTATTTGCACAGCCGTTTATCGGGGCGTTCTTGGGCTGGCTGTTGTTGGGAGAAGTGCTGGGACCACGCACCTGGGCTGGAGGCGCCTTGATCTTGGGCGCTCTGGCATGGACTCAGATGATCTCCAAGAAAACCCTAGCGCCGACAGGCTAACGGGCTGTATGAATCCGTACAATGGAAAGTTCATGAAAATTGTTGATATGCGGGTGCATTCGATTGCGATTGCCGACCCGCCCCTGCGTAGTTCTTACGGACTGCATGCACCTTATGCGCTGCGCAACGTTCTTGAGTTAGTTAGTGAAGACGGCATCGTTGGGATCGCCGAGACGTATGGCGGCGAGCAGCCGGCGAAGGCGCTGCACGACGTGCGCGAACGGGTGATTGGCGGAGACGCTTATCGGCTGACGGGATCGTTGCTGGATCTGGTCGAGGGCGATGGCGCTGGGCTCGAGCGTTCGCACACGATGACGACGCCGGGCGAGAATCCGCTCGACGCCGGGCCGCGCACCTACTCGGCGATTGAGACGGCCTGCTTGGATATGATTGGCCGCGCGGTTGGCAAGCCGCTGTGCGACTTGTTAGGTACGCGGGTTCGCGATGAAGTGCCCTTCTCGGCGTATCCCTTCTACAAACATGCCGGCGGCGGCGGCGAAGGCACGGACGCGCGGGAAGACAAGTACGGCGAATGCTTGTCGCCCGAGACGATTGTCGAGCAAGTGAGGTCAATGAAGCAGGAGTATGGCTTCACCGACATTAAGTTCAAGGGCGGTGTCCTAGATCCTGAGATTGAGGTCGAGACGATTAGGCAGTTGAAGCAGGCATTCCCGGATAGCCCATGTAGGATCGATCCGAACTCGGCCTGGACGGTGGAGACATCGATTAAAGTCGGCGAGGCTTTGAAGGAAGAGTTGAAGGACGGCGGGTACTTGGAAGACCCGGCGGCGGGCATCGACGGCATGGCCGCGGTACGCAAGGGGCTGCTGGCGTTGGGCAATGACACGCCGTTGGCGTCGAATGTGGCGGTCACCGCTTTTGCGCACATGCCGGAGTCGATCAAGCACGATGCGGTGCAGGTTGTGCTTTGCGATCACCACTTCTGGGGCGGCATGCGGCAGGTGCAGCACTTGGGTAAGCTGTGCCAGACGTTTGGCATTTCGTTGTCGATGCACTCCAACTCGCACTTGGGCTTGAGTCTGATGGCGATGGCGCATGTGGCGGCGGCGACGCCGAACCTGACCTACGCCTGCGACACGCACTACCCTTGGCAGTCGAGCGATGAGATTGTCGCTGGCGGCAGAGTGAAGATTGAAGACGGCAGGGTACGCATCCCAAACAAAGGCGGCCTGGGCGTCGATTTGGACTACGATCAGTTGGCTCGTCTGAAAGAACGTTACGAGAAGACCCCCTACCGCAATCGCGATGACCAGGCGGAGATGCGCAAGCATGTGGATCCGACCTGGGAACGCAAGTTGCCGCGCTGGTAAGTGAGATTAGGATTTCGAAGATGAAAGACATTCAACAGTTACGACACGACCTCCGCGAAGGGGTTATCGCTTTCCCGGTCACTCCATTTCATGCGAAGGACTGGTCGCTCGACCTAGCGGGCTATCGCAAGAACGTCGAGGAGATGATGGACTACCCGCTAGCTGCGCTGGTCGCAGCGGGCGGCACGGGCGAGATGTATTCGATCACGCCTGAAGAGCAGGTTGCGCTAGTCAAGGCGACCGTCGAAATTTCGGGCGGTAAGATTCCCGTGATCGCCGGGGCCGGCTTTGGCGGCGGCTTGTCTGTTGTAATGGCGGCCGAGGCGGAGAAACACGGCGCGGACGGCATCTTGATGTTCCCGCCGTACTATCCAGGGGCGGACTTCGAAGGGCTACTCGATTACTACAAGGGTATCGGCAAGGCGACGAAGTTGGGCTTGCTCTTGTATGGCCGCGACTGGGTGAACCTGACGCCGGGTCAGGTGGAGCGCGCGGCTGCGGAGATTCCGAACTTGGCGGCGTTCAAGGACGGCCAGGGCAAGGTGCGCGACTATCAGCGCACGATTCAACGCGTGGGCGATCGATTGAACTGGATTGGCGGCATTGGCGATGACTGCGTGCCGGGCTACTACTCGATCGGCATTCGCACTTACACGTCGAGCGTGGCGACGATTGCGCCGAAGTTGTCGATACAGATTCACGAGCGCGCAGCGGCGCAAGACCAAGCGGGCTTGCTCGACCTGATGAACAAGTACGTGCTGCCGTTGTACGACATTCGCGCGCGACGCAAGGGCTACGAAGTGACGGTGATGAAAGAGGCGATGAACATCCTCGGCAAAGCTGGCGGGGTGGTGCGTCCTCCGTTGCCGCAGTTGAATCCTGGCGAACGCGAAGAGATCGCCAAGCTGATGAAGGCTTACGGGCCGGTCCTCTAGCGTAGGCTTTCGTATAGAGCGAGGGTCGCCTCGGCCATCTTCTGCGCGGTGTAGTTTTGGAGGGTCACGAGGCGGCCCTTTTCTCCCATGACGGTGGCTTCGGCGGGGTTGTCTCTCAGGTACTCGAGCCGGTCGCGCAGGCTGGAGAAATTGCGCGGTTCGCACAAGAGCCCGCCTCCAGTTGCCGCGATGAGTTCAGGGAAGACGCCGATCTCTGGTTGCACGCAAGGGACGCCGCAGGCCCAGGCTTCGAGTACGTAGAGTCCCTTTGACGCGCCATAGGTGCACGGGACGGAGAAGGCGTCGAGCGAGCGCAGGAAGGCGACCTTTTCGTCGCGACCGATGTAGCGTTGGAAGTCGACGCGTTCGGTGAGCTGCCAGTCCTTTACCTTCGCGTGCAATTCGGCCAGGTAGGGCTCGTACTCGGCGCTGACCCAGCCGGCGATGCGCAACTTCACTTTGGGCGTGTGGGCGGTCTCGTGGTCACGCATGTGGCGGACGGCGTCTAGCAGCAGGTGCGCGCCTTTCTCGGTTGCGATACGTGCGATGTAGCCGATGACGAACTCGGCGGGGTTGCGCGGTTCACGCGGTGAGAAATCCTCGATAGTGATGCCGGGC
The DNA here is from genome assembly GCA_027592785.1 of Acidobacteriota bacterium. Lineage (GTDB taxonomy): Bacteria > Acidobacteriota > Terriglobia > Bryobacterales > UBA6623 > CAMPKL01. The sequence continues at coordinate 8,580 of JAQCLD010000109.1, forward strand.
GGCACGATGGTGATGTCGTCGAGGGAACGCCCGATTAGTGGAGCCATCGTCTGAGCGTGATCCCGGCAGGGCGACGAAAAGGCGTCGATGGATTGCGCCATACGGCGTAACACGGCAAACGACTGCTCGCTATAGGGCGCGGGCAGATTCGAGAGGAAGTAGTCTTCCCCTTGAAGAGACGACACCAGGGGTACGCCAAGTTCACGGCGGATCGTGGGAGCGATCCCGGCCAGCATGGTGTTGGTGAGGTGGATGACGTCGGGCTGGAGGTGCTTGAGCGCTTTGATGAGCTCGGCCACTTCGGCGGCGATTGGGCCCTCTTCGCCCTCGAGTGTGGCGAGGGTCATTTGTCCGAGGTCTTCGGGCAGGGTCTTTACGGCGAACTTCGAGATCTGGTTGAGCAGGGCCGGGCTATCGAGCCAGTGCATCAGGAAGCGCGGCAGATGGCGGGCCCAAGAGTATTTCATCTCGAGATAGAGATTGAGGCCGCCTAGGTAGACCTTGTGCTGGGAGACGTTGGCTTCGTCGGTCTTGACCGGCGTGTAGACGGGCAGCAAGAGCGCGTCGTGTCCGGCGGCGCGCAGCGCAGTCACCAGGGCGTTGTCGCGCAGACAGTTGCCGCAAATCGTGCCGCCGGCGCCGGCTGTGATGTAGGCGATGCGCATCAGTGCTTGGTCGGGAAGAACTTTTCGATGGTAGCGGCTGTGGGCGGCATGGTGACGAGCGAAACGCCGACGAGGGCCACGATCGCGGCCAAGGTCATCGTCACTACGGGCATCAGGCCGAGGAACTCGTATCCGGCGACGCCTGCGTAATTGCTATCGCGGAAAAGCAGGAACCAGACAGCCGCGGCGGTGAGGATGGATGCCATCGCGCCGGCGCGGGTTGTGCGTTTCCAATACAGCGCCGCGACAACGAGCGGGAAGAGAGCTGCGAATCCTGAGAAACACCAGACGCCGAGAGCGAAGACGCTGCGCGGTTCGAGCAGCGAGAGCCCGAAGGTGACTGCAACGATGAGGACGACGAAGAGGCGTCCCAGACGAACGCGCTGGCGGTCGTTGAGGCGGTCGGAGCTGACGTAGTGGCCGACGATGTCGTTGGTGAAGATCGAACTGATCGCTAGGAACTGTGAGTCGAGCGAAGACATGATGGCCGCCAGGATGCCCGCGCCGAGCAGCCCGCCGATGAAGGGCGTAGTGAGTTTTTGCACCATCAGGCCGAGTTCGCTGTTGGGCGCGTGTTGTAGGGGGACCACCAACGAGCCGTCGGGCATCACGGCGGACGTGGCCCAGACGCCGATGAGCACGCAAGGCGTCCAGAGCAAGGCGATGAAGAGCGGATGGCCGACGATGGTGAGCTTGAAGGCCTTGGCTGAACGCGCGGTGAGCCAGTGCTGGAAGACGTGGGGAAAGGTGCCGACGGACAGCGGGATGAGGCCATAGGCCAGGAAGACGAGAGGCGGTACGGCGTCGCCGAGGATCAGTTTCTCGGGATGCGCCGCGAGCACGGCTTGAGTCGCGGCTTGTGCGCCGCCCAGTTTGCCGGCGATCAGCGCGGTCGCCGTGACACCCGTCAGCAAGAAAACGATGGTCTGGAAAGTGTTCGCCCAGGCCGCACCGCGGAGGCCTCCTAGGGAGACATAAATCAAAACGACGGTTGAGATTGTGAGGTTGGTCAGCCAGCCAGGGATGCCGCCTGCGGTTGCGGGGAACAGGTCCGGGAGAGCGCCTTGGGTGAGTACGACGACGACGCTGCCCGCTCCGAGCAGGCCCGTCAGCAGGTAGGGAATGGTCAAGCCTACGAGCGCCGGGAACAATAACAGGCCGAGAGTATTACTTTCAAAGCGATCTCGAAAATACTGAATCTGAGTGAGATACCCGAGGCGTTTTCCGATGGACCACAGCTTGATGCCGACGAAGAAGAAGACGGCGGTGTGGACCAGGGCTGACCAGGAAGCGAGCATTCCGAGGACACCGATACCGAGGCGGTAGGATTCGCCGGTGGCGCCGACCAGGGCGAAAGCGGTCATGGTGGTGCCGAAAATCGACATCAGCAGCATGATCGGGCCGATGGAATGGCTGGCCAAGAAGTAGTCCCGGGAGGTGCCTTGAAACAGGCGCGTCGCCAGCCAGCCGACGGCCAGCAGGGCCAACAAGTAGGCGCAGATGACGGCGAGCTGCGTCATGAAGCCGAATCATCCTCGGGCCAGGCGTACTTGGTGGCCAGATACCAGAGTCCCGCGGCGACGATGCAGTAGGCGGTGTGATAGGCGAGGCCGATCGGCATGAAGCCGAAGAGCAGAGTCGCGTCGTTCCACAGCCAGAAGTCCTGGTGCAGGACGGCTAGCAGAATCAGCGCAATGTAGATGAGCCGGCGCGACATGGAAGAGACGTCAGATAACGAAAGGCGGCATCTGGACCGCTCAGGGTAACAAGACTGGTCAAGCGGGTGCGACAGGGGGCGACTTGCGCCAGCTGACGACCGAGATGAGGGCGAACAGTCCGAGTCCGAAGAAGTTGAGGGTGTTCAGGGTCATCTCGCCAACGGCGCCGGCGGGATAAAGGATCGAGAGCGCCGAGACCAATGCCAGCGCACGCCAAATGAGGCCGAGTGAACCGAATAGATATCCCGACACGCAGGCGGCGAGAGGAACGATGCCAAGCAGAGCGAAGAGAAAGACGATGACGATGTCGACGACCGGGGCGGCAGTGCCGTCCGCTTGCAGCATGAGCAGCTGCGGTTGCAGGACGAACACGAAGGGCAGCGAGAAGCCGACGAGGGCGAAGCGGAAGGCCGCGACGGACGTGCTCATGATCGGCGTCCCGGCAATGGATGCAGCGGTGAAGCCGGCCAGGGCGACCGGCGGCGTGACCATCGACATCATGCCGAAGTAAAAGATGAACAGGTGTGCGGACAGGGGTACGACGCCCAACTGCGCCAGCGGCGGCCCGATGATCGTCGCCAACAGTAAGTAACAGACGGCGGACGGCAATCCCATGCCGAGGACGATCGACGCAAACATGATGAGCACCAGCGCCAGGAAAAGATTGTCCTGGGCAATGGGCAGCAGCACGCCGGCGAAGCGCGTGCCTACGCCGGTGACGGTGACCATGGCGATGACGATGCCGACACACGAAGCGGCGGAGACGAGCGAGACGCCGTTTTTCGAGGATGAGACAAAGGCCTTGAGCAGCTTCTGGCCGGTGATCTTGGTGCGGGCGCTCAGAAAGCCCATCGCGTAGATTAGGACCATCGAGATGGTCACGGCGCGAAAGGGCGTGTAGCCGACGAGCAACAGCAGAATCAGTACCCCGAGCGAGCCGAAAAAGATCGTCCCCTCAAGCGGCCGTAGCGGTTCGGCCTCTGCGAGGCTGGCGGCGACGGCATCGGCACGGGCTGCGGCAGGGTTCTTGAGCGCCAAGCGTTTGGCGTAGAGGTGAACCATCAGCAGCAGCGACAGGTAAAACAGAATCGCCGGGAGCAGCGCTGCTTGGATGATCTGGACGTAGGTCACCGGCGGATCGATGATCTCGAGCATCATGTAAGCGCCGGCACCCATGATGGGCGGCATGAGCGCGCCGCCGGAGCTGGCCGCCGCCGAGATACCGCCGGCAACATGCGGCTCGAAGCCGTCGCTACGCATCATCGGGATGGTGAAGGTTCCGGTGGCGGCGGTGTTGGCGACCGCGCTGCCCGAGACCGAACCCATCAGTCCGCTGCTGAGTACCGCCACTTTGGCCGAGCCGCCCGTGCTGTTCTTGAACAACCGCCGGGCCAGGTCGATGATGAACCGGGTGGCGCCGGTCGCCTCCAAGAAAGAGCCGAAGACTACGAATAGGAAGACATAGACGAACATGACCGAGAGGGCCATACCGAAGACGCCTTGGCTTTGCAAGAAGCTCGAAGAGACGATGCGATCCCACGGGTAGCCGCGATGCGGGAAGAGCCAGTCGGGCATGGCCGGACCCATCGCCGCATAGAACACGAAGATCAGCGCCAGCAGTGGCAAGGCCACGCCGATGCTGCGGCGAGTAACTTCGAGCACGACTAGCAGGCCGAGCGCGCCGATGAAGTAATCGAACGAGGCTTCGACGCCGGCGCGGTCGCCGAGGGAACGTCCGTCTAGCCACATTGATGAGAACGCGGGCTCGGACTGAATGACGACATGCCCGCAGCAGAGGATGGCAATGGCGATCCAAAGCCAGTCAACCGCCTGGGCGATCTTGTTGTCTTTGAGACTCTTGCGCGCCGGGTAGGCTAGGAAGCAAAGCGTGATGCCCAACAGCGCGAAGATTCCCAGGTCCGCTTGCGGCGTCAGGAACGGGTAGTTGACCTCGGCGATCGTAAATAGACAGATCGCGACGGAGAGAACTTGGCTGAGGCGCGTGCGGAACATGGTCGGAGGCGATGCGCGAGATGGTTGGCTGCCGGGCCGCGGCGCCGGACGCCCGTTAACGGCCTTCAGGCCAGATACCGATCTCGCGATAGTAGCGAATCGCGCCGGGGTGGAACTCCGTGCCGGTGTCGCGGACGACATTTTCGGCATTGATCGCGCGGCCCGCTGCGTGCTTTTCGACGACTGAGGCGCGGTTTTCGTAGAGCGTCTTGGTCACTTGGTAGATGAGCTCTTCGTCGGCATTGGCGGCAGTGATGAGATGCATGGCGCCGACGTTGAGCGACTCGACGGCCTCGTCTTGGTTGCGGTAAGTGCCCGCTGGGATTGTGGCTGCGTTGAAGAACGGGTAGGTCTCGATGAGGCTCTGACGGGCAGCGGGATCGAGGGGAATGAAGTGGACGTCGAGCGAACTGGCGGCTTGAGTGATGGACGCGGTGGGGATGGCGCCGCCAAGGAAGGTGGCCGCGGCGGAACCGTCGCCGATCATACCGACCGCAGCGTCTTGGTTGCCGTTGAGCGGCGTGATGTCATCGAAGGTGATGCCGTGGGCTGCAAGCATCGGGCGCAGGAAGTATTCCATGCCGGCGCCGGGTGGGCCGACGACGACGCGGTTGCCCTTGAGGTCGGCCATAGTCTTGACGCCGGAGCTGGTCGTGGTGAGAAACATGCCGACGTTCGGGGCCAGCGTCATGACCGAACGGACGTCGTGCGCTTGGTCCCAATCGCCTTCGCCGCGGACGGCGAAGTAGGTGATGGCGGCGTTCGCTAGAGCGAGGTCGAGATCACCGGCGGTGAGACGGCGGATGTTCTCCATGGTCCCCTGGGTCGCTTCGGTGGTGACTTGCCAGTTCGCTTCGGATTGATGCTCGTTGAGAACTTCTCCGAGGGCGCTGCCGACCACGAAGAAGGCGCCGCCTGGAGGCGCAGAGCCGATGTTGACGAATCGGCGAGCGGTTCCTGATTCGCTTTCGCCGCCGCAAGCGACAAGAGCGAGAAGAGCGAAAACACAACTTGCCGTGGCAAGCGAACGTCTGATCATGACCCGATCTTAGAGGGTTTACGAGCGGCGAAGCTAGCACAGTTTGGGCGGCACAGTACGTCTCGTCGCGACTCCCCGATCCGTGGGTAAGCGAGGAGCAGCAGCGGCGTGGGAAGCGGAGAGTCTAGTAAGCAGGGGCCG
>JAQCLD010000011.1 GCA_027592785.1 Acidobacteriota bacterium
AGTGTGCCCCAAAACATTTCCCTCCAAACATGTTTATTTGTACAATCTTCAGGCGGTCAAAGAACTAGAAGCTACGGGATGAGCGCCCGCCCGGCGGTTCCCGGCGGTTCTCGCCCGGCGTCGTGAACTAGTCCAATTCGGCGTCTGAGGACGGACTCGCGTGTATTACGTTCAGCAATACCAGATCAGCGGGACGAAACCGCATCTTCGACAACTGCTTCGGAGACGTGTCGCTTTCTCCCAGCCGCTGCAGCACGAAGCTCTTCAGCTCTTGCTGGGACAGTCCGAGCAAGCTAGCAGCTTCCTCGAAGTTGAAATCGGACTTGCCGGCGGGCAGGCTGAGTTGTGTTCGGCTCATTCTAATGGTTCCCGAGCGACCGGAGATCGCTCTCAATGTGGCCATTCTATGGTTTGGCCGGCAGTTCCGGGAATCCGAGGATTAGCCTATTTGCATCGTGTGCTTACCCGATCCGAGAACCCCTCCACTCGTAGTTCTTTTCTTACCGGCAGTACCAAGGGAGTAGTGCGCTCGCAGGACGACATAAGCCCCGCTGCTCAACGGAATAAGAAGCTCCAGGTCAGCACTACGAGAGTATGCGTAGCGCGTGCCGCTCCAACCGAGCGTCCCTCCCTGAAGGCGTTGCCGTAGAACCATCCAGCAATCATTGCCGCCAGTGTGAACTCCCAGTTAGGGAAAGTGCGAAAAGTCAGATGCACCGCTCCAAACGCCGCTGCCCCGATCGCCTGCGCCAACAACGGCTTCCGTAGGGTTTTCTCTAGCAGGTTCTGTAAGATTCCTCTAAAGCAGAGCTCCTCTCCCAGCGCTGTTGCGAAGAAAATTCCCAGCGCCGTACCCGCAAGGTCTGCTGCCAACTCCCAGTCGATTGCTCGAGGCGTCCACGCCACCAACCCCATCGCCAGCGATAACGGTGCACCGATCGCCAGGTAGTAGAGAAAGTGCCTCGCTCCGGTCTTAAGGTCCTTCCAGCTAGGGAAGAAACGGAAATCAACGTCCTCGATGCCGCGCAGCGAAAAGAAGGCCATCGACCCCACCGAGATCACCATCAGCTTGCCCAACACATCCAGCCGCCGTATGTCCTCCGGCAGGTCTAGCGGCCCGCGATAGGCGTCGATCAGGAAACTTGTGAGTCCGCTGATGACCGGCGCCGCCAACAGGGCGATGACGACGACATCCTGCCAAGCAAGCCCGCGCTTCTTCGGCGGCGCCAAGACGAACAGCGCAGGCGCCACTGACGCCAACGCGAACAACCCCAAAAAGTTCTTGGCCGAAAATAACCCTAGCGGAATCGAGAAGATCAAGTAGGGCGCTATGCCGCCGGCGACCAGTAGGGCCGCCAGCGTCCTGGGCGCGAAGGCCTGCTCGACCAACTTGCGTGCACCAGGAAATCCCGGCAAAAGCAACATCGCCGCCTGCACCAGGAAGGCTATGATGATGGGGGTCGAAACCGCCGGCGATATCCCTTCCTGGCCGCCATAGATAAATCCGGCGGCGGCCAAGAGCGTGTCGAGCACGACGGCCGTGACGATATATGCGCGCAGTCCGCCAGCATCGCGGCCCTCGGGTTCACTCGACAAGTCCTCATGATAGAACGCCCGCAGGCGGATTCCTGCCTGTGCTCGCCGCTTTCTGGCTCTTCGCCTGCGGCCCTGCGTTGGCTCAAGATCCCCCAGTCGACATCCTCAAGCGCATCGCCGACAACGGCAGCCGCTTCGAGCAAGAACGTGCGCGCTACACCTACCGGCAGTCCTTCGTCTTCCACGAATTCGACAAACGCGGGATTCCCAGTGGCGTCTATAGCGAAGTCCGCGACATCAATTTCAGCAGCGACGGCGAGCGCACAGAAGAGTTCGTCAAGGGGCCGGCCAACCAGCTCAAGCTCATTCGCATGACCGACGAGGACTTCAGCGACCTCCGCGACATCCAGCCCTTCGTGCTCACCAACGACACGCTCTGGCGCTATAAAGCGACCTACCGCGGCCGGGAGAACATAGACGGTCGCGAATGTTTCGTCTACCGCATCGAACCACGCCAAGTTCTCCAAGGCCAGCGCATGCTCGACGGGCAGCTCTGGGTCGAGGTCGAGACGTTGCAAGTCATCCGCGCCGTCGGCCAGCCCTTGCCCCAACATCACAGCACCACCGACGCTAATCTATTCGCTTCTTTCGCGACCGAATACGAGCCCGTCGACGGAGAGTTCTGGTTTCCCGTGCGAACCTTCGCCGACGACTACCTGCCGTTTCCGACCGGCGCCCAGCGCGTGCGGTACGAAATCAAATTCGAGAATTACCGCCGGTTCAGCGCCGAGACAACCATCAGCTTTGGCGATCCGCCGCTCGAAGCTCCGCAACACTGACTTCGTGCACGGCCCTCCCCTCTTCTGCTGCCCTCGTTGCCAGGGCCCTCTCTCCCCGCAGCCCGAGACATGGTCATGCGCCGACTGCGCATCCGACTATCCTCTGCGGCACGGCTTCATTGACTTCCGCACCGGCAAGGCCAGCGATGTCGACGCCCAAGCAGACTCCAAGCTGGCCGAATTCCTCGCATCCCGCGAAGCAAGCTGCACATTCGCTGAACTGCGCGCCTACTACTACAGCCTCAAGCCTGAGGCCTCAGACGAATTGCACCGACGCCACGAATCGCATTTTCAAGCCGAGGCAGTCCGCGCCAAACGCGTCGTCCAACAGCTCAGCGAAGGCCCCTTGCTGGATCTAGGCTGCGGAGCTGGTCAGTACCTGTTGGCCGCTGCACGGTCCGGTATAGAGACCGTCGGAGTCGATGCGTCCCTGTGCCAGCTCATCCTCGCCCGAAGATTGCTGGCCGACCAGGGCTTCAACGGCCAGCTCGCTCTCGCCAATGTCGAGCAACTTCCGTTTCCGTCACGGACGTTTCGCTCCGCCGTAGCAACCGACGTGCTCGAACATCTCCACGATCCCAATCTATTTCTCGCCGAGACCGCCCGCGTACTAGCGCCTCAGGGTGCTCTCTGGCTGACAACTCCGAATCGCTTTAGCCTGACGCCCGAGCCTCACGTCGGGCTGTGGGGCGCCGGCTGGCTGCCACACAGCCTCGCTGTTCGCTACGTCCGCGCCCGCACCGGCATCGACTACAACTCGATACGCCTCATGTCGCTCCGGGATCTGCGCCTCATCCTGGAACGGTCCTTCCCTGCAGTCGAGATCAGCTTGCCTACCCTAGCCGCCTCGGAGATAGACGCCTTCTCGCCGCTCAAACGCATGCTCGCTCGCGCCTACCGCACTGTTTCCCGGATCGGCCCTCTGCGTCCGGCACTACTCCGCGTCACGCCCTACTTCGAAGCAACCTGCCGTAAACAAGAACCGCCACCCTCATAGGGACCTCACGCCCCCGAAGGGCCACACCCCGCGAAGGCGGGCCAGGCGCCGCGCTAGCGGCGGGTGCGGGTGTCGCCGCGCAGTTGGCCGTAGGCGTCGAGCGCTGCCGTGCGCGCTTCGGCGTGGTCGACTATCGGATACGGGTAATCCTTGCCCAACTCCACACTCGCTCGTTTCAACACAGCGTCCGTTGCGTTCCAGGGCTCGTGAATATCTTTCGCCGATAGCGACTCCAGCTCCGGAACCCAACGCCGAACGTATTTGCCCTTGGGGTCGAACTTCTGCCCTTGGCTCATCGGGTTAAGGACGCGAAAATACGGCGCCGCATCCGCGCCGCAGCCAGCAGTCCATTGCCAACCCAGAGTGTTATTCGCCAAGTCGGCATCGACCAGCGTATCCCAGAACCAGCGCGCCCCCTCTTGCCAGGGAATCATGAGGTCCTTCACCAAAAACGAAGCGACGATCATGCGCACCCGGTTGTGCATCCAGCCTGTCTCCCACAGCTGTCGCATGCCCGCATCCACAATGGGATAGCCCGTCTGGCCCTTCTGCCAGAGCTGCAACGCTGCCGGGTCATCCTTCCAAGGGAAACGCACGAACTCGGGCCGCAACGGCTCATCGGCAGTCCGCGGAAAGTGAAACAGCAAGTGCCGCCCAAACTCGCGCCACACCAGCTGCCTCTTCCATGCTTCCCCGCCTGATTCACCCGTGGCCACCCACGCCTGCCGTGGGCTGATTTCGCCGAAACACAGGTGCGGCGAAACTTGGGCCGTCCCCAATACGCTGGGAACGTCTCGATCTCGGGAATACTTGCCCAGCCCACCGCGCAGGAACCGCCGCAACGTCTCGCGAGCCGAATCCTCGCCCGGAGTCCACTCCTTGCGGATGCCGTCTGTCCAATCACGCTGCGGCTCCAGATCCAGTTCGCTCAGTGGCTCGGAATCAGGCCACGACTCCGGCGCCGGCAGAGCGCTTGGTCGCATCAGCGGCTCGCCGCCTAGGCCCGCTCGCAGGCAAGCGTTATAGAACGGCGTAAATACCTTGTAGGGCGTGCCCGCTTGCGTCGCTATTTCCCAGGGCTCCCACAGCACCGAGCCTTTGAAGCTCTTAGCCTCGAGGCCGTCTGCAGCGAGCGCTTGCTCGACTTGCCTGTCTCGTTCGACTGCCGCCGGCTCATAGCGCCGGTTCCAGAAGACCGCTCCCGCCCCCGTCTGTCTAGCCAATTTCTGTAGCGCGGGTAGCGCTCTGCCGCTGCGCAACACCAGGCGCGATCCCAACGTCTCTAGGTCCGCCGCGAGCGCCTTCAACGACCCATGCAGCCACCATTGCGACGCGCCGCCGGGAGCCCAGCCCTCCTCTTCCTCGGGCGACCAGATATAAATGGGAATTATCGGCTCGCCGCGATCCACGGCGGCCTGCAACGCCGGGTTATCCGCGAGCCTTAAATCTTGCCGGAACCAGACGAGAGAGGGCCTCATGTCCGCTCCTAGTCGCTCTTAGCAGCGGGCTTGGAGTCAGTGGACTTGGTCTCGGATTTCGATTCCGACTTCGACTCCGATTTAGTTTCCGACTTCGTCTCGGATTTGGTCTCGGATTTCGATTCCGACGACTCCGATTTCTCGGCCGACTTCGGCTTCTCGCCGCCCTTGCCGTAGTCGTTGACGTACCAGCCCGCGCCCTTGAATCGAATCGCGGGCGCCGAAAGAAGCTTCTTCGCCTCGCCCGCACACTCCGCATGCTCGTCGCATTCAGGGCAGCGTTTCACCGGCTCATCGGAGAACTTCTGGATCACCTCGAACCGTTTCCCGGTTCGGGGGCACTCGTATTCGTACAGCGGCATGGAATGGGTAAAGGACCTAAAGCAGCCGGGAACTACTTCCCGCAGGCAAGTTAATTGTATCATTTGGCCATAGGCCGCAGGCCCGGCCCTTGTGCCGCTCGCATCCTGCTCAACAGCGGCTGATCGCGCCACTTTCCCATGACGGATCAACAACTTGACGATCTGGTAGCGCGCATCGGCGACGAGATGTTGACCCGCCTCGGACTCGCTCACTCGCCGCCGCTCGCCCACCCCTGCGCCTGCGACACGGAGCCCCTGGCAGCACCCGCTGCAGAGCCTGCTCCAAGTTGGATACCGGCCAAGATCGGCCTCAATTGCCGCGACTCCCGCAGCACGTCCGCCGAGATTGGCGCTCGATGCCTCCAGGCGCGTACCCTGGGACTAGGCGCCGTAAGCATCTTCCCCAGTCACGTCGTTGCCGCGGGGCGCGTGTTACGTCGGACAGGCGTGCGGCTAGCTGTTGCCGTCGGCTGGCCGTACGGAGCGACCTCTACCGCCGCGAAGGCGCTCGAAGCCGAACTCGCCCTGGGGCAAGGCGCAGATGAAATCGAAGTCGTCGTTCCTGCCGGAGCGCTACTCGCGGGCGAAGATGACTTGCTGTTTGGGGAGTTGAAGTTCATCGCTGAAATGACGCATCGTGCAGCCAAGACCATGACCGCCGTCATCGAGAATTCCGCTCTTGACCAGGACCGCCTGATTGCGGCCTGCGCACTCAGCCGTCTCGCCGGAGCCGACGCCGTCTGTGCCGCCGCTGGTCTCGCCGTTCATGGCCCCGCAAGCGCTGCGGCGGTGCGTTTGTTCCGCAAGGTTGTCGGCCAAGATATTCACGTCCATACAACGGGCGGCGTCGCTTCGGAGGCGGCTGCGCTCAACTTGGCGGCCGCAGGCGCAGACCGCGTCACCATCGACTTTCTTCCCGGCGTACTGCCTGGAGCGGAGCGCGCCTAATGGATTCCGACGGAGCCACGCCGCGGCCGCGCACCGATCCGTTTCAGATCCTCGCCGAGGCGTCCGACGTCGCTGCTAATCACGGGCTCGATCTCGAACACCTCCTGCGTGCGCTCGAAGGGCTCATCCGCAAGGTCGTCGATTACCAACTATTCGCCATCCTGCTTGCCGACGACGATGGCGTGCTCGCCATTCGCCACTCCATCGGCTATCGCGCCGACCTGGCCGAGAGACTCCGCGTCAAGCCCGGCGAAGGCATCACCGGTACGGCGGCGCAGACCCGCACCACCGTCGTCGTCAACGACGTCACCAAAGATCCCCGCTACCTGATGGCGATCGATGCCGTTCGCTCTGAAATATCGGTCCCGCTAGTCGCCCGCGGCAAACTCGTCGGCGTCATCGATCTACAGTCCTCGGTTACCGGCGCCTTCGGTGAGCAAGAGCGCAATCTGCTCGAACTCATCGGCTCTCGGTTTTCGCTGGCCATCGACGCCGCCGGCCTCTACCAAGTGATGGTGCGCAAGAACGAGACGCTCACCACGCTCGCCAAGATCGCCCGTGAGTTTTCATCGATCCTCAACGTCGACGAGTTGCTTAACAAGATCGCCGAACTCGTCCGCGGCCTCGCACCGTTCGACACACTGGCTATTTACCGCATCGATAACGGAATTCTGCGCCATTATTTTGGCGTCCGTTTCAACGCTCGCGTCGCCTGGCAGAATATGCCTCTCGGATACGGCGTCGTCGGTCATGCAGCCGCCGACCGGGAACCTATCCTAGTCCGCAACACGGCCAATGACCCACGCTACGTCGCCCTGGTCGAAGGCATTCGCTCGGAAGTCGCCGTGCCGCTGATCCTCAAAGACTCGGTCATCGGTGTCCTCGATCTCGAATCCAGCACCGTCGCCGCATTCGACGAAGAGCTGGCCCAAACGCTCATGCTCATGGCCCCTCAAATCGCTGCCGCCATCGAGAACGCCCGCCTCTATGAGCAGGTCGCCGACAACCAGGCACGTCTCCAAAAAGACCTCCGCGCCGCACGCCAGCTCCAGCAGAGCCTCCTGCCCTTCTGTTGCCCCACCTTCGGCGGCATCGAGATTGCCGCGCGCAACATTCCCGCCAGTGAGGTCTCCGGCGATTACTACGACTTCATCACCCACGGCGAAGAGAGCATTGGCATCTGGAGCGGCGACGTCAGCGGCAAGGGCGCCGCCGCGGCCCTCTACGCCGCCGTCTCTAGCGGCCTGCTGCGTACGCTCACGGTCGATAGCCCCGACCCGCGTCAGCTCTTGACCGATTTCAACAACGCCCTGCTTGCGCGCCAGTTGGACACCCGCTACGTAGCCGGCCTCTACGCCGAGTGGCGCCCCGCCACACGTACGCTCACCGTCGCTTCCGCTGGACAACCTCGCCCGCTCTTGCGCCGCGGCGGAACGGTCGAGACGCTCGACATCGGCGGCATTCCTCTCGGCATGCTCGAGGAGCATAACTACGATCGCATCGAGATTCAACTCGAAACGGGCGACCTGTTCGTCACCGCTTCCGACGGCATCCATGAAGCCCGCGACTCCCACGGCAGCGATTACGGCGACACTCGCCTCCGCGAATTCGTCCAATCTCTTCCCGCCGACTCCAGCGCCGAGCGCGTCGTCTCTGCCATCCTGGAAGACGTCGCCCGCTTCAGCGGACGCCAGACGCCGTCCGACGACCGTACCGTCATTGTGCTGCGGGCCGTCTAGGGCAAACACAACTCGGGAAGGGAATTGCATGCCGCTGTCGGGCTTTGAACGTCGCCACGGAGAGCTTTACTGTGAAGGTGCGTCCTTGTCGGCTATCGCCGAGAAAGCCGACACGCCCACCTACGTCTATTCCGGGACCACGATTCTCGACAACTACCGCAGCTACGCCGCGGCGCTCTCCACTCTGCCGCACGAGATCCACTACGCCGTCAAAGCCAACTCTTCTCTCGGTATCCTCGCCCTATTGGCTCGTGAAGGCGCCGGTTTCGACATTGTTTCCGGTGGAGAACTCTTCCGCGTCCTGCAGGCCGGCGGCGACCCTGCCCGCGTGGTCTTCTCCGGCGTCGGCAAGACCCGCCAAGAGTTGGTCTACGCCTTGGAGCAGGGGACCGGCTGGTTCAACTGCGAGTCCGAAGCCGAACTTCGCTTGCTGGCCGAACTGGCTTCCGATGCCGGCGCCGCGCCTTCCGTGGCCCTGCGAGTCAATCCCAACGTCGACGCCCAAACCCATCCCTACATCGCCACCGGCTTGAGCGCCCACAAGTTCGGCATCGACATCGCCGAAGCCGAACGCATTTACCGCCGCGCCGACGAATTCGCGCCGCTGCGTCTCGAAGGCGTTAGCTGTCACATCGGCTCACAGATCTTCAACACCCAAGCTTTCTTCGACGCGCTTGATCTCGTCCTCGCTCTGATCGAACGACTTCGCGATGACGGCGCAAACATCACCCAACTCGATCTCGGCGGCGGGCTCGGCGTCGCCTACAAGCCGTCCGACACGACCCCTGTTATCGCCGACTACGCCTCGCGCCTCGCCGCCCTTCTCCAAGGTCGCGGCTTGAAGCTCACTCTCGAACCAGGGCGCTCCATCGTTGGCCAAGCCGGCGTCCTGCTCACCCGCGTGCTCTATCGCAAGCCCGCCGCGACCAAGACGTTCATCGTCGTCGACGCGGCAATGAACGACCTCCTCCGTCCCGCGCTTTACCAAGCACATCACGAGATTGTGCCCGTCATCGACCGCCAGCGTCCTAACCTGCGCGCCGATGTCGTCGGCCCGGTGTGTGAAAGCGGAGACTTCCTCGCTAAAGACCGCGACATGCCCGACGTCCAGCCCGGCGAACTCCTCGCCGCGGCCACCGCCGGTGCCTACGGCTTCGTCCTGGCGTCCAACTACAACGCGCGCCCTCGCGCCGCCGAAGTTCTCGTTGAGGGCGACCGCTGGCGCATCATCCGCGACCGCGAGTCTCTAGATGACTTGATTCGCGGCGAACGAACCTAGCGGATGATGCTGGACGCAGCGCAAGTCTGGACGGGCGCTCAGTTTTTTCTCAAACTCCCCGGATACCTTCGCCGTCCGCTAACGCTCGGCCAAGCCCGCGCACACCTCGCCGAAGGGTTGAGAAACCGCGAGAACTTGTTTCTCGACAAAGTGCGGCTCGACATCTTCGGATATCCCGAACGACCCTACGCACAACTGATGCGATGTGCCGGTTGCGAGTATGGCGATATCGAATCGCAGGTCCGCCGCGAGGGCCTCGACTCGACCCTGCACAAGCTCTTCCAGGCTGGCGTCTACTTGTCGATTGACGAGTTCAAGGGGCGCCGGCCGGCCCAACGCGGTTCGACCGTGATCGAGGTTCAACCGTCCATGCTGCAGGCGCCGCGGGCCTCCTACCTGCTGCCCGCCCGCAGCGGCGGCACCCGCAGCAAAGGCACTCCGGTCATGATTGACCTGGAGTTTATCCGCGCTTGCGCCGGTAACGCTGCGATCTCACTCTCTTCCCGCGGCGTCGACCGCTGGGCTAAAACAAGCTGGGAATCCCCCGGAGCAGGCTTACGATTCCGCACCGTCAAGTACGCGTGCTGGGATGGGCCGCCGTCTGCGACGTTTTCGCAGATCGATCCCGAGTCCGACGCCATCCCGTCGTACTTTCGCTGGAACCTTCGGCTCTTGCGTTGGGTGAGCGGCGCCGCCAGGCGCCCGTTGCCTTGGCCCCAATACGCTCCGCTCGACAATCCACGCCCCATTGTCGCCTGGCTCCACCAAAGACGCCGTGCGGGCGAGGTCCCTCACGTACACGCCTTCACCAGTTCGGCCGTCATTGCTTGCCGTTGGGCAATAGAACACGAGGTCGACATCTCCGGCAGCTGGTTTACGCTGCAAGGCGAGCCGATTACGCGGGCGGCAATCAACACCCTCCGCCAGGCGGGCTGCCGCGCAATCCCCCGCTACGGAACGATGGAGGTCGGCGCCATCGGCTATGGCTGTGCGCATGGCGACGAAGCCGACGATATGCACTTGGTCACCAACATGCACGGCCTCATTCAGGCCGGCGATGCCGGGGCCGCTTATGGTTTGCCGCCTAAGGCCGTCTTGATCACGTCTCTGCACGCGCAGGCGCCGTTCGTCATGCTCAACCTATCCATGGGCGACCAAGCCGAGATGGCTGACCGCTCCTGCGGTTGTCCGCTCGAAGCCGCCGGTTGGGCCAAGCACCTTTGGAACGTGCGCAGCTTCGAGAAACTCACCGGCGGCGGCGTTACGCTTCACGGCACAGACGTCATTCGCGTGTTGTCTGAAGTCTTGCCCGGAAAATTCGGCGGCGTTCAGACCGACTATCAGCTGGCCGAGAAATTGGGCTCTGATGGCGAAGCCCTGCTCGAACTCGTCGTCCATCCCCGACTTGGCGACTTGCCGTCTGACCTGATCGCTGAAGAGTTTCTCGATGCGCTGAGCAGCCGTTCCGACTCAGACACCATGATGATCCAGCGTTGGCGGGACGCAGGCACGCTGCGAGTTGTGCGGCGAGCACCCGCCGTCACCCAGGCCGGCAAGATTCAATATCTTCACATCTAAACGAGCGCCGCTGGCCGGCGATCGATCCGAGCCGCCAGACTTTAGCCAACGGAGTCCCTCGCCAATCTGCTCACCAATGTTTTCAACAGCGTAGACCACCTTTTACCTCGGCAAACACGGCCAAACGCTACAATTTTCCGTCCGAACGCCGCCAGGGCCGGCAATTCGCTACATTTTCGCTGCCACAGCCAGCAACCCCAAGCCAGACCTAGACGGAAATTCTGGCCGCGTCGATCTGAATTGTCCTCCCAGCCTACTCGGCCAGCGAGGCCGGCAACGTCACGGTGTTCGTGCCGCTCTTATCCTTGACCGTAATGACGCCGTCGGAGACCGAGACGTCGCTGACGCCTTCGAAGCCTTCGGGCGTCTCCACCAAGAACATCATGAAGCTCGTGGTAAACGTCGACTTGGCCGGCAGCCACTGATAGAGCGGCGTGTCAAACAGCTTGCCGTCCGAGACGACGGTGCGGCGCGATAGGTCGAACGCTTGGGTGCCGAACTCCAAACCGCGGGCAAGCATCCCTTCTTTGGGGTAGCTTTCCCAGGTCTGCATCCAAGGGAACTCCGCAGTGTTGTAAATGTATCCGAGCAGCAGCCGCTTGCCGGGATGGTGCGCGGTGACCCAAGCCTTTTCGCCGCCGACCGTCATCAGGTGTCCAGTGTGATCGCCCGAGCCTAGTTCGACCGGAGCCGCACGCAGATCGACCTTGCCGCCTTCAACCGTCGGCGCCAGGGGCCAGACGAACTCTTCGTCGGAAGTGATGCGATGCCGTCGTTCCGGGCTTCCAGGCTCTTTGTAGGGCCGGGTCAGGGCGCGGTTCGCCGACATGTCTACCACCGTGACGCCGGGCTCCAAGAAGGGCGAGCCGATGGTGGCGTGCTCGGCCCAATTAATGGGCCGGTCGAAGCCAAGATGACTGGTCAGGGCGCTGTTGACGTAAACGACGTGTTCGCCGTCGACCATTCGCACGGTGCGCTCGAGAGTTTCTTTGACGATCGGCAGATCGACGGACTGTACTAGGGTTGTCGTCGTGCTGGGTTTAGCTTGAGAGACCGTTACCCAGGGCAGTCGATGCGCTTCGCCGTGATTCTGCAATCCCGCCGACCGTTCTTCTTCCGATACGCCGCCAAAGCCGTCGACGCAAACGAAGTGTCCAACCGAGGAGCCGAATGGGGGTTCACGTCCCGCTTCTTTGGCAGCCCGCAGCGGCGCCCAAAGGGGGCTCAGCTTGTCGGGGTCCCCTTTCAAAACGAGATCAACGAAGGGTCCCCCAGTGGGCAAGATCTTGAGTTCGAGGACGCCGTTCTCCAGCAGGATTGCCGGCAGGCCGAGATATTCAGAATTCGTCTCGGTAGCGGCTGGCGGCGGCGCTTCGGTGGGCGCACTCGAACAGCCGATGAGGAATAGTGCGGTCAACAGGTAAACATGGCGGGCAATCAGCATGGGCACATTGTACTGATCCTGAGCCCGTTTGAACCGTGCGACCGAATGCTATTCGTCTGCATCTCATAGAATGGGAAATTCAGTTGAAGGAGACTGCATGCACAAGGTTGTGATCATCGGCTCGGGCTGCGCGGGGAATACCGCCGCCATTTACACTGCCCGGGCGAACCTGGCCCCGTTGGTTATCGAAGGCCTCGAAGCGGGCGGACAACTGACTCTGACCACGGAAGTGGAGAACTTTCCGGGCTTCCCCGAGGGCATCATGGGCCCCGAACTGGTCGAGAACATGAAGAAGCAGGCTCAGCGTTTTGGCGCCGAGTACAAGTCAGGTAACGTCGACAAGGCGGACTTGTCCGAGCGCCCGTTCAAGCTGTGGGTCGGCGAAGAGTTGATTGAGACCGAAGCTCTGATTATCGCTTCGGGCGCCTCGGCGCGTTGGCTGGGCATTGACTCGGAGCAGAAGTTGATCGGGCACGGCGTCAGCTCGTGCGCGACCTGCGACGGCTTCTTCTTCCGCGATCAGCCGGTGACGGTTGTCGGCGGCGGCGACTCCGCGATGGAAGAGGCGATCTTCTTGACGAAGTTTGCGTCGGAAGTGGCGCTGGTTCACCGTCGGGACGAGTTTCGCGCGTCGAAGATCATGCTGGATCGCGCCGAGAACAACCAGAAGATCAAGAAGATTACGCCGGTCATGATCGACGAGGTCCTAGGCGTCGAAGAAGGCGAGGTGAAAGGCGTCCGGCTGCGGAATCTGGAGACCGACGAAACGTGGGTGCACGAAACGGCTGCGCTGTTCCTGGCGATTGGCCACATCCCGAACACGACCATCTTCAAGGGCCAGCTCGACCTCGACAGCGAAGGCTATATCGTGGGCAAGGGCGGCGCACGGACGAGCATCGAAGGCGTCTTCCACGCCGGCGACGTGGAAGATCGCATCTACCGCCAAGCAATTACGGCCGCGGGCGCAGGCTGCAAGGCCGCCATCGAGTCCGAACGGTTCTTAGCCGACCACGAGTAACTAGTGCTCGTCGAGAAGTTTGATCATTTCGACGGCTTCGGTGCGGTTCCTGACCCCGTCGCTGATCTTGGCGAAGAAAATCTTACCGTCTTCGTCAATCAGGAACGTTGAGGGGTAAGCCGTTTGCTGCCCCTCGTTCCAGCGGACGCCGTAGAGGTTGGTGAACGAGAACTTCGGGTCGAGCAGCATGGTGAAGTGCGCCGGGAAGGTTTTGTCGGCAACGAACTCTTCGGCTCGTGACTGCAGATCGTCTGACGGGCCCGGGTAGACGAACAACACTCGCGCGCCCGCTTCCCTAAAGCCATCCGCGTTGGCGATGAAGTCATGCACCTGACGGCTGCAGACCGGGCATTGGTAGCCGGGGTAGCCGCGAAGTACGACCAGCGCGACGGGGCCTTCGTCGTAGACGTCGGAGAGTTGAACGTCGCCGCCGGCCAGCTAACGAAGCGTGAAGTTCGGGGCCGTTTCGCCCACTGCGGGTGAGGCCGCCGCGAGAGAGATGGCGCTAAATGCCGCGATTAGAATCAAGTGAACAAGTCCGCGCATGAATACTCCTGTACTACCTTTGAAAGACGCCGAAGCGGCCCTCACAGTTACATTCGCAGGGCAGCACGACTAGGTTACGAAGAAGAGCTAGGCCTCCGGCAGTTGGCCTTCGGGCAGCAGGTCGCCCTTCTCTAAGTGCCTGACTACGTGGGCGTGCTTGGCCGCTTGCGGGTCGTGAGTGACCATGATAATCGTCTTGCCGTGGTCACGATTTAGGACGGTGAGAATTTCGAGAATGTCTTTGGCGGAAGCGGCGTCGAGGTCCCCGGTGGGCTCATCGGCGAGCAGAATTTTGGGATCCGTGACCAGCGCGCGGGCGATGGCGACGCGCTGTTCTTGGCCGCCGGAGAGTTGACGCGGGTAGTGGTCGAGGCGATCACTGAGACCGACGATTTCGAGGGCCGTGGCGGCGTGTTTGCGGCGGGCGGCTCTTGACAGGCCGGTGAGCAGAAGCGGCAACTCCACATTCTCAAGCGCGGTAAGTACCGGGATGAGGTTGAACGTTTGGAAGATGTAGCCGACGTTCTCGCCGCGCCAAGCGGTGAGTTGCTTGTCGCTGAATCGACCGACGTCGTCTCCCAGGACGACGATCTGCCCCGACGTCGGTTTGTCGATGCCGGCGGCGAGGTGCAGCAGCGTCGATTTGCCTGACCCGGAAGGCCCCATCAAGCAGAAGAATTCGCCTTGTTCGATCGTCAGATCGACTTGGTTGAGAGCCGTCACGGCGAAGCTGTCGCGGCGGTACTCCTTGGTGAGGTTAAGCAGTTGGATGGCGGCGGGCATGTTGTTCCTAGGAGGCGCGCAGGCGGACGGCCGCGCCGTCGGTCAACTCGGCTGGAGGCGAGGCGATGACGTCTTCGCCACCGGCGAGGCCGGAAAGAATCTCGATTTGGTCAGCGCGGCGCTCGCCGACTTCGACGGCGCGGGCGACGGCCTTGTCGTTGACGTAGAGGAAGACTTGTCCGTCGCGCACGGCCGAGGCGGGAATGCGAATCAAAGGCTTGGCGCGTTGGCTGGCCACGGCCTGTTGCGAGGTTGTGAATGAGACGTTGGCGTTCATCTCGGGACGCAGCAACTCGTCCGGATTGAGGATCTGTACTTTGACCTGGACAGTTGCCTTCTGGCGATCGGCTTCCGGCGAAATCTCGACGATCTCGCCATCGTAGGGCTTGTCGCGGTAAGCGTCGGCGCGCACCACGGCCTTCTGTCCCATGGCGAGCTTGGCGAAATCGTTTTGGCTGATGTCGAGCTCGACTTGCAGATCGTTGAGGTCGGCGAGTGAGACGACGTAGCCCTTGGCGCCGCGTTCGCCGACGAAGCTGGTGGTGACGAATTCGCCGATTTCAACGTTGCGCTCGAGGATGGTGCCGGTCACCGGGGCGCGGATGATGGTTCCGTCGAGTTGTGTGCGGGCGAAATCGTACTGACCGGCGGCCTCTTGAACTTGTCCGCGGACGGCGTCAACGGCTTCCTTTCTGGGGCCCAGCTGGACCAGTTTGTAGGCGCGCTGCAGGGCCTCGACGCGAGCGGCTTGGGCGTTGTATTGTTCGCGGGCGCGGTCGAACTCCTGCGCTGCCACGACGCCGGCGTCGGTCAGCTTCTGCACGCGATCGACGTCGAGCTTGAGGCGTTCGCTATCGGCTTGAGCCTCTTCGAGGTTGGCCTGGGCGCGCTGGATCTCTTCGGGGCGCGAGCCGGCTTCGAACTCGGCCAGGCGCGCTTTGAGTGCGGCTAGATTACCTTCGGCCTGGCGAACGCGGGCGCGGAACTCGTCGTCTTCGAGATGCACGAGGGCTTGGCCTCTCTGGACTTTGTCGCCCTTCTCGACTGAGATGGAGGCGACGCGACCGACGACTTTGGAGGCGACTTCGATCTTGTGGTGGGCGACGATGTAGCCGGCGGCTTCGAGCGCGACCTCGTTGGCTAGGGAGTCGGCGGTCGGGGCCGAGACGCGCACGATGGCGACTTCGGGCGTCGCACCGCCCGAGAACGCCAAGCGCCATACGGCGAAGCCGACGAAGAGCAGGACGCCGGCGATGATCCACCACTTGGCCCAGCCCTTATCCTTGGGCTCGCGTTGAGAGCGGTCGATCTTGAGGCTAGAGAGTTCGGCTCCGAATTTTGGGGCTTCCGGCATGACGTTCTTAGGATCCTCTAAGCGAGTTCAAGATGGTCTTACCGGCGGCGAGGCGGGCAGGCAAAAGTCCGCCGATCATACCCATGACAGCCGCGAAGATGAGTCCCGCGGCAATGCTCTCGGGCGTGATTTGAAACGAGAACGTGGTCTCGCTGAAGGTGAGCTGATTGCCCAGGCGGCTCTCGATGCCGTTCAACGGCAGCACCAGTAGAACTCCCGCCACGCCGCCCAATAACGACAGCACGAGCGATTCGAAGACGAAGCTGCCGATGATGCTCCAGCGCGAAAATCCCAACAGGCGCAGCGTGCCGACTTCGCGGGCGCGGCGCGCGACGGCGGTGTACATGGTGTTCATTGCGGCGAAGCAACTGCCGACGGCCATGATGATGGCGACGAAGATTCCCAGGCCTTGGATGGGCGCGGCGCTGGACATCTGTTCTTCGTAGTAGTTGCGTTCGAGACGGCCTTCGAGCAACAGACGCTGATCTTCTTTGATGCGGTTGGATATAGCCAGCGCGGCGGCTTCGTCGGTGGCGCGAATGATGGCGGAACTGCGCGATGAGCCGCGGCCCAGGTCGGTTGTGGCCAGATTGCCGTCGGTCCAAATCTCGCTGTTGTAAGCGGAGCGGCCGGCGTTGAAGATGCCGACGACTTCCCAATCGCCGCGGCCAAAGGAGATCTTGTCGCCGATGTCGGTGTTGGCGCGAATGCCGTGGACGCCTTGGCCGACGACCACCTCGCGCTTGCCGCTTTCGAACCAGCGGCCCTCCACCAGTTCCAACCCATCGCGCATCCTGAGGCCCATGGGCGAGAGACCGCGGATGTTGACGTTGCCCATATTGCCCTCGTCCTCGGTGGTTCCGCGCAGCGGGAGGGCGACGATGGAGACGACTTCATGCGAGGCCATTGGTTCGCCGTCTAGTTGTTCAATGCCGTCGAGAAACTTAATCGTGTTGAACTGCTCTTGAGTGACGAAGCTTACGAGTTCTGACGTCGATCCCTGACGCATGGCCAGGACCTGGCGCGGATTTCCGGTGACTTCGAGGGATATGCGTAAACCGTTGACCAGTGCCAGGATGCCGAGCAGCACGGCGACCGTCAAGCCGATGCCGAGCGCGGTCATGATGGTCGTCGTGTAGCGCACTTTGAGATTGCGCAGGTTGTAGCTGAAAGGGATGGCCATCGCTGTTTATCCGGTGTGGCGCAGGGCCTCGGTGATGCGCATGTTGGAGGCGGACATGGCGGGGACGAGGGCACTGAGAACGCCAATGACCACGGCGGCGCCGATGCAAATAGGGATGCTCCAGAGCGGCAAGCTGAGCGACATGCCGTACGCGGCCATAACCGAGCCCGCGCCCTTTGCTATGAACCACGCGGCTGCCACGCCGATCACTCCTCCCACCGCCGACAGTAACGCCGCCTCTGACAAGATCAACCAAAACACAGCCCCCGAGCGGAAGCCTAGCGTCTTGAGTACGCCGACTTCGCGTATGCGCTCCCGCACGGACATGGCCATGGTGTTCGCCGACACCAGCATGATGGTGAAAACGATAGCGCCGGCGATGCTCATCAGAAAGAGTTTAATGTTGCCGATCTGGTTGATGAACGACAGCTGGAAGGCGGCTTCGGTCTCGGTCTTCGTCGGCGCAGGCGCGTTGCGAAAGTGGTCGTCGATCGCCGTCGCAACTTGCGGTACGACCTCGGGGCTCGTCGCACGGATGCCGAAGAATCCAACCATCCCGCCCCATTCCGTCGGTAAACTCTCTTCGAGGTACTTCTGGTGGAAGAACGTCAGGTCGTCGTTCGGCCCATGGAAGATCGCCCGAATCGTCACCTCGATATCGAAGGGATAGATGTCGCCCTGAATGGTGATGCGTTGTCCTAGCTTCAGGCCGACGCGTTCCGCGGTTCTGGCTCCGACGGCCATGCCTTGGCGATCGTCAATGAAATCTTGCAATTGGTCGGCGGGGACCTCGAACTCGCCGTAGAGATCGAAGATATTCTGCGGATCGACGGCGAATCGCGAAAAGAAGTGTTCCGGCCGGCTGTCGATGTAAATGCCGCCAAACCAGTTCTGCGGCGCGACCACTTCGACTCCGGGGATTGCCGCGATTTGCTCGGTGTAGTACTTGGGCATCGCCTGGGTGAGTGATACCTTGTGCCGCGTGATCAGCCTTTGCGCCTGGTCGGTCGATGCGCTTGTGAAGTAGAACGATGCGTAGACGGCGAAAAGGATGCCGAGCAGGAAGAGGGAGACGGCGACGCTCAGGATGGTAAGCAGCGTTCGCCGCATATTACGGAAGAGGTTCTTCGCTACATAGGGCAACAGCTTGAGCATTTCGATCCTCCCCGCGTAACCGACAAGGCCATTTTAGCGAAGGGCGGCCGCGGCCCGGAACCTGTGTAACATTCGCGGCGCGGCGGGACTTCCGCGCGGCGCGACCCGAACACAAGTCATGAGAGCGGCAAAGTGCTGCTCGATTGAATAGGAGATTAGAGACACATGCGCAAGTTCGCTTTCCCCGCCATTTTGACGATTGTCTTGGCATTTGCCTCGGTGCTCGTCGCTCAGAAGATGAGCGAGCCGGCTATCGGCGGCTATTGCCCGGTCGCCTACAAGGCCGCCAACAAGCCCATCAAGGGCGACGCCAAGTATTCGAGCATGCACAACGGCGACACGTTCTGGTTCGTCAATGCCGACGCCAAGGCAATGTACGACAAAGACCCTGCCGGTTACACGCCGGAGTATCACAACTACTGCGCCACAGGCGTTGCCAAGGGCATGAAGCTCGAGTCCGATCCGACGGCATTCACCGTATACGAGGGCAAGACGTACTTGTTCTCAAACAAAGAGGCCAAAGCGATGTTCGACAAAGAGAAGGCCAAGATGGTCGCCGATGCGGACAAGAATTGGCCGAGCGTAATGGGCAAGGCTGTCATGAAGATGAAGTAGGCCGCCATGAGGGGCTGCCGGTCGCGGTGGCCCCTTACTTCCCAATGCAGAAGGTCGAGAAGATATTGGCGAGAATGTCGTCTACGGTCGTTGCACCGGTGACGGCGTCGATGGGCCGCAGGGCGCTGTAAAGGTCGAGCAGCAACATTTCATGCGGGACTTGGCTGCCGATGGCAGTCTTCGCGTCGTCCAGCGCTGCTAGTGATTCCCGTAGCAGACCTTCATGACGCAGGCTGGTGATGAAGGCGCCTTCTTGTTCGCGAACCGGGGCGGCCTTGTCGCGAATCGCCTGGCGCAGGGCGTCGATCCCTTCACCGGTTGCAGCAGAGACTGGAGTGTAGGCGCCGGCGTCGGCGGCATTCTTGGGCAAGTCGCATTTGTTGCCGACGGCGATGCCTTGTCCGCTGGCGTGCGCTTTGTGGAGCAGCTCGCGGTCAGTCTCGTCGAACGCTTGCGACAAATCGAAGACGGCCAGAACGATGTCGGCGTCGGCGAGGGCGGACCAGCTGCGCTCGACGCCCTCGGCTTCGATGATGTCGGACGTGGCGCGAATACCGGCGGTGTCGAGCAGCTTGAGCGGAATGCCGTCGATCTCGGCGAACTCGCTCACGACGTCGCGTGTGGTGCCGGCGGCGGCGGTCACGATGGAGCGCTCTTGCTGAAGAAGCCGATTGAAGAGGCTCGACTTGCCGACGTTGGGCTTGCCGAGGATCGCCAGCGTCAACCCGCCGCGTACGACTTTGCCGTAGCGGAAACCTTCCGCGAGGGCCTGGATTCCTTTATGCACGGGCGCTAGGCGTTGCAGTAGTTCGGCGTTGCCGGCTACATCGATATCGTCTTCGGCGAAGTCGATGCCGGCTTCGAGCAGGGCGATCAAGTCGAGCAGCTGCTTCTTGAGAGGCGTGATACGCCGTGAGAGAGCGCCGTCTAACTGTTGCGTGGCGACGCGGGCTTGGTAAACGGTTGTAGCGTCGATCAAGTCGCGAACGGCTTCGGCTTGAGCGAGGTCGAGGCGTCCGTTCTTGAAGGCGCGCAGGGTGAATTCGCCGGGCTCGGCCAGACGGGCGCCGCTGGCGATCGCCCGTTCCAAGGCTAGCCTCAAGACAGGCGGCGAACCGTGGCAAGAGATCTCGACGACATCCTCGGCGGTGTAGCTGTTCGGCTTGGGGAAGAGTGTGGCCAGCGTCTCGTCGACCTTGTGGCCCTGCTCGTCAATCAGTTCGGCGAGGGAGGCGCGGCGCGGCTTGAGGCCTTCATCACCGAGGCGCAGGATCTGATTCGCGATGCGCCGAGCGTCCTTGCCCGAGAGACGCACAACGCCGATGCCGCCGCGGCCCGGAGGGGTCGAGACGGCGACGATCGTGTCGTCTTGATGGACGGACTCGGGAATCATTTCGACGAGGGCGGCCTACCAGCCCATGCGCTGACGCAGTGCGGAGATGTGCGTCACGTGGTGGCGACCGTGCCAAGCGTAGCAGCTCGTATAGGCGCCGATGGACAGCTCGCCGATCTCGGGATGGAGCAGGCGACGGTCGAGCCCGGCTTGGTCCAAGCTGCGCAGCATACGCACCCAGCGGTTGTACAGGGCGTCGAGCAGAGTTAGCGAGATGTCGATCGGCGCGGACTTGGCGTCGTCCAGTTCGGCCCAAATGGCTTCGTTGTAGGGCTGAGCGACCGGCATGGCCCCGGTGGCGGTCGCGGCGTGTTTGAAGCGCACGTAGGCGTTGATGTGGCTGTCGGGCAAGTGATGGACGACCTGCCGAACGGTCCAGCCGCCTTCGCGGTAGGGTGTGTCGAGTTGCTTGTCGTTCAAGCCTTCGACGGCTTCGCGCAGTTCGGCGGGCGCGACGGCGATTTCGTCGATCCAGATGCGGGCTTGGTCGTAAGCGATGTCGTTTTCGGGCCTTTGCCAGCGCCCGATCGGGTAGCGTAGTTGATCGAGTTCCATCAGTCTATAATCGCGCTTTCGTGCTCGCGGTCGAGGATGGCCATGATCAGCACGGACTCGTAGCTGTCCGGGCCTTTGACGCACTCGCGGAGCGTGCCCTCTTCGACGAAGCCTTCGGAGCGGTAGACCGCTCGAGCACGGGCGTTTAAGTCTTTTACGTCCAGCCAGAGGCGGTGGGCTTCAAGGTCGTCGAACACGTATCGTTTCAGAAGCCGAATGGCTTGCCTCCCGTAGCCCTGCCCTGGGGGATCCACGACGATTCGCAGGAACTCGATACTCCTATCAGCGGAGTCGATTCCGGCCAGCAGTATGAAGCCCACCGGCTGTCCCGTCTCGACGGACTCGACGATCGCGTGCAGTCGCCCGGGCTCCTCCAGGGCCTGCTTGTGCTGGGCCCTGGTCCATTCACCGACGAACCGGTTCCGTGCGGCGGCGTGCTCGATTGATACGACGTAGTCGAGGTCGGCCTCAGTCATGCGCCGGAGCTTCACCGCGTCTGAGCTGGCGAGAATCATCTCTAATCGTAATAGTCGATCAGGCGGGTCGAGGTGGACTCATGGGCCTCGCCTTCGCTGCCTTGGGAGTAGTTTCGCGACACACGGCGAATCCAATTGTCCCGAGCATCGTATTCGTACTCACACTCGGTGACGCTCAAGGTTGACGGTTCGACCATCTCCCTGAGCTCCTCGAGACTACCGCTGAATCCACGATGCATGGATTCCATCGTCTGGCGAGAAATGTCGCCGCGTTCGTTGTACTCGCGGCGAACGGTTTCGTCCACGATGGGCGGGAATACGCTGCGTTGTTCCACCTCGCGCCCCTGTTGGTAGTAACGGTAAGTGACGCGGCGGCCCGCCCCCTGGCCCATCAACGAAGCGAGCACGTCCACCACTGCGGCCGGGGCCTCAGCTCGCAGTCCCTCCACAATCGGATTTACGTCCCCAAAGGTTTGGTTCTCCTCGATCAACAGGCCAGCTTCATCGTAGATGTACTGGATGGTCGACAGAAGTTTGCCCTCCTTGTCGAGAAAGCTGATAAGGGTTTTGCGGTCCGTCGAGTCGTATTCCTCCCTGCGGGACGCCGCGCCGTGCATGCCGACGGTCATGTCGTAGTGCAGCTTGACACCCTCAATAGTCGTCGGCAGATCGACCAGCGAGACGATATGCACGCGGCCGCCGTCGGGCTTTTGCTCAACCAGCGTTGGTTGGGCCGCAATGCCGCCGAGGTTCTGCCCTTCGATTCGGATGAGCTTGCCCTCGTCGTAAACGTGTCGCGAAACGGACCTCTTGCCTTCGCCGTACTCCGACTCCACGCCGGTCATTCGGCCTGAGGCATCGTAGTAGTTCGACATGCGGCTCACATAGCCATTAGATCCCTGGCTTTCCCACAGCGTGACGCGGCCTTCACGGTCGTACTCGGTCACTGTTCGACACGCCGAACGGGGCCACGGGTACTTCCGAAAGGGTCGCTCTGGGGCACGTCGGTATTCTAGGGCGCCGCCGTCGATTATCGGCAGAACTTATCGAGTTGATCCTCGTAGGCGTCATCGGGATGCCGCGCGTAGCTCAGCTTCTTTGCCAACGCCATCTGCATCAATAGCGTCTCGCCGCGCGTGGTGGCGACATCTGGGTCGCTGTCGTACGCCGTGTCGCTGTGCGCTTCGGCCAGCGGGATGACCTTGAAATCCAAGTCATCCAGCAACTCGAGTAGATCCGGCAGCATCAGCCCGGTGAAGGCTCCGATGTGCAGCAACATCGTATGCTTCATGTCGCGGTCGAACAGCAGCCTCGAAAGCTCCTGGCCGGCGTCGAGCGAATCTTCCGCAGCCTCCAGGTAGAGCGATTTCAGTTCTTCGACAGCCTGCTGGTCTTCGTTTGCCATGCAGCGCGCGTAGGGTGCGTTCCACATGTAGTCGCCAAAATCGATGGTGACTTGCGCCGTGCGATAACCCTTCTGCTTGAGATAGGCGCGGATCTCGCGACGTTTCTCAACCGTGTCGCCCTCACGCAGGTAGGGATAACGGAACCACTTCCAGTTCTGGCCCTCCATCAGCTGTGGGAGCGCGGCTTCGTTCTGGTCGATGTCGCGTTTGAAGTCCTCGGTGTTATTGCCGTGAAGATCCATGTGGGAATAGGAATGGCTCGCGAGCGGGAACCCGCCGTCGCGCCAAATCCGCAACACCTCGTTCCGTGCGGCGTCGCCGTCGGCTCTGCCGGCGTTCATGAATCCATAGAATTCGACGCTGGCGGGTTTGAGGGCGGCGACGAACGTTCGCGCCACGTCAACTCGTGTGACTCCGGGCGGGAGATTGCCGTGGTTGGGCAGATCGTCAAAGGTAAGGGCGATCTCCTGCGCGGTGAGGCTGACGGCAAAAAGGGTGAGTAGCAGTAGGCGAGTCATGGCTTTGAGAAGTTCAGTCTAGCGGTTCGCCGCCTCGGTTAGGCTGTAGGCAGAATGAGCGCAGACATCACAGTTAGGCCTGTCAGTGTCGACGACGCCGAGCAGGTCATCGCGATCCTCAACCCCATCATCGTCGAGGGCCTCTACACGGTTTTCGATGAGCCAATATCTGTCGATGAGGAACGCGATTATATTCGCGGGCTGACCGAGCGAAGCGTTTTCTTGGTCGCCGAAAGTGCATCCGAAGGGGTCGTCGGCTTCCAATCCGTCGATGCCTTCCACGCACCCTATACCCGCGCCTTTGATCATGTCGGCGTCATCGGGACCTACGTCGCCGAGGCTTATCGGCGCCAGGGTGTCGCACGGGCTCTCTTCCCGCGCACATTCGCGGCCGCGAGTCAGGCTGCCTACGAGAAGATCTTCAGCTTTATCCGCGCTGATAACCTCGCCGCGCTGGCCGCCTATCGGTCACACGGTTTTACGGTGATCGGGACCGCCAAACAGCAAGCCAAACTCAACGGACGCTACATCGACGAGGTGCTCATCGAGAGAGCGCTAAACTTAACCTCATGAGCCAAGCCGAGCACGACCGCCGCATCGACTACGTGGAGTTCGGAGCGACCGACATCGACGCGACCAAACGCTTCTATTCCGCCGTCTTCGGCTGGCAGTTTACCGACTACGGATCGGACTATACTGCGTTTCACGACGGCCGCCTCTCTGGCGGCTTCGCCAAAGTCAAGAGCGCCCCACGCAAGGGCGGGACGCTTGTCGTGATCTATGCCGTGGATCTGGAAGCGATGCAGGCGTCGATCCAGAGCGCCGGAGGCAGGATCACGAAGAAGACGTTCGCGTTCCCCGGAGGCCGCCGGTTTCAGTTCAAGGATCCCGGCGGGAATGAGTTGGCGGTTTGGTCGGATCAGTAAGACGTCAAGCGGCTCAAGACCGGGGAGACAACTACTCCTCGCCGCTCCAGATTGATCGACGACGCCGGATGTCTTCGAAGAATCGCTTCCAGTGTTCTTGAATCGCGATCTCCTCGTGGTTCTCGACCTGATCGCTGTATGCGGGGATTCTGCTCATGATCTCTGGGTCGGATCCGGCGTAGCGATGTGAATCGCAGCACGCAGCGCCAATAACCGATATCGCCTGCTCTAATTCTTCCGGCGTTGCCGGCTGTTTCTTCCAAATACAGCTGCTCGCGCCTTCCGTCCATGCAATCAAGTCAGGGGCAACCTCGTGTGGCGCACCGCATATGATGCACTCGTCGTTGATCACGTAGAAATCGCCCGGTGCAGACTCCGGGTGCGCTGCGTACTTCCGCTTCGGCTCGGCCATGGCCTGATCTTACGCCGGGAAGCCGGCTTTTTTCTCTAGAACCTGTAAGAATATTCGCCCGGGCGCGACTGTCTTTAGCGAAAGGTGAAATTGGATACGGCTAAGCAAGACGGGCTGTACGAACAAGCTTCCGCTGAACACAGCGCAGCCGTGGCCCGACTCGCCCGCGCCTATGAGGCGGACACGGACAAGCGCGCCGAATTGCGGCAAGAGATCCACATCGCTCTGTGGCGCAGCTTCGCCGGTTTCGATGGGCGCTGTTCGCTGCGGACGTGGGTTTATCGGGTGGCGCACAACACAGCGGCGACCCACGTCATCAAGAGCAAGCGCGCCAGGGCTAACGGTTTCGTCAGCTTGGATGACCTGGAGGCGGAGCCCGCGAGCGCCTCAGCGGACGCCGACCGGCAGGCGGCTTTGGGCCGGCTGATGAGCTTAATCCAGCGCCTCAAGCCGCTCGACCGGCAGGTGATCTCGCTCTATCTCGAGGGCGAGGACGGCGCCTCGATCGGCGAGATTACTGGACTCTCCGCGGGGAATGTCGCCGTCAAGATTCATCGCACTAAGGCTCTGTTGAGCCGTCAGTTTGAACAAGGAGGAAGCCATGCCGAATAAGCCGACTCCCATTAGTCCGGAAGAACTCTGGCAAAGCCAGCCCGAAGAGGAGATGAACATGACGCTCGCAACTATCCGCAGCAAAGCGCTGAAGTTTCAGAGGAAGATCAGCAATAGGAATCTCCGGGAGTATGTCGCAGCCGTGATTGTGACGGCCGCTTACGGTGCGTATATCGTCTATTTGCCAAACCTGCTACAGAAGATTGGCTCGGCCCTCGTTATCGCGGGCGTCTTCGTCGTCGTTTACTGGCTGCATCGGCACGGTTCTTCGAAGGACGTCCCCGTCGACTCGTCCGCGAGGGACTGCCTCGACTTTCACCGGCAGGAACTGACGCGGCAGCGAGACCTGTTGCGCCAGGTGGGTTCGCGCTACATCGGGCCGTTGGTCCCGGGCGGGGTGATATTCTTTGCCGGTACCTGGATGGAGGCCGTGGATGACGGTCGGGGAGCCATCGTCATGACGATCACCGCTCTGCTGGGGGCCACGGTCCTCGGAGGCGTCAACTGGCTCAACGTGCGCGCGGCGAACAAGCTCCAACGAGACATTGATTCGCTGGGCGAGTAGCTACGGTCATCCAACCCGCCGGAACCTCAGAATGGCGTACAATTCGGGGTTTACCAACCCCGTTATGAGCATCAAAGCAGACAAGTGGATTCGTCGAATGGTCGAGGAGCACGGCATGATCGAGCCGTTTGAGCCGGGCCAGGTACGTTATGACGGAGATCGCAAATTGATCTCCTACGGCACGTCCAGCTACGGCTACGACGGGCGCTGTTCGAACGAGTTCAAGATCTTCACCAACATCAATACGACCATCGTCGATCCGAAAGACTTCAACCCCAAAAGCCTGGTCGATTTAGTCGGCGATGAGTGCATCATTCCGCCGAACTCGTTTGCGCTGACTAGGACCGTGGAATACTTCCGCATCCCGCGCAACGTGCTCACCGTGTGCTTGGGCAAATCGACCTACGCGCGCTGCGGCATCATCGTCAACGTCACGCCGCTGGAGCCCGAGTGGGAAGGCCACGTGACGCTGGAGCTTTCGAATACGACGCCGCTGCCGGCGAAGATTTACGCCAACGAGGGCGTGGCGCAGTTCCTGTTTTTTGAGTCGGATGAGGTCTGCGAAACCTCCTACAAAGACAGGGCAGGGAAGTACCAGGGCCAGCGCGGCGTAACGCTGCCGAAGACTTAACGCGCCATCACTTCGCGGAAGCCGACGTAGGGATCCCACTGCGGACCCTTGCGGTTCGCCGGAATTTCATCCAGTGCGGCCTGCAGTTTTGCCCGCGCCGACTCGGCTTCGGGAGGTCCTGAGCCCGCGGCGATTGGATGTTCTTCCAATACGTCGGCGGGTACGTCGTACAGCCGCCCGTCTTCATAAAGTTTGAAGCGCTTGTCGCGAGCCCACAAATCCAAATGCGTAAAGGCTTCTTTCATCGCTCCTGGCCGCGGATCGTGCCAGCAGATGATGACGTCTTTGGTGTGGTCGCTTTCGCCGCGCGCAATCGGCAGCAGGCTGACGCCGTCCACTGGCTGACCCGCGGGAGCATGCGCGCCGCCGGCATCGAGGACGGTGGCATAGAGATCAGTCGAGTCGGCTAGTTCATCGACGACTCGGCCCGCAGGCACGTGCCCAGGCCAGTTAATCACCAGCGGAACGCGCGTGCCGGCGTCTGTCGGAGCGCCTTTGCCGCCGGGAATCGCTGTCTCCCCCAGCATCGAAGTGGTCGGCAGCGGCGAGCCGTTATCGCTGTAGTAGATGACCAACGTGTTCTCGCGCAGACCGAGTTCATCGAGCTTGTCGACGACTCGGCCGATGCAGTGGTCCATATACTCGACCATGTCGCCGAAGTACTTGTCGGGGTCGTTAGCCAGGCGGTCGCCTGCGGCCCAATCGGCGCTGTGCGGCGTCGGATTGAAGGGGTCATGGGTGAGCGCCATCGGGTAGTAGACAAAGAACGGCTCGTCCTTGTTCCGCTCCATGAAACCGTTGATGTAGTCGACGTAGAGGTCCGGGCCGTACTTGCCGTCGGTGTTGGGAACCGGATTGCCGTTCTCTTCGATGGTTGGGTTGGCGAAACGGGAACCTTTATCTTCGGTCTCGGCTGCGTGCCACAGGAACCACTCATCGAAGCCGGCCTGTTCGGGCTTCATGCCGAGGTCTCGGAACTCCGGCTCGAAAGTCGGCGGATTGTAGCTGTAGAACTGCCACTTGCCCGAGATGCAGGTCTTGTAACCCGCCTCTTTCAGCTGATGCCCGAAGGTGCGCTCATCGGGCCGCATGATTCCGAAGCCCAGCCAGTTGCGGTAGTTGTACTCGCCGGTCATCAACTGCAACCGAGTCGGCGTGCAGAGCGGCTGAGCGTACGCGTTGTTAAAACGCATTCCGGTCTGAGCCAACTCATCGATCCGAGGCGTAGCATAGGACGCGCCGCCGTAAGCGCCGATCGCCTCATAGCCGAGGTCGTCGGACATGATCAGCACGATGTTCGGCTTGCGACTCGTTGGGCTGGACTCTTCGCTGCTCCCGCAGCCCAGCCAAGAGGCGGCCAGCCCGGCTGCAGCGGCTTCAACGAATTGGCGGCGCGAGGGACTCATGGTCCCCGATTCTAACGAAAAGCGGCTCCTGCTGGGGAGCCGCTGAACTCAGGCGCTTGGTGCTGTCTAGTCGTAGTATTCCAAGCCGAGGTGGGTGATTAGGTCCGAGCCTTTCATCCAACGCAGCGTGTTCTTGAGCTTCATCAGCTGGATGAACAGGTCGTGCTCGGGGTAGAGGCCCTTGGCCGACATGGGCGCCTTGAAGTAGAACGACAGCCATTCTTGGATGCCCGACATATTGGCGCGCTGGGCCAAGTCCATGAACAGGGCCAAGTCGAGAGCCAACGGCGCCGCCAGGATCGAGTCGCGGCACAGGAAGTTGATCTTCAACTGCATCGGGTAGCCCAACCAGCCGAAGATGTCGATGTTGTCCCAGCCTTCTTTGTTGTCGCCGCGCGGCGGGTAATACTCGATGCGGACCTTGTGATAGTAGTTGCCGTAGAGCTCAGGGTAGTGCTCGGGCTGGAAGATGATGTTCAACGCCGAGAGCTTCGAGTCTTCCTTCGTCTTGAAGTTGTCCGGCTCGTCCAGCACTTCGCCGTCGCGGTTGCCGAGGATGTTGCCTGAGAACCAACCCGAGACGCCCAACATGCGCGACTTGAGACCAGGCGCGATCAGCGTCTTCATGAAGGTCTGGCCGGACTTGTAGTCCTTGCCCGCGATCGGCACGTTGTTCTTCTTGGCCAGTTCTTGGATGGCCTCCAAGTCGACAGTCAGGTTCGGGGCGCCGTTGGCGAACGGCACGCCGCACTTGACGGCGGCATAGGCATAGATCTGGCTGGGGGCGATATTCGGGTCGCTGTCTTCGAGACCTTTCTCAAAAGCCGCCAACGAAGCATGCACCTCGGTCGGCTTGAGGAAGATTTCCGTCGAGGCGCACCAGACCATCACGCAGCGGCTCAGGCCGTGCTCTTTTTTGAAGTTCTCGATGTCGGCCATGAGTTGCTTGGCCAGGTCCATCTTCGAGGAGCCGGTCTTCACGTTCGGTCCGTCGATACGCTTGGCGAAGCGCTTCTCGAAGACGGCCTTCATCGGCTTGATCTTCTCTAGCTGCGGCTTGACCTGATCCATCAACGTCGGCTCGAGGACCGCGGCGTTGCTGGCCGATTCGTAGCAGTTGTCTTCGTAGATATCCCAGCCGCCGAAGACCAGATCATCCAGACCGGCCAGAGGCACGAAGTCCTTGATTGCCGGGTTGTTGTTGTCCGTTCGTTTGCCGAGACGGATATGCCCCATCTGCGTGAGTGAGCCGATCGGAGAGCTCTTGCCCTGCTTGATGAGTTCCACGCCGGCAATAAGTGTGGTGGCCACTGCGCCGAGTCCGGGCAACAGGACGCCGAGTTTTCCCTCGGCAGGCGCAATCTTAGGCGTTTCGCGGACGGACATGTAGATGCTTCTCCTCGTGGAGCTACGGTCTCAATGCTCAGTTACGAGTCTTGCCGGGCTCCGGCAGGCTATTCACAGGCGAATGAGGGTTCGTTCCAGTTCTGACTCGAAATCCGCGACCGCCTGGGCCGTCGCAGAAGAGTCCCATTGTAACGGACCGGCAACAGTCTCCGCGATGGCTTGGGGCCAATCTGAATCGTAGTCGGCCTCATAGGCCAAACCGGTGCGGCGTAGCAGGATATCCCCCAGGGTCCGCGCTTTCTCGCGTTGCACGCTGTAGAGGACTTCGGCGACCGTTGCCGGCGCTCCTGGCGCGGCGGGCTTCATCATCGTATCCGGGTCTTGCTCGATCAACAGATCGATCTCGCGAGCGCGACCACCATAGAGTTCCGCCAGGCGGTCGTCGGCCGTGTAGCTGCGGCCCGGCGCTATCGCCAGCGGCCCTGGGTTAGGGATTCCCAACTTCGTCGCGGCTGCCGTCATCGTCTCAGCGGCAAATGAGCGAGCTGTCGTCAGCTTGCCGCCCACCATGGAAAGCAATCCGGGAATCCCTTCCTCCGCTTCATGGTCGTAGACCCCGTGACCTCGCGAGGCCTTGTTCATGTTGCTGGAGTTCGCGCGCACCAGAGGGCGCGAGCCGGCGTAGGCGTAACATAGGTCCTCCCGCTTCAAGGTCGTGTGCGGGAACAGCTGATCGAACTCGCTCAGCAGGTAGTCGATCTCGGGTTCGGTCGGCATCACGCGATCCGGGTCCCCGTCGTAAGGCGTCTCGGTGGTGCCGATGAGATAGAGCCGTCGCCAGGGAACGATGAAGAAGGGCCTCTTGTCGGAGCGCGCCTCATGATAAACGGCATTCTGCGGCGCGCCAGGAAACGGCCGGGCGATGATGTGCGCGCCGTTGAGGCGCGATAGCACGGGGTGCGACTTGTTTTCAGGCGACAACAGCGTGCGAACTTCGTCGACCCAAGCGCCTGCAGCGTTGACGACTAATTTGCCGCGAAATTCTTCGTCGCCGCACTTGACTCCCACTACACGCGAACCCTCGCGCAGAAATCCGGTGACTGGCGTGTGGTTGCGGACCGTTCCGCCGGCCGTCTCCGTCCGCAGGGCCATCTCGACGCAGAGCTTTTCGGGGTAGGTGGCCTGGCAATCGAAGTAACGGAAGGCAGCCTTCAGGTTCTTCCTGTCCAATCCCGGCTCTAGATGCTCAACCTCGCCGGCGGAGATGCGTTGGCAGGTCCCCAGTTCGGCGTCTCGCGAAAGCATCCCGTAGAGTTTGAGCCCGGTATAGATATACCAAGCCGGCCGCGAGTCCTCTTTGTAGACGGGGATGACGAACGGCTGCGGATCGACGATCCCGGGGAACTCCTCCAGCCAGGCGCGGCGGTCATGAAGGGATTCTTTGACCACCCCGAATTGAAAACTCTCAAGATAACGGAGGCCGCCGTGGATCAGCCGCGTGGAGCGCGACGTGACCCCGGCGCCGAAATCGTCCTTTTCGAGCAGGGCGACGCGGAAGCCTTGTTCGGCCGCCTGTCTGGCGAGCGAACAGCCGTTAATGCCGCCGCCGATGATGATAATGTCGTAGAGGTCACTCACAGGTCGTAACTTGGCGGGCAATACCCAGACGTTCCAGCTTACCCGGGCGGGCGGCATCTTCGCATGGCTGTTCGCGTTTGCCGTGGTGTGTCCCGCGGTTTCGGCCCAGGCGCCGCGGCTCACGATCTGGATCGTCGCCGATCAATTTCGCGCCGATTATTTGCAACGGTACGCGCTGGATTTCGGCCCGGACGGTTTCCGCCGGATGCAAAACGAGGGTGCGGCATTTCATCGGATGCGCTTCGACTACACCGAGACATTCACCTCTTCGGGGGCCGCGACGCTGGCGACTGGGGCCTATCCCGAGACGCATGGGATCGTTGCGGACTCCTGGTATGACAGGCGTTCGGGCGAAGTAGTCCAGGCCATCGGCGAGCGCCAGTTACCCACACCAACGTCACTGAGCGGCTCCAGCCTAGCCGATGAACTCAATTTGGCGACTAGCGGGCAGTCGCGAATCGTGTCGATTGCGGACGATCCCCGATTAGCGGTTTTGCTTGCTGGGCATCGACCGTTGGCTTGCCTTTGGCGCGGCGAGCAGGGCGAGATTAGAACGTCCTCCTACTACGCTCCCTTGCCCCAATGGGCGACGGACTACGATGCGCGAAACCGGGTCAACGGCGCCCGGCGCGAATGGCGGGCCCTGCGTGCCGCGGACGATGCGCCGCCGCTGAGAGTCCTGGAAGGCGAACGGTATGTACGCCAGTACCTAGCGTCCCCGTTTGCCGTGGAAGACGTGTTTAGCCTGGCTCGCGCGGCCATTGAGGGTGAACAGATGGGCCAGGACGATGTTCCCGACCTGCTGATTCTGGGCCTCGGCGCGCCCGGGCTGCTCAGCCTCGAAACGGGCGCCTACTCGCCGCTCATGCGCGACCTAGCGGTGAAGATCGACAGCGACATCGCTGCGCTCTTCGCCTGGCTCGACGAACGCTATTTGTTGGACGATACGGCCGTGGTCTTTACGGCGACGCACGGCGTGCCACCGCGGAAAACCGATGTGGCACGCGCCAATCTGCCGGGAGGCGCAGTCGACGGAGAACGGTTGGCGCAGGGCGTCGGTCAGGCTTTGGGCGATTTCCCTGGAATTCGCGTCGAGAAGTACGTCTTCCCGTTCCTCTCTTTCAACGACGCGTTTAGCTCGTTATCGACGGACCAAAGGGTGAGCGTTGTCCGAGCTGCGGGCGCGGCGGCGTTAGAGTTCCCTGGAGTCCAAGCGTTCTACGATCCGGAGGCCTCTTCGGCGCTGGGAGAAGCCTATCGACGAATGAGCAACGGCTTTTACGCCGGGCGCTCGGGGGACATGATGCTCTCCTACGCGCCCTTTTACGTCGAGTATTACGGGGGCGGCAGCGGCACGAGTTCCGGGTCGGGGCACTCCTACGACACGGATGTGCCTCTGCTGCTGTTAGGGTCTTGGTTTCGGACTGTCGAGAACGACCAGATTGTAGACGCGGCGTCGTTGGCGCCGACCTTGGCGCGACTGCTCGGTACGGCGATGCCGAGCGGAGCGTCCCAGCGAGTGCTGACGGAGTCGCTGGCTGCATCGGAACGGACGCCCGCCGGGCCCCCTGCGCCCGAGTAAACAGGTGGCAGATCTCACGACACAGCTTTGTGGACTCACGCTGAAGAACCCCGTTCTCGCGTCGAGCGGGACGTTTGGGTACGGTCTGGAACTCGACTCGATACTGGACCTGAACGCCTTGGGCGGCTTCGTCGTGAAGGGCCTTTCTCGCGAGCCGATTGCCGGTAACAAAGCGCCCCGAGTCACCGAAACCGCTTCGGGCATGCTTAACTCTATTGGGCTGCAAAATGTCGGCGTCCAGGCCTTTGTCCGGGAAAAGCTGCCAAAACTTGCCAAGCTCGACACGGCGGTATTCGCGAATGTCTTCGGCTACGAGCCCGACGATTACGTGGAAGTGCTGCGCGTTTTGGAAGATGCCGAGGGGCTGGCGGGCTATGAGCTCAATGTATCCTGCCCCAATACGAAGCATGGCGGCATGCAGTTTGGGGCCGATCCGCGGTTGCTGGGCGAGGTCGTGGGGCTGGCCAGGCGAGTGGTGTCGAAACGCCCCTTGATCGTCAAGCTATCGCCTAACGTCACCGACATCGCGCTGATGGCCAAGGCCGCGGAAGAAGCCGGGGCGGATGCCGTCTCGCTCATCAACACGGTGCAAGCCATGGCGGTGGATGCGCGGACGCGGAAGCCCAAGATCGGCGCCGGAATGGCCGGATTGTCCGGGCCCGCGGTAAAACCGATTGCCTTGCGAATGGTCTATCAAGCGGCCCAGGCCGTCAGAGTTCCCGTGATCGGCATGGGCGGCGTTGCCACCGGCGAAGATGTTGCGGAGTTCTTGTTGTGCGGGGCCGCGGCAGTGCAAGTCGGCACGGCTTCGTTCTGGGATCCCAAGAGCCCGGTGCGCATCGCGGGCGAGTTGAATCGCTTCTTGGATGAACAGGGCGTGCGCGCGTCTGGCGATCTCGTGGACCGTTTAGAGATGCCCTAGGCTTGCTCGGCCGGCGTCAGCTCGACCTGGCCAATGAGCCAGGCGTAGAACCAGCGGATCGCCCAAGGCATCCCCAGCAGGGTCGCGCACCACAGCACCCTGACGATCGTGCGCCAGAGCATCTGATGCCCAGCGCCGAGGAACCGCAACTTACCTCCGGCGTCTTCCACGTTGTCGGCGATCCAGTTGTAGAGGCCGACGGCAGCCCAGGCCCAGCCGATAATCGTCAAAATCGAAACGTAGAACAGAATATTCCACCCCAAGAAGCCCCACACCGAACCGACGAAGCGCCACCGCTTTCCTCCCCGTTCAAGGTGGTCGATTGCCCATCGCAAGAAGAACCATCCCACGAACAACAACGCCAAGTTGATCAAAATGTCGGGCAGTATGAGCCAAGCCAAGTCCGGGTCATCTTCACGCACCACGCCCAGGATTGAGGAAATGATGATCATCAAGACATAGGCCGTCACGATCGCCCAGACGTTCTTCGCTTCGCCGTGGAAGTCGAATGATTGGCGATCGCTGGCGCGGACTTCTCCCGCTAGCCACCGCGTGTACCAGCAAATCGTCCACGGCAACGGAACCAGGAAGACTCCGGAGAGGCCCAGCAGCAGACTCCTGCCAAACAAGCCCAAAGCGCTTGCCTCCAACGTGAACCGGATCGGGGGCTCCAGTATGCCGACGGCGACCGCGGTCCCGCCGGGGGCGACAGGCGCGCCGCACTGATGGCAGAAAGTGGCCGAAGTTTGGACGGCCGCGCCGCAGGTCGTACAATTCATCGTATTTTCCTCAGAGTGACCTTTTCAACTCGCAGACGATAGCAGTAAGGCCGATCCGATTGCCACTGGCCCCCAGCGCATATAATGTCGGCTTGATAGACGTAATTGCCTCGATAACAGTTAAGCCCGGCTGCCGTGAGAAGCTGCTGGAGCGGTTCCATGCCAATGTCCCGCATGTGTTGGCGGAGGATGGCTGTATTCACTACTATCCGACCGTCGATGCCGACTCGGGACTGCCTCCGCAGCAGATGGATGAGAACGTGGTGACGGTCGTTGAGCAATGGGCCAGCCTAAATCACTTGCACGCGCACATTAAGGCCCCGCATATGCTGACCTATCGCGAGGACGTCAAGGACTGGATCGAAGGCGTCAGCCTGAAGGTCCTGAAGAAAGCTTGAGTCGTCGCTATGGCCGTTCTGACGCGATTTGAACTTCTGCCCGTTCGGGCGACTAGCCGTACCGTTTGGCTCTTTGTCCGGTTGTGGACCGATGATGGCCTCAGCGGCCTCGGCGAGGCGTCGGATGCGTTTGGTTTCGCAGGCACTTCGGCAGAACAGATCGAGCGGATGCGCGTCGAACTGGCCGGTTTTTTTGAAGTCATCCGAGGCCGCTCGCCGCTCGATGTGGACTTCTACCGAGCGCAGGCGATGGACAAAGCGCGGGCCAACGGTTTGGTCGCCGCCACGGCCTTCAGCGCGATTGAGCAGGCGCTTTGGGATTTGTCCGGCAAGGTTCGCGGTGTACCGACGTATGAGTTGTTGGGCGGCGGCTTGCGGGATCGTTTAGAAGTTTACGCCAACATCAATCGCGCCTCGTTGCCGCGTACGCCGGACGGATTTGCCGACACCGCTCGAAGAGCAGCGGCTGAAGGGTTTGAGGCCGTGAAGCTGGCGCCATTCGACGGTTTCCCGAAGCCGGGTTCGCCGGCCGCCGAGATCCAAGCAGCGGTGGATCTGGGCATCCGTTCGCTGGCGGCGGTTCGTGAGGCGGTCGGCAAAGATGTGGCCGTAATGGTCGATTGCCATAGCTTCTTCGATGTGGAGTTAGCGGCGGATGTTGCTAAGCGCGTAGAGCCTTTGGATCTGGCCTGGTACGAAGAGCCGGTGCCGCCCGAAGAGGTCGAGAAGACGAAGCAAATTGCCGACAGGATCTTGCAGCCGATTGCGGGCGGAGAACTGCTGTTTGGCGTTGAGGGGTTTGCGCCTCTGTGCCGGTCCGGCGCGGTCGACGTCATCATGCCCGACGTCAAACATTGCGGCGGCCTGCTCGAGCTCGTGCGCATCGCTGAAATGGCGCATGCTAACCGTGTCGCCGTTGCGCCGCACAACCCCAGCGGACCGGTGTCGACGGCAGCGAGCGTAGCCGTCTCCGCCGCCATCGGCAACTTCAAGTTGCTTGAGGTGCAGTGGGGCGAAGTCGATTGGCGTCCCGATACGTTAGTCCCGAGAGAGTTGTTTGTGGACGGATCAATCAACGTTCCCAAACGACCCGGCTTCGGAATCGAACTCAACGAAGCTGTGGTCGCTGCCCGTCGGTGAAGATCGTCAAGGAGTCGTGTAGAACTCGTACTTGAGCGTCCATCGATCGGACTCGCCGACGCCTGCCCGGATGTTGATGTAGGGTTCTGGGCAGAGGGTCGTGCTGGGCGACCAGAAAAGCAGACGCGACAGAGGTTTGTCGCCGGTTAGGCGGACGCCCGCTTTGACTTTGCGGTTCTCGATCGTGAAGGCGTGGTCGGCGGCTGTGTCGCCGTAGCCGCTGAGCAGGGCGATGATGTTGTCGCCGGCGGGAATGGGTTGGGTGTACACCAGTTCGGCGCCAGCAGTCTTCGCCCAGCCTTTGAGATCGCGGTCGGCAGCAATCGCGAAGGGGAATTCGACCTTGAAGTCGGGTCCGGTCGGCTGGCCGTCGATAACGAAAAAGTTGTGGTTATAGACGTTGGTCTCGATTCGCTCGCCGCCGAGATTGGTCAACGTATGGTCGATGACGAGTTCGGGCTTGCCGGGCGTCAGAGTCATGCGCTTCGTTAGCCGGTATCCGTAGCCGGACTCGGAGCCGACGAGTTCGTGGATGAACTCGATCCAGTTCTTGCCTCTTTCGATGTACCACTCGCCGTGGTTGGTGACTTCGTAGGTCTTGAAGCGGTCGAAGGGCTTGTCGTCAGGCCTCTTCAATTCCCCGACGCCGATGCGCACGAAGCTTCCGTCGACGGGGGCGTTGCTGTAGCCGAGTCCTTGGTCGTCGGTGGTGTACTCCTCGACGGGGCCGGTGATGTGATCGTGTAGAAATACGTCGTCGCTCTTTTGCCATTCGCCGAAGTATTCGTGGCCGCTATAGGTGAGGCTATAGACGACTCCGGCCCAGTCGAAGCGAGTGCCGCGGTAGTAGCCGTTATCAACGTCCGGCACGTAGAATTTCGCCACGACGACGTCGTTGGAAATTTCGGCGGTGGGGTGATCGGCGGCTGGGAGCATGGCAGCAGCGAGGAGAAAAACGACTAGAGCGGATCTCATGCTAGGGGATATTACACCACTCCCCTAGCGGGGCGCCTGGTCGCCCCGAGGCTGGGATCGGCTGCTTGCGCGGGCCGGGCTCGTCTGCGCGAGGATTGGCCCTACGGGGGCGCGGTTCAAAGTAGGTTCTTCTGAGAGGCCAACGCCCAAAGGGCTCCTCTTGCGAGGAGCCCTTTGGGACGAAGGTTGGATTCCCATCCAAGCGGGGAACCGGAGATGTCTTGGGGTCGACCCTAGTGTCTGTATCGCTCTTACGCTGCGGCTCTTCTGGCCTTGACCGCGTGCCCGAGACCCTGCTCCCACTGCAGTGGAGCCCCTGGCCGTATCTCGCCTAGCCAAGGATCTTCTGTCCCTAGGTTTAGCACCCCGTGTCAAGCCTCATACAGGTGTTTTGGCGCCGGAGCCGGGCTAAATCGTTGAGAAGAAACGAGAGAAAAAGTTTGAGAAATATTCGTGGTCCAGATTACGAGCCCCGAATCCGTGATCGAAGGCTCCGCGTCAACCCGCTAGAATGGCTCGGTAGTGCTTGTTTGCCGCGCACTTTGGGGAATTAGCTATGAATCGTCTGATCTTGATTTCGCTTGTGGGAGGCGCGCTTGCGGCTGCCGATCTTGCTCCGACGCATGACACGACCGAGAACCCGAAGTGGCCGCGCCATGTGGTGGCGCAGGGTTACGATGCCGACACGGCCATTGCCGGTGACGTCACCGGAGACGGCAAGCCTGACATTATTACGAACTTCAACGGGCACACGCGGCTCTTTGTGGGCCCCGACTTTAAGCAGCAGGTCGTCCTGGATGAGACAGCTGACGGAATGCATTCGGAACTGATCGATGTAGATGGCGATGGCGATCTCGATTACATCGGATGCGTGTTCGCGACAGGGCCGGTGTATTGGCTAGAGAATCCGGCGGATCCGCTGAAGGGCGTATGGACTCGCCGGTTGGTCGACGGAAACGTCACCGGCATTCACGGGCTGATGAAGGCCGACTTCGACGGCGACGGCAAACTGGATATCGTCGGCAATAGCTCGTTAGTGGACAACGACTATCCCGAATCGATCTTGTGGTGGAGTGTTCCGGCGAATCCGCGGACATCCGCACACTGGGACCGCCATGTGGTTGCGCAAGGCGACGCTCCGGGGCGCTCGCACTATGTCGGCG
The DNA here is from genome assembly GCA_027592785.1 of Acidobacteriota bacterium. Classification (GTDB taxonomy): domain Bacteria; phylum Acidobacteriota; class Terriglobia; order Bryobacterales; family UBA6623; genus CAMPKL01. The sequence goes on from JAQCLD010000011.1 coordinate 37,699, forward strand.
CCGGCGACCTGAACGGAGATGGGCTAGTGGACATCACGGCAGCAGCGAAGAACGAGCCGCAAGGAAACTGGTTTGCGTGGTGGGAGCAGCCCGCGAACCGTTCGACGCCTTGGCGGAAGCACCTGCTGGCCGAGGACGAATATGGAGCGACAAGCGTGCAGCCGGGCGATTTCAACGGCGATGGCGTCATGGATCTGTTCGCTGCGCGCGGACACGGGACAGGATTGCTTTGGTTTGAGGGCCCAAACTTCGTCAAACACCAGGTGAACGAGGAGCTTGTCGCGCCGCACAGTCTTACGTTGGGCGATATCGATGGAGATGGGGACCTGGACGCTGCCAGCGTGTCGCGGCTCAGTTTTGTGGCGGCCTGGTTTGAGAATGACGGAAAGGGGAACTTCACAACACACCACATCTATGAGGACCAGGCAGCATACGATGCGAGGTTGGTTGACCTAGACGGTGACGGTGACTTGGATCTACTGGTTGCGGGAGATATCGGCCTGAATGTGGTTTGGTACGAGAACCGCCTACAAAACTGATACAGACGGCTTGCTGCGGCCGGGCTTTTGAGATCATAGGAACGGGCGGATGCGAGGGGTTCCTGCAGTCTTATTGGTCTTGAGCATGACGGCATTGCTTGCCGCGCAGACGGGTATTCCTGCGGCGCCCACCGGGCTGGAAGCTTCAGACGGCGCCTACGCGAATAAGACTGGCTTGTCGTGGGATCACGTACGCGATGCGCTGCTCTATGAAGTGCTGCGGAGCGAGACGAGCAGCCCCGCGCAGGCAGTGACGGTCGATACGACCGCGTCGATTATTTACTTCGACAGAACGGCGGTTGCCGGGCAGACCTACACGTATTGGGTGCGCGCTCTGGGCGAGAACGGGTCGAGCGGACTGAGCGTGCCCGACCAAGGGATGAGGGCGGTCGGGTTGGAGGACTTTACCAACCGGTTCTTGGCGCCTCTGGAGCCGCCGCCGATTCCCGCAGGCAACCCACAGACCGGAGCGAAGATCTATCTAGGCAAAGCGCTGTTTTGGGAAGAACAACTCTCGGCGACGCGGACGGTTGCTTGCGGCACCTGCCACCGTCCGCGATTTGGCAGTTCGGACCCACGATCGGCGAACACGCCGGATCTTGCGGCGCATCCTGGAGCGGACGGAGTGTTTGGCAACGCGGACGATGTAGTAGGTTCGCCGGGGGTTCCGCTGAATTCGGTTGACGGGACCTACGGCTGGTCGGAGAGCTTTGGCATACACCAGCAAGGGACGCGCCGCAAGGCGCAGCCCGCGTTCGAGGCGGGTTACCCGGAGAACCTGTTCTGGGATGGACGCGCGGATGAAAGCCTAGTCGATCCGCTGAGCGAGGACGTGGTGATGGCGAGCGGCGCTGCGCTAGAGAACCAGGCGCTGCGCCCAATTGTGGATGAGACGGAGATGGGTTCGGTGGGGCGCACCTGGCCCAATGTGTTCGCGCGAATTGCTGCTGCAAAGCCGTTGGGGTTGGCCCCTGCCGTTCCGGCGCCCTTGGCGGCCTGGATTGGGGATCGTGGATATCCGGAGCTGTTTGCGGAGGCGTTTGGGACGCCCGAGATTACGGCGCCGCGGATTGCCATGGCGATTGGAGCTTATGAGCGCACGCTCTATTCGGATCGTACGCCATTCCATCAGGCGATCGCACGGATTCGAACGATGGGTCCGGCGGAGTCGCGCGGGCACGATGAGTTTATCGACGGAAACTGCCGGCTTTGCCACCAAGGCGGGCTGACGAGCGACCATCGCTTCCGCAATATCGCGCTACGGCCGGAGGGCGGAGATGAGGGGCGTTTCGAAGTTAGCGGCAATCCGACTGATCGAGTGAAATTCAAGACGCCCGGTTTGCTCAATGTGGCCTTTCGCGGACCGTTCATGCACAACGGGCGGTTGGCGACCCTGGAAGACGTCGTGGAATTCTACGACCGTGGCGGGGACTTCCCGGCCAGCAATGTACAAGTGCTGATTCAGCCGTTGGGAATGACCGCAGGCAACAAGGCGGACTTGATCGCGTTCATGATGAATGAGCTGACCGATCCGCGGGTCCAGGCCGAAGCAGGGCCGCTTTTTGACCGGCCGATGCTCTACACCGAATCGGCGCGAATACCGGCGCTGATAGGAACGGCAACGCCAGGGACGGGCAACCGCCAGCCGCAGATCATGGCCATTGAGCCGCCCTTCGCGGGGAATCCTAATTTCACGGTGGGCTTGTATGATGCGCGGCCTGGGGCGCGGGCCTTGCTGGTAATCGACGATCAGGCGCCGGGCTCGTCGTTGTCTCAGGCGATCGCGAACGCGCGAGAGGTTGTTGAAGTCCAAGTGGCGCCGCAAGGTTACGCTTCAGCGGTCGTAGCCTTGCCGAATGAAGCGGGGCTGACACTGTTTGGCCGCTGGTACGTGAACGATCCGATTGCGGCCGGCGGCACAGCGCTGACCGAGACGTTTCGTGTGCAATTGTTCGGCGTCGGCGGTCAGCTAGAGGCGGGCGTCGCGGCGAGCGTATCGGCGGCGAGTTTTGCGCAAGGCTTGGTCGCCCCCGAATCGTTGGTGAGTACGTTTGGCGAAGGGCTGGCAGCGTTTGAGGCGTATGCTTCGCTGCCGCTGCCGACTGTTTTGGGTGGGGCCAGCGTCGTGGTTCAAGACAGCACGGGCGCTGAGCGTTTGGCTAGGCTGCTTTACGCGGGGCCGGAACAAATCAATTACGAGGTCCCCGAAGGAGTTGCGGCGGGCGAGGCCAAGTTGATCGTTTTACGCGGAGGCATTACCGTCGCCCAAGGCACTCTGCAGATCGCCGAGGTTGCTCCGTCGTTGTTCGCGGCAAACTCGAACGGCACGGGTCCCGCAGCTGCTTTTGCCGTGCATGTGGCGCCGGACGGGACGCAGACGTCGGAACTTATCGCCATATACGACGTTGGGGCAGGGGAGTTCGTGCTGAATCCGATTGATCTCGGGCCGCAGGGAGACGAAGTTTTTCTGACCCTCTACGGCACTGGGATTCGCAGCGGGGATGTTGTGGAGGTCACGGTCGGAGGCGCTCCAGCGGAGATCACCTTCAGCGGCGCGCACGGGAGCTTTGTCGGCCTGGACCAGATCAACGTGAAGATGCCGCGGAGCCTGGCGGGCCGGGGTGAAGTTGCGCTGAGGGTAAAGGTCAATGGCGTCGCCGCTAACGTCCTACGCGTGAGCGTTGAATAACGGTGAAGTACGCTGCACTGCTACGGGGGATCAACGTGGGCGGCAAGAACAAGCTGCCGATGAAGGAGTTGATCGAGCTTTTCGCCGCGGCCGGTTGCACCGACGTCGAGACGTATATTCAGAGCGGAAACGTGGTTTTCAAAGCGCCGGCGACACTGGCTAAACGCGTGCCGCAGATCATCACCCAGAAAATCGCGGAACGATACGGTTATCAGGTTCCGCTGATTGTGCGTAGCGCCGCGGAACTGGCGAAGGTCGTTGACGAGAATCCTTTTCTCGCACGAGGCGCGGCGGAGAAAGAGCTGCACGTTTACTTCTTGGCGGATAAGCTGGCTGCGGCGGCGCTCGACGCGCAACGCTCAGCGCCGGATGAGTTCGTGCTGCAGGGCCGGGAGATTTACTTGCGGCTGCCGAATGGAATGGGCCGGTCGAAGCTGACCAATGCCTATTTTGATTCGAAGCTGAAAACTATCTGTACAGCCAGAAACTGGGCGACCGTGCTGCAGCTTACGGCGCTAACGGATTCTTAGCTGACGCTAACGGATCGTCCTGCGATGGCGATCGACCCAATAGCCTGCCGCGACGAACAGCCACTGGGCCTGACCGGCCCAGCCGATGGCTTGAACGCTGGGCGGAGGCGGCCCGAATAGGTTGCCGAGGTAGACGACGACGAGGAACGCCACGAGCGCCCAAAGCCCGACGGTTCCCTTGCGGTCGATGGCTTGAGTTGCGCGCAGGTAGATGGCTAGCCCGACCGCGAAGACCATAAATTCCAAGAGCATGGTGGCTGCCAGGGACTTCCACAGGCCGAGTCCCAACAGGGGGCTGTTGCCGGGGTAGAGCGGCAGATCGGGCCGGTGCATGAGCCAGTCCAGGAACCAATGGCTGACGACGGCGAGTCCGCAAACGACTGCCCCGCTGCGCGATTTCTTGATCGCCCAGTAGACGCCGCCGAACAGCAGGCCCCAGACGATCATCATGAGCAGGCTGTGGGAGATGGGGTAGTCGACGAAGTCGAGCGGTGTTACGGCTGTGATGCCGGGAGCGATCTCGACATGTTCCAGGCCGAGGACGAGGAACGTCGGCCAAAGCAAGTCGACGAATTCCACGGCGAGGAAAAGCGTGCCGAGGGAGACGGCCGGCGCGGCGCGTTTGAGTCCAAAACCGAGACCGAAGTGTCCAAGGAACATAACCGATTCACGGATCATGCTAACGCAGAGGCTAAAGGCCGCGGCGCAAATGAAAAGAGCGGGCGAATGAATCGCCCGCTCCTGGTTGCCCGCGCTGCGCGATCGGGCTACTTTACGTCGAACTCGATCTTGCCCAAGACGCCGTAGTCGGCGACGTACTTTCCCGGTTCGGCGGGCATGGCGGGGCCGAGCGAGCCGGAGATGATCAGGTCGCCTTCGTGGATCACGTGGCCTTGATCGATGATCTGGTTGATCAGCGTCATCAAGTTCTGCCATTGACCGCCCTTTGTGGCTGCGCCGGTTGTGCTGTGGATGGTCTGCCCGTTGCGACTCATCGAAACTTTTAGCTCGTCGAGTTTGTAGTCATCCGGGTGGAAGCGCGAGCCGATGATGATGTTGGCCTTGTTGCCGCAATTGGCGGCGACGAAGTCGGCGGCAGAGTACTTTCCCTCGACGTGAGCGGCTAATTGGATCGGCGCATCGATGGCGGCGACAACCGCCTGCGACGCTAGCCGCGCTTCTTCCGCGTCCGCGATCTTGGTGGGGATGTCGACTCCCATGATGTAGCCGAGCTCGGTCTCGACAACGCTGGCCCCCATGTCGTTGAGGTTGATCGTGGGATGGTCGGAGCCTTGCACGATCATCATTTTGAACATCGTGCAGTGGAGTGGGCCGCTGAGCTTGTAGCGCTTCTGCGCCGAAGCGGTTGAGAAGACGCCCTTGTAGCCGCCGACTTCCTGCTTGCTATTGGCGACGATGCGGCCCTGAGCCTTGAAAGCGTCGTTGACAGTCGTCTTGGCGTTCAAGTCCGAGATGAGCGGCAGGGGCGAGTTGGAGCCGACGGCTTTGGAGAATGCGCCGGGATAGGCGCGCACGGCGGGTGCATCGAGGAAGCCGAGAGATCTCATCCAGGTGAGCGCCAGATTGGGCCACTGCGTCAAGGGCAAGCTGCCGCCACGGACGCCGAAGCCGTGAGCGCCGTCTTGGAAGATGTGCAGTTCCGCGGGTACGTTCTGCTTCTTGAGTTCCAACGTCATCATGATGCTGTTGAGCGAAGCGTCCGGGAAGGCGTGCGCGAAGAACATCGGAGGCGTCTTGTCGTCGATCGCCGCTGCGACATCTTCGCGCATGGTGACCGGCGTGCCGCCGAAGCCGCCGCTGGCGAGGCCGCCGGGATAGATGTTGATCATGAAGGCAGGTCTCGTGGAGGACTGATTATCGGCCGAGTCCACATTGGCGTACCTGTGTTCACCGTCCTTGAGCAGGGCGAGCCGGGTGCCGATCTCGCCGCCCGCGGAGAAGCCGATGGCCCCGACGCCGTTGGGGTCGATGTTCCACTCAGATGCCCGCGAGCGGATGATGCTCATCGCGCGTTGTGCGTCTTGGAGGCCCTTCTTCCAGCGAGTTTCGCGGCCCACTCCAGGGACGCGGTACTTCAGCATGAACGCGGCGACGCCGCGGTCGGCGAACCACTTAGCCACTTCGTAGCCTTCGTGCTCGATGGCCAGGCGGACCAAGCCTCCGCCGGGAATCACCAGGATGGAGGCGCCGGTGGCCTTGGACTTATCCGGCAAGTAGACCGACAAGGTGGGCGTGCTGACGTTCGCGATCTGGTAAAACGGGCGGCGTCGCTCGACGAGCATGAACTCGGATCCCCTATCGCTGGTTTCATCGGGCACCGCGCCGGGCCAGATGTTAAACGTTTCGCTAGGGGCAAACGGCGGCGGAGGCACGGGAGCTTTGGGCTCGGGGCGCTCCTGCGCCAGTGCGGCGCCGGTCAATAACAGGGTGAGTAGCAGCGCACGGCAAGCGGTCCGGCGGCAACGTGAAATAGTCATTACGAGCAAGATTCCTCCAGGAAGCGAGCAACCTCAACAGTCTACCCTCTGCCTCAGGCGGGCGTCACCGAGCGGCGGTTACCTGTTGCCCTTCGCGTCATCCGGCTGCGATTGCGATAATGGCCTCGGTCCAACGGTCCGGCTGGGGAAGGTGCTGAGATGAAGTTATTCATGGCGCGATATATCTTCGTATTCGTATTGATCTGCGTGTCCTTGGGGGCGCAGGAGCCGGGCTTTACGGCCTTGTTCAACGGTAAGAACTTACAGGGTTGGCTGCTGGTTCACACGGCGAATTCGGGGACCGGATACCTGGTTGAAGACGGCGATATCGTCTGCCCGAGCGACGGCGGCGGCAACCTGCTGACGATGGCAGAGTACGCGGACTTCGTTTTGCGGCTCGAGTTTCAGACGGAGCCTGGCGGCAACAGCGGCGTGGGTATCCGAGCGCCGCTTGAAGGGGATATCGCTTACACGGGCATGGAGATCCAGATCCTGGACTATGACCACTCGCTTTATGCCGGGCGTTTGCAGCCCTGGCAGCGGCACGGTTCTGTTTATAACGTGCACCCCGCAGAAGCCGATGCACTGAAGCCGGCGGGCGAATGGAATCAGCAAGAGATCAGGGCCGAGGGCGATCGGATCACTGTGACGCTGAACGGACAAGTCATTACGAGAGCTGATCTTAGTAAAGTGATGGACCAAGAAGTACTGGCGAAGCATCCAGGCGTACGGCGAAAGACTGGCCGCATCGGATTTCTCGGTCACGGGTCCCTGGTCAAGTTCCGCAACATTCGAATTCGAGAACTTTAGGCTTGATAGGCGGACTTGGGCGCTGGATACCGCACGTCGACGAGAGGTCCGCTTACGCCAAGACGATTAAGAATATTCTTGATCGCCGCAAGAGTGCAGCCTCCGGGGCTGAGACGATTCGCAGCACGAGGATTTCCGGCTAGCTATGTGGTTGCAGTACTTTCAGCGCTATCGCGGGCAGTATCGTTGGCTAGTTTTCAGCTTCTTTCTGTCCGTGCTGCAGTCGCTGCTGGTACTCCCCGCGGCTTGGGCTGTAGCGACGGTTTTTGATCGAGCCATTCCTGCCTCTGACTTCCAACAGTTGCTGGCGATCTCCGCGGCGCTTCTCGTGCTTAGCGCGACGAGCAGCGCGTTAGCCCTGATCAATCGCTATGTGACATTGCGTTCCACGAAGATCGTCACCCGCGGGCTCCGGGAAGACCTCTTTCGCAAGCTGTATTCGTTCTCGCGAAACTTCTACGACAAAGGCGATCGCAATCGCTTGCACTCGGTCATTGTCCAAGATTCGGAACGAGTCGACTTCATGAGCAACGCGTTAGTCTCGCAGATGCTGCCGTCAATGTTTACGGCCGTCCTGATCGGCTTAGTTCTGCTCTATCTCAACTCGACGCTAGCGATCGTGCTGATCGCTTTGTTGCCGTTGGTCGTCCTCACGAATCGTTGGTTTCAGCCAGCGCTCAAGTCCAGTGTGGATCGCTTTCGCAAGTCCTTTGATACCTTCAGCAGCGGCGTCCTGTTTGTCGTGGACACGATCGACCTGGCGCGAGTGCAAAGCGCTGAACAGAGCGAACTCGCGCGGCAAGACAAAGCGCTTGAAGATCTCAGAATCAAGAGCGGACGCGTTGCCTGGCTTCAAACCGCCTACAGCCTTGCGCAGAATAGCGTGTCCATTGTGGGCAGCGTAGCGATTTTGGCCGGCGGCGGCTACGCGGTTGCCAACGGGACGATGACCCTGGGCGAATTGATGTCGTTCTACGTCGTCGTCGGGTTGCTAAGAAGCCGGGCGACCACCATCGCGGCTGCGGTACCGCTAGTCGTGCTCGGCGTCCAGGCGTTGAAGAGTTTGAACCTGCTCCTCGACCAAGAAGACCCACACGACTATCGCGGTAGAGGTCGAATCTCGCCGACCGGCGCCTTTGAGCTGAGAAACGTTTGCTTCGACTATGAACGCGAGCCGGTGCTGACCGATGCCTCGCTGCTCCTGCTGCCCGGTCAACACGTGGCCATAGTCGGACCCAACGGCAGCGGGAAGAGCACGATCATCCATCTGCTGTGTGGATTCTACCGTCCGAGAAAGGGCAGCCTCTTCGCCGACAAGATGTCCTACGACGATCTGGACATTGTTGAACTGCGACGTTCGCTGGCAGTCGTCCAGCAAGAGCCGACGTTCTTCTCCGGCTCGATTCTCGAGAACGTGGCGTACGGCGCCAACGCGCCCGACATCGACCGCGCCAGGGAGGCCTGCCGAGTCGCCACCGCCCAGGACTTTGTGGAGAGCCTGACCGACGGATACCAAACGCAAATCGGCGACAAAGGCGTTCGACTCTCCGGCGGACAACGACAACGCTTGGCCATCGCCAGAGCCTTGTATCGAACTCCGATGCTGCTGATCCTCGACGAACCGACGAATCATCTGGACGTCGATTCCATCAGTCGATTTTTGGAGAACCTCAAGCAGCAAGACACAGGGCCGACCACCCTAATCGTCAGCCACGACTATCGCGTTGTCGCGCAGGCGGATCAAGTGTATGGCCTTGAAGCCGGTCAGCTCTCTGAACTTCGAGCTGAAGAACTCGCGCATTGGGTGAAGTTGCTCGGCGACCGAGTCGACCCAGAGGCGAGCCCGGAGCAGGAGATGGGTCATGAACGCTAACCGCCACCGCGCCGTCAGCGGACCGCCCTGGCTTCCGGACTACAATAGCGGCTATGTTGACGCGCCGCTCCATACTCTCTGCTCTTGCGTGTGCCCCTGCGCTTTTCGCCGCCTCCCCGACAAACTGGGGCCAGTTCCGCGGTCCTGGAGCCCGCGGCGTCTCTGACGACGACAACCGCTTACCGGAGACCTGGAGCGCTACGGAGAACGTTGCCTGGAGGGTTCCGCTCCCGGGCGTTGCCTGGTCCAGTCCCATCGTCTGGGGAGATCGCGTGTTTCTCGCCAACGTTGTCTCGGAAGGCCTTGTCGAACCTCCCAAGCCAGGACTGTATTTCGGTGGAAATCGACTGGAGGCTTCAAAGGACGTTCATCGTTGGAGCGTGGTTTGCCTGGATTTCGCGTCTGGGAATATGCTTTGGGAGCGTGAGGTCGAGCGCTCGGCTCCGAAGGCGCCTCGTCACTTGAAAAACTCCTACGCATCCGAGACTCCGGTAACCGACGGAGAGCGCCTATACGCGCACTTCGGTCAGATCGGTACGCTCTGCTATGGCCTGGACGGCGAGTTGTTGTGGCAGAGGAGAACGCAACCGGTCGAGACCCGCGACGCCTGGGGCACGGCGTCATCTCCCGCTCTTCACGACGGAAGGCTCTACATAGTCAATGACAACGAAGAGCAGTCCTACCTGGTCGCGCTCGATAAGATCACCGGCGAAGAGATCTGGCGGGTTGAGCGAGACGAGCCTAGCAATTGGTCTTCACCCTACGTTTGGCACAACGAGCTCAGGACCGAGATTGTGACGACCGGGCGCCAAAAAGTCCGCTCCTACGACTTGGACGGCAAGTTGCTTTGGGAAATTTCCAGGATGTCGTCCATTGTGATTCCGACGCCCTTTTCAGCTCACGGACTACTCTACGTCGCATCCGGCTACGTGGGAGACGAACACCGGCCGGTTTTCGTCGTCCGGCCCGGCGCCAGCGGAGACATCAGCCTGAGTGACGGCTCCACCTCGAATGCTTCGATCGCTTGGAGTCTGCCTCAAGGGGCGCCCTACAACCCGTCGCCGCTGCTCTATGGCGATTATTACTACACGCTCTACGACAGAGGTTTCCTAACCTGCCACGACGCTAAGACTGGTGAGGAAATCTACGGCAAACAGCGTTTCCGGGCCGGAGCGAGCGCCTTCACCGCATCCCCGTGGGCCTACAACGGAAAGTTGTTTTGCCTGAGCGAGGAGGGCGACTGCTTCGTCTTGGAAGCTGGCCCGGAATACAAGCTGATTCGCGAGAACTCGATCGGAGAACAATGCATGGCGACTCCGGCAATCGCTCAAGGCTCGCTGATCTTACGGTCTGCCGAGGCGGTCTATCGCATTGCCGCATAGCGCGGGACCTGCGTCGGGATCCTATCTGGCTCCAGGCCGTTCTTGCCTACACGCGGACTTGTAGCAAGGAACTCGGGGAACGTGCGAGAAGATGGCTACAGCACAACGCTTGGCTCGCGAGTGGAAGCAAATCATCTCCTCTCCTCGCAGAGCTGCCGCAACGAGATCGCCAACGATTCGTCCCAGATGCAGTGGAATGGCCTATGCAGACGATTCGCAGTTAGGTTGTTAGGCACATGACAGCCAAACAAATCATATTCCTTGCGTTGGGAGGGTTCACTACTTTCTATCTGGCAACGCTATTGGCTTCACTCCGCAAATCGTTCCGCAGAGGCCGCAGCTCTGAGTCCGGCTCATTTCAGATTCCCTCGAAGACTCATCTAGCAACCGGGTTTATCACCAACTTCTTCGACACGTTGGGAATTGGCTCTTTCGCCACCACCACATCCGTCTTCAAGTTCATGCGGATGGTCCCCGACAGGCTGATTCCCGGGACACTCAACGTGGGCCACACACTTCCGGTCATATTCCAGGCATTCGTATATATATTGGTTGTTGAAGTTGATGTCGTCACCCTGACTTTGATGATCGTAGCTGCCGTGATCGGAGCCTGGTTTGGCGCAGGACTGGTTGCGGGGCTATCACGGAGAGCCGTACAGATCGGTATGAGCAGTGCGCTGCTCCTGGCTGCTGTCGCTATGTTTATGAGTCAGATGGAGCTGTTCCCCATCGGTGGGAATTCGCTGCGGCTTGAGGGATGGCGTTTGCCAGTTGGCATGGCGGGCAACTTTATCTTCGGCGCAGTGAGCACATTGGGCGTTGGCTTTTATGCACCCTGCATGACACTGGTGAGCCTGCTCGGCATGAACCCGGCTGCGGCCTTCCCCATCATGATGGGTTCATCTGCCTTCTTGATGCCGGTGGCCAGTGTTCGCTTCCTCCAGCGCCAAGCTTATTCGCGTACCGTCGCAGTTGGACTCGCCGTCGGTGGACTCCTGGGCGTTCCGTTGGCCGCATTCGTAGTGAAGTCGCTACCGCTGTTCGCTATCCGCTGGCTGGTAATAATGGTCGTGCTGTATGCAGCGATTCTGATGCTGCGGTCGGCCTTAGAGGATGTCAACGTCGATGCGGGCAAAATATGATGGACGGCCGCTTTGGCCGATGGAGTTCAAGCCAATCATGACAAACCGTCTCTTTATCGCAGCGGCCCTTCTGGCTATCACTTCTGGCGGAGCCGTTGTCGCCGCTGACGGTCGTCTCACCCTCGAAAGGCTTTACTCTACCGATGAGTTCAAGGCCGAGACACTCCGAACCGAATGGTTCGGCGACAACGGCGCCTTCACGACTCTAGCTAAGAACAAGGAGGACGGTGCAGACCCGCGGATAGTGCTCCATTATCCTGACTCAGCTGAGACGGAGACGTTAGTCTCGTCGGAACTGCTGACTCCTTCCGGGAGTTCGAGCCCTCTCGATGTCGAGCGATACGCTTTCTCGGAGGACCGTTCGCTCGTGCTGGTCTACACAAACTCTAAGAGGGTCTGGAGGCAGAACACGCGGGGAGATTATTGGTTGCTCGATCGTTCCAGCCGACAACTAACCAAGCTCGGAGGAGACGTCCCCCCGTCGAGCCTCATGTTCGCCAAGATCTCTCCGGGCGGGCGGCGAGTGGCGTATGTTCACGAGCGCAATATCTATGTCGAGGAGGTGGATGATCATTCCATCCGCAAACTCACGGAGACGCCCACCGAAGAGATCATCAACGGGACTTTCGACTGGGTGTATGAAGAAGAACTCGGGCTGCGAGATGGTTTTCGCTGGAGCCCCGATGGTGGGTCGATCGCCTACTGGCAGCTTGACACTACTGGAGTTTCCGAGGTTCCGCTAGTCAACAACACCGACTCGCTCTACCCCAAGGTAATCTGGATTCCCTACCCCAAGGTAGGCCAGCAGAACTCGGCGAGCCGGGTCGGAGTAGCCGACGTCGGGACCGGTGAGACGCGCTGGATGCAGGTTCCCGGCGACTCGCGCAATCAGTACATCGCGCGGATGCAATGGGCGGGAAGTTCAGAACGCCTGCTGCTGCAAGTGCTCAATCGGGCGCAGAACGAAAACCATGTCATCCTTGCGAACGCGCTCAGTGGCGCGACGCGGGAAGTCTTTGTCGAGAAGGACGACGCGTGGGTGGATGCCCACGATGAGACTCTCTGGCTTGATGAGGCGAAAGAGATCACCTGGATCAGCGAGCGGGACGGCTGGCGACACGCCTACCGCGTGTTGCTTGAGAGCGGCGACGTCGAGCGCATCACCACCGGCGAGTTCGATGTGATCCGCCTGCTCTGGGTGGGACAAGACGAGGGCTGGGCTTATCTACAGGCCTCCCCGGGCGATGCAACGCGCCAGTACCTATATCGTGTACGACTGAACGGTTCGAGACTTGAGCGTTTGACTCCGAACGATGCGCAGGGGTGGCATGAATATGAGGTCGCCCCCAACGGCGAGTGGGCGATCCATACCGTCAGCACGATCGACGACCCTCCGCGAGTCGAACTGATCTCTCTGCCGGATCACAGGGTCGTCGAGACGCTGGTGACGAACGATGAGTTGCGGCTCAAGATGCGGGAACTCGACAGTTCGCCAACACAGTTCTTTCAAGTCGAGATCGAGGAGGGCGTTGAGTTGGATGCCTGGAGTATCGAGCCCCGCGCGATGGAGTCTGACAAGAGTTATCCGCTCTTGGTCCACGTCTACGGAGAGCCTGCAGGGCGGACGGTCGCTGATCGCTGGTCGCCTCGTCACCACCTGTGGCACGTGATGTTGGCTCAGCAGGGCTACGTCGTCATGAGCTTCGATAACCGCGGGACGAAGGTTCCTAAAGGTCGCGCCTGGCGCAAAACGGCGTTCCAGAAGATCGGCGTTGTGGCGCCGCGGGAGCAGGCTGCAGCCGTACGCAAGATTCTGCTGCAGCGGCCTGATCTTGATCCTGAGCGTGTGGCCGTGTGGGGTTGGAGTGGCGGCGGTTCGATGAGTCTGAACGCCATCTTCAAGTATCCCGATCTTTACCAGACCGCCATTGCTGTAGCCCCGGTCCCCAATCAGCGCTACTATGACTCGATTTACCAGGAGCGTTACATGGGACGCCCCGAAGAGAATCCCGATGGATTCTTGGAGGGCTCGCCGATCAACTTCGCCGATCAGCTGCAAGGGAACCTACTGTTGATCCACGGGACCGGGGATGACAACTGTCACTACCAGACAACCGAAATGCTGATTAACGAGCTAATCCATCACAACAAGCCGTTTACGATGATGTCCTATCCGAATCGCACTCATGCCATCCGCGAGGGCGAGAACACGACACGGCATCTGCGGGAGTTGATGACGCGCTATCTTCAGGAACACGTGCCGCAGGGAGGCCGGACCCGCGGAGGACAGCAATGAGCTGCGGACGAGCGGTATCGCGGTACTCTGGACCTGGCGGCTCTATTGCTCTTTCTTGACTCCAAACAGATGCGGCAAGCTCTTCCCATGCCGGCCGCGATCGACGCCATGCGATCGGCCTTCGCCGCTATGGCAGAGGGACGAGTCCAGATGCCGATGCGCAATTCTTTGTCCTCCTCACGCGGCGTTACGTTAGTGATGCCAGGCGCGATCGACGACGAGACGGCAGCGCTTGCGGTCAAGGTGGTCTCGGTGTTTCCGGGCAACAAGTTGCGGGGGATCCCCACAATCCAGGGCTTGGTGCTGGTCATCGATCCTGAAACCGGCCAACCCTCAGCCATACTAGACGGCCCATCGCTAACCGCGATCCGCACGGCTGCCGCTTGCGGGCTGGCGACCGATCTGCTCTCCCGGCAGGACAGCAAGATCCTAGCTGTGATCGGCAGCGGGGTTCAGGCACGTACGCAGGTTGAAGCCGTTTGCTGTGTGCGAGACATCGAACAAGTGCGCGTCTGCAACCCCAACTTGGACAGCGCGGAGGCCGCCGTCGGTGAACTCCGGGGCCAAGGCAGAATACCCACTGATGTCAGAGCAACTTCGGACAGTTCCGAGGCCCTGCGTGGCGCCGATATCGTGTGCACTGCCACGACCTCAGGGAGCCCTGTCTTTGATGACCAGGACGTTAACCCGGGAACGCATCTCAACGCTATTGGCTCGTTCCAGCCGAGCGTGCGGGAGATCCCTTCGGCGACCGTGGCGCGTTCCTTGCTAATCGTCGACGAGCGCCAAGCCGCGCTCGAGGAGGCCGGCGACATTCTGCAGGCCATCGCCGACGATTCGATCACCGAGAGTCACATTCATTGTGAGCTCGGCGACCTCGTGCGTGGTCGAGCCTCGGGGCGCACCACGGACGATCAAATCACCCTCTTCAAGTCCGTCGGGTTTGCAGTACAAGATGTGGCAGCTTCGCGGGCCGCACTGAACAGGGCGCAGGAGCTTGGTATAGGACTGCAGATAGCCGGGTAATCTACTCGATCACCATAACGGGATCGCCCAACACGTCCATGCGCGGCGTCACTCCCAGACCAGGTTCTCGCGACGCGCTCAGTCGACCTTCCTGCCGTTGAGGCGCCCCTTCGGCGATGCTGACCGTCACGTAGCTATTGAAGTCAGTCGATGTGAACAGCAACTCTGTCGGCGTGCTGTGCGCCAGATGTGCGATGGCCGCGGTAGTGATATCGCCGCCCCAACTGTCCTCGATTGTCATCGCTATGCCGAGCGAGACACAAAGATCCCTGACCTGTCTGGCTTTGGTCAGCCCTCCGAGCTTGCTGATCTTGATATTCACAACGTCCGCACAACGATCCGCGGCCGCACGCAATAGGGGTTCGATTCCGTCGATGCTCTCGTCGAGGATGAACGGGTGATTCGTCCTCTCGCGGATGCTACGGCACTCCTCATAGGACAAACACGGCTGCTCGATGTAAACGTCGAGATCGCTGACCGCTCGGACAACTCGCAGCGCTTCGTGGGTTAACCAGCCGGTATTCGCATCGGCGACCAATAAGTCACCTTCTTTGAGAACCTCGGACACCGCCCGGATGCGCTTGATGTCCACTTCAGGCTTCGAGCCGACCTTCAATTGGAAGCGCCGGTAGCCCTCTGCTCGATATTCCGCCACGCGTTGGGCCATCGCATCAGGAGAATCCTGGGAGATCGCGCGGTAGAGCACGAAATCCGCTCCGTACCGCCCGCCAAGCAACTCTGCGATCGGCATTCGCGCCGCCTGCCCCAGGACATCCCAGCACGCTACGTCGATGGCTGACTTGGCATAGGGGTGACCCTTGAGCGCCGCGTCCATGCGGCGGTTCAATGCGCCCAGTTGTATCGGGTCACAGCCGATCAGGTGCGGACCCAGCTCCAGGATTCCCGCCCGGGCGCCGGCGGCGTAGGCTGGAAGGTAAGCTGGCCCTAGCGGACAAACCTCCCCGTAACCGGTCAGCCCAGCGTCCGTCTCAACACCTACAACGGTGCTATCGAAAACTGACACCGACTTTCCGCCGGACCAGTTGTAGCCCCCTTCATGTAACGGAAGATCGACCTGGTAGATGCTGATTCTGGTGATTCTCATGACATTGCCGCAGGATCGCTGTTATAACACGCCCCGCTCTTACATCGCCCTCCAACTCGGTCACTTCGACCCCGATCTTGCCTTGAGCGACGTACATCCAAGCCTTAGCTGGCGGTCCCCGGCACCTGCGCCCGCCCGCAGGGGTTGTCCCCGATCAGCCACCAGTCACCAGACTCCCCGTGGTGTAGTTTTGCAGGGCCGTTCTCAGGTGTCCTACGAAGTCCAAATTGAGGCCGTTCGCCCGGGGAGTTGAAGGTCCGCCAAGTCGGCCTCAACCATCTCGGCAGCCAGTTCCTCGAAGGTGTACGTCGGCACCCACCCGAGCACACGCTTTGCCTTAGACGCATCGCCGACCAGAAGATCGACCTCCGCAGGCCGGAGGAAACGTTTGTCGACCTTTACATACTGGGCGTAGTCGAGACCAGCATAGGAGAACGCGAGCTCACAGAAATCACGAACGGAGTGGGTCTCTCCCGTTGCAATGACGAAATCGTCCGGCTGGTCCTCCTGGACGATGAGATGCATCGCGCGAACGTAATCTAGAGCGTGGCCCCAGTCGCGCCGTGCATCGAGGTTACCCAGCCTTAGTTCGTTCCTCAGGCCCGCCTTTATGGCGGCGACCGAGCTGGTGATCTTCCTGGTCACGAACTCAAACCCTCGCCTGGGGCTCTCATGGTTAAAGAGAATGCCGCTGGCGCAAAATAGCCCATAAGCTTCTCGATAGTTGCGACTCAAGTCGAACCCCGTGGACTTGCTTATGCCGTAAGGGCTACGCGGATAGAACGGCGTCATTTAATTCTGGGGCGTCGTCCTCACTTTGCCAAACATTTCGCTTGAGCCGGCAAAGTACATCTTGCATTTCGAATTTGTCTGGCGAATCGCCTCCAGTACATAATGCGTGCCGTTGATGTTGGTGTTCATCGTCTAGAAACCGTCGCGAAAACTCTCCGCTACGAAGCTCTGAGCCGCCAAGTGATAGCACTCGTCGAAGGAATGGTTGGCGAACACGCTAAATAGGCTCGGATAGCTCTCGAGGCTTGCCGCATGCAAAACAAGTTGGTCTTGAATGCCGGTGATTCTGGAGAGTCGATGAGCGGGGTCTTCCAATGCAACCCTCCGGACAATCCCGTGCACCTCGTACCCTTTCTGTAAGAGCAGTTCGGCTAGGTAACTGCCGTCTTGACCGGTGATCCCAGTAATCAATGCCGTGGGTTTGGTCATTTTCCCTTTGCAACCTCTTGTTTATCGAACGCAGCCCCGCGATCTGAGGCCCGGTAGTCCATCTTACGGCACACGACGTTCGGGGTTTCCCTCGATCCCAATGGAAGGACACTAGCAACGCGCCTGTCGGCTCCGTCGAGGTCGTTCCCAATGTTGCGTGCAAGACCGGCGCGTCTTCCCACGAGCTGAATCTCGACGGATAAGCTTTGCCGAGTACGACACCATCAAGGGTACTCTTAACAGCCCATAGTGCAACGTCCTGCCGTGATCGAATCCGCCGTGCCCTGCGATTCGCCGTGAAGAAAATGCGTCAGGCACGTGGGCATTACGGCTCGCCAAGGCGATCAATCACGGAACGCAGCGGCGTTGGTGTGGATGGCGCATCGAGGCAGAGGCGATACGCTTCGAGTGTCTCTTCGG
Organism: Acidobacteriota bacterium; assembly: GCA_027592785.1. GTDB lineage: Bacteria > Acidobacteriota > Terriglobia > Bryobacterales > UBA6623 > CAMPKL01. The sequence continues at coordinate 55,230 of JAQCLD010000011.1, forward strand.
CACAGCGTTCCCAGGTGAAGCGTTTGGCCCAGGCCACGACGCCTTGGCGCAGGTGGTCGCGCCATTCGTCGTCTTGGATGATGCGGAGCATTGCGGATCGCCAACCGTCGTCGTCGTGGGGATCAATCGTATGCCCGTGGCCGCCGGTGGTTTCCACCAGAGCTTCCGCCGTTGAAACTAACACCGCACCGCCACAGGCCATCATCTCCAAGGGCGGAAGTCCGAAGCCTTCGTAGAACGAAGGGAAGAGCAATGCTCTTGCTCCGTTGTAAAGCGTGATGAGTTGTTCGTCCGGTACGTAGCCGAGGTGCATCACGCCGCGCGAGCGCGCCTGGTCCTCCAAGAATGCCGCCAATTCTTGCGTGTTCCAGCCCCATCCTCCCACGAGCACGAGCTGGCAGTGGTCGCGTACGTTCGCAGGTAACGAGCAGTATGCTTTGAGCAGCATCAACAGATTCTTTCGCGGCTCAAGCGTGCCGACATAGAGCAGATAGTCCTCAGGCAATCCCATTTCTTGTTTGCGCTGACGAACTGCCTCCGCAGGAAGCGGGCGCAAGTCGGGATTGACCCCACAGTACGTTCGCGTAACTAGTGCGGCGGGAAAGCCAAGTTCCTCGACGATTTGGCGACGCGATAAATCGGAAATGGTGAGGATTCGCTGACACTGCTTCATCCCGCGTTCAAAGTGCTCTTCGTAGAACTCGATGCGCGCAGTGGGATGCCACTCGGGATGGAGCACGACAGACAAGTCCGGCAGCGTAGTAATCGTCGGCATACCACTTTCCCAAGGGATGCAGTTCGGTTCGTGGTAGAGGTCGCACTTGGACGACAACGAACGGAAGTGGCGATGTAACGATTTGTCGCAGAACGGTTCAGGCGACCAGCTTCGATGGAGGCTCTTCCCTAAACGAAGCAATCGATCGGTCAAGAAGCGAGGAGAAGGCGAGGATTCCGTCGAGGTTCCGTTAAGGGTAGATCTAGGATCAGATCTGCTCAGCTTGCTGATCCTCGTTCGAGCGCGGTAGGACTCGATCTCTTTCACCCATCCTTGGGGAAAGCTCTCTACGGTCATGGGAGAGTTCAATCGATGCATGGCATCCACAACTTGGTTGCTGTAGTTGCCGATACCGGTTTTGCGTTCTAGTTCGCAGTGTCGGTTAACCATGATCCGCATGAGCTTAGTCTCTTCTCCGGGCCGATTCTAGCTGCCATCACCATCACCTACGCACCGTGTTCGGAGCGCATCTTGCCAACCCCCTAGGAGGCTCCGATGTCTGCATCCCCGGGGTTAGTCTCGCCAGCATCCAACCGAGCTAGCCTATCCCTCAGGTCTGCGACCTCCTTCTCAAGTGCATTGCGGCGCACCTGCTCCCTGATTAGGTCGGCCGTGACATAGTTGTCCAACACATTCGGGGGCAAACCGAACGCCCCTTCAAGCTCCAAACTCTCCATCCGGCAGTAGAAGCGATTAATGCCGTCTTCGTAGACGAGTTTGTAGCTGGCCTGGGTCAAAATGGGATCCCACTCGTGCCAAGTAGACTCGTATGAGTTGACGGCGGTCGACTCCACGAGGACGATCTTCGGCCGGAATCTTTGCCAGTCGGATCCACGGAGAACCTCGGTCTCCGCGCCTTCGACATCGACCTTCAGAAAATCGATGTCCTGCTTCGCGTGGCGTTCGCAAACGGCAGCGAGCGTGCTTGTATTAACCAAGTGCGGCTGGATTTCGCCAAAATCACGGATACGTTCTGAATAGAGGCTCGTCAGGCCTTTCGTTTGGGACACGTAGAGGTTGCGGCGACCTTCTTGAGATGACAGAGCGATGGGCAAATTGACGTCCCCCGGTCTCGCCTCTACAAGACGGCTAAAAAAACGAGGATCAGGCTCGACGTTAATGCCTCGCCACCCTAGGTCGTAGAAATAGCGGGTGATGGACATCTCGTCCGGATCCATGGCGCCCACGTCGATGTAGAACCCGTCCGTTTTGTGGTCGAACGCACGAGCAAGCATGACGTCCTCGCGGTTCTGCGCACTCGACTTAATCACCGGCTGCTCCAACCTCGACCGGAAGTTCCACGACCGTACCGACGTAGAAGTCTCCGGAGGCAAGTCGGGCAAAGAATCCATCAGTGAGGAAGGTCGACTGCCAGCCGATCGAGCGCGAGAGTCAAATAGCGGCCCGACAAAAGGAAAGAGTACCCTCTGATAGAGTCTGTCTAGGAATGACATCGCCACGGTAAAGCTCCCTCCTGGGGGCCCCGCCTGCGAGTTCATAGAGGACCAGCTCAAGTTCGCCGGAGGATCAAGTCGAGTTTCGCCTTGAGCGTGCTCGGATGTCAACGCCGCCCTATCCCGTCGAGGCGAACGGATAGGGGGAGAATTGCCGGTCTACCTCATCGAACCCATTTTCATCCGCTCGGGTGCGCGCCTCCGGCGACCATCCGTTCCTATCATGGATGTCCCCCTCCAGTTCCTTTAGGTTCCCCATGACTTCTTTCGTCAGCCGCGATTGAGCTAGTCGATTTTCATCGGCGCAGGTTCAAGCCGCACCGAAAGCAAACCCACGCCTAGCATTCGGGGAGGGGGGGGCGGCAGACTCTCAAGCGGAATCGCGCGGTCCATGTCGAATTCAAGGGTCATTCGATCTCCTCCCCTCCACATCTCAGGCATGATCTGCGCCCGCAGGGTCACAGTCGTCTGCGGATACTCGATTTCCCAGGTGCCTATCGGCTGGTCATTGGCGGTCAGGGATAGCGCAAGCAAGGGCGTCTCGGGCCTGACGTAAATCCAGGCGTCGACGACGAGGTCGATGGGCTTTTGCGATGCCGAGACGCTCGAAAAGGATAGTGCGGCGGAAGGACCATCCGACCAAACCCCCCAGGGTTCGAGACTCGACCAACCCCAATCGAGGAAGCGCGCTTGTGCCGGAAAACTCGCGTTGAAAGGCACGGTCTGGCCCGTCGGAAGAATGGGAATGTGAAGCCTGGTCCAGGAGGTCGGCCGCCAAGCGGGTCCGTCGATTTGGAATTCCTCCACCATCTCGATGCGGTCATGATTCCAATACTAGTTTCTCCAAACGTAGTGGAAGTACGAACGCTGTCGCGACTCCGGCAACTCATCGAGCGGGATGCCGTCTAAACTGCGACAGTCACCCGTCTCCTTGCAAACAGTCGCGGCGAGATCTCGGATCTCGGCGGGCTTGTCTGAGATTTTCATCGGTCCTTGGGCGAAAGCCGGTTTGACGAGGAGCAGCGGCATAGCGGCGCCGGCAATCCGGTTCGACTCCGGGTTTGGGCGGAGGCTTGCGCCGTGGTCGGCGATCACGGCGATGAAGGACGCGTCATAGACACCAAGCGACTTCAACCGGTCCAGCAGATGACGGACGGTATTGATCGAGCAGGTTGCAGGGAGACCGAAGTTTGCGCGCGAAAACGGCAATGGTTCAGCCAAAGGCGCGCACGCATCGCTCATCTCGATAGGAGGATGCGTTGTCATCAGATGGATGAACTTGATCGTGGGCGAAGTGCCCGCAACATGTACGCTGTCGCCGAATCTCTTCAGGAATCGTTGGTGGCGGATCGGGCGAGTCAGTGTTCGTGCATTATCCGTTAGGAGCCTTGCGCGCCAAGCACCGTCGTTGTAGATCCAACCCTTGACCCGCGCGGGAGCCGCACGCAGCAAGGACACATCGAGCAAACTCAAGTACGAAAACGTGGCCCTTCCAACTCCATCGCTCACTTGGTAATCCTCAACGCACAGAGCGCCTTCAGGGCAGACGCCTATGACGGCGTGGACCAACGACGCGTGATAGCCTGACCGAGCGAGTTGGGCGACAAAGGATCCTGAACGAACCAGTTCTTGATAAGTTGCTTTCAGCGAGCGCTCGGGATCAAATTTGACGCCGGAGTGGATCGGGGGCATGCTCGCGTAGGTCGTTGGGGCTGATCCGGTCGTATCGCGATAGAAGGTGAAACCGGCGAGGTCCTCGCGAATACTCGGGTTTTTCTCGAGATAGTCCTCGAATAGAGTCGATTGAAAAGTATCGAGAACAACGACCAGGACGTTTTTCTGATCAGAGAGGCGAAACAATTCAGCGACCGTGGCAGGGTCGGCCTCCGCCGTCCGCGCGCCGCGAGGCGATACCGTGGCCAGGTGGAAAAGACTCCCGCCGAGTTGGGCGAGAGTCAAGCATGCGATCGCAACAAGAGCTCTTCGCTGAACCCGAAAAGCCGCCAGTGCGCTCAATGATGCAGTCGCCAGCAAGACGATGGCGCTGAGAATCTGTTGGCTTGCAGGAACGTCGATTTGCGTCCGGCCGTCCAACACGCCGACGTCAAACACCAAGAAGCTTGCTGAGACCCAAACGGAGACGGCGAGCGCAAACCATGCGGCGGCAAGGAGCCGCAGAAGGGTTCGGTTGCGCATCGCGAAAGGAATGGAGAGCAGGACTGCTGCAAGCGCGGCCCACGGCAACGCGACGGCGAGAAGAGTCGCTAGAGGCAACGCGAAGTCGATTTCATTGGCGCTGTAAATTCCCGCGGGAATGCAGATTGCGACGAAAGCGATCGCAAACGTGATCGAGAGCACGCCAAGGATACGAAACGAAGCGACGTCGGAGATATTCATGAGGAGGTCTCATACCAAAAAAGGTGACGCTCGGAATCGGTAACGCGATGCTGCTTCACGATCGCGGAACGGTCGGCGAGGCAAGCGGTGAAGGCTTCAACGGAGTAGTTGGGAAAGATGTCCTCACGAAGCGACAACATGCGACGAACTTGTGGGTCTCGCTTACCCACGAATTCCACCACGCCTCTCGGGGCCAGACTGATCAACCAGTCGAGTAGTTGGGGCAGAGGCACGTTTTTTCCGATGGCGAGGTGATGTTCGAATGCCATTGCGATCAATGCATCCGCATTAGATCGAGCTCGAAGGCTCTGCCGTTCGCGCTCATCCCAGCCCTGACTTGGACTGGGATTGGCCGCATCGAGAAACAGCGGCAGGAAACTTGCGTCCGAGCGTTCGGCTCGATCAACGGCTGTAGCGAGGGCGCCGTGGTCGAAGTCAAACCCCACGACGGTGGTAGCTCCCGCGTCAAGGGCGGCAATGGAAAACTCGCCGGCGTTGCAGCCGAAGTCCCAGAGCACCTTCGGAGCCGAGATGGAGATAAAGGAGCGCACGAACTCGAGTCGTTCGGCTTGTTGGCGTTCGTTATATGTCCGACTTGACTCGTAGTCGCTCCATGTGGACGCGTCCGCGCCGGCTGCCGTCAGGCCCGCGATCCAAGTACGCAGTTGGCGCAAGAGCGCGACGAAGGCGGATCGAGAGAGGGGACGTTGTTTCTTCGAGGTTCCTTCGACCGGTCCGGCGTGGCCCGCGACCGCTGACCTCTGGAGATGGTTGGGCAGAAAGATATGCGCGATGAACCTCCAATTGGCGCGCGTGCGCCACGGCAACAATTGCGCCAGATGGGCTACCGACAGCCCATCGAGGGCGCCTCGGTACCAAGGTTGGTACGGCACGCCAGTGGTCGCCTGGAGCAATAGCGGGTTCAGGAACTGTTCACAAAACTGCCGATGGCCGAGCCAATACTCGCCTTCTTTGTATCGAACAAAGGAAGAGATATCGATAAAGACCGGCTTGGAGCCCACAAACTGTACGTTGTAGGCGGTCGCGTCGGAAAGGTTCAAGCCGGCGTCCAGGGCCGCGAGGTGAATATCGAGGTGCAGCAACGCGGCGAGTTGCAGTGAGCGAAAAGGCCACTCGTAAGGATAGGAGATGAAAGGGATTCTCGGATGCTCGACCAGGACGTCCGAATCGGAAGGGCGAGGGCCGTCAAACTCCATGCAGGATGCGTCGAGTTCGACGCTTCGGACGATCCAACCTTTGTCCGCTAGACGGTCGAGGAACCCGGTATCCCGGGCGAAACGGTAGTCATTTACCGCCTTCCCGGAGATAACTCGGAGAATGCGATCTTCTAGAACGTAGACCCGACCGGTCGGATCTCGAAAAGAGGCTGGGTGGGACGTAGCCCGATTCGCCCCGGGCGTCATCGCTTGCGCGAAGTGCTTGAGGCGCCGGAACGCGTGAATAACCCGAGAATCTTTCGACAACCGGCCGCACCGAGGGCCAGGCCGCCAGCGACAAATCCCAAAATCGCCTGTACCGCAAGGCTCCCGGACCCAGGGTCAATGTAGGCTAGCGCGATATGACCAGAAATGACGTTTAGCATCACCGACGATAGAAACAGTATGGGCGCTACGGTCGAAAGCTGTATCAAATACTAGCATAGGCGTTGTGACCTGGCGAATCGCGACAGAGCGCCATTCTTGAATACTGATTCCACTCGCCCTGCTGCGGTGCCAGCAGCGTATCCGCCTAACCGAGCCGCGCGCCGATAGAGGCGTCTTCTAGGAGACTGGTGACATCCACGAGATAGGCCCCCTCCCAAGAAAATTAGGACCCCCATGCTACAACTGAATCAGAAGATCCCTGGTTAGTCGAGATACGGCCAGGGGCTCCACTGCAGTGGGAGCAGGGTCTCGGGCACGCGGTCCAGGCCAGACGAGCCGCAGCGTAAGAGCGATACAGACACTAGGGTCGACCCCAAGACATCTCCGGTTCCCCGCTTGGAA
>JAQCLD010000110.1 GCA_027592785.1 Acidobacteriota bacterium
GCCGTTCCACTCCAAGCTGGTCTAGTTTTCCGGCGCCGCCCTGGTCTATTTTTACTCCGCCCTTGACATGTTTGGTATAAGAAAGGTTCTATACTCTCGCCGGAAGCTGATTTCCGCATGCCCGAAGAGAGGTTTTTCAATGATCCAGTCTCAAGCGAGAATGAAAGTGGCGAGAGTCTTCGCCTGGGGATTCTTGTGCTACTTCGCGCTTCAGACAGCGCCACTTTGGAGCCAAGTACGCCCTCTGCACACCCGCGACGTAACGCGGCTCAGCGAGCCCCAGGTTGGAGAACAACTGAAACGAAGTGACGTCGTGTTCATACCGATTGGATCGGTAGAAACCAATGGAATCGTGCCGTCCGACAGTAACTACACATCTGCTCTCGGCTACGCCATGGCGATGGCCGAAGAGATTGGCGGTGTGTATTTTCCGGGACTGGTTCACTCTTTCCCTGGGACGACAGTCATTGGGGCTTCTAGCACCTATATGACCCCGTCGCAGGGAGTAGGATTTCTAAAGATCGTCGCACGCTCCCTGCTCCGGCAGGGTTTCCGCAGGCAGGTGTACGTATCATCGGGACACGGGCCAGCGCCTTTGACCGGAGGGACGCTCGTGCGCGAGTTCTTCGAGGAGACGCACGTCCCAATCGTCTACATAGAGATGGGGGATCATTTCCGGGCTCTCAATATCCCCCGCGAGGAGTTGTCGAAAGAGGTCTACGGGTGCCACTACATCGCTGGCAGGCTCATTGACATGCCCGTCCAAGGCGACTACGGCCCGAAGGAGTCAGCGCCAGCAGGACCCGTGCCGGAAAACAAAGGGCTCGCCAAACTGAGCGAGATGCACTACTCAGGCAGCCTAAGGCTTGGATCGTGGATTCCCGATGTGATGGCCCATGGCGGCGGAAGCTCGCGTGCGCTGCCCGCAAATGCCGCCGAGCGAGAAGCTTGGGGCAAAGAAGGCGAGGCACAGGTAAGAGCGGCAATCAAGAAGATGCGGCTCAATGAGGCCATGGCGGCTCTGAGGGAACACGATGAGTTCACTCAGAAAGTGATCATCCAGAAATTCGGCAAGATGCTGCCGGGGATCAGCGATTCGTTGGTTCGCTAAGCCTACTTCGAAAACTCGAAGGCGACGTAGCGTCCGACGTCTCCGCCGGTGTTTTCAACGCCAAACTCCATGCCGGCGGGGTAGTAGCCGACGGTGTGTTGGGCGAGAGCCTCGCCGTTGATCTCGATGCCGCTTGTCAGAGTGATCAGGACAGTGTCGCTGTCCTTGGCTGCGGTCTGAATGGTTGCTCCAGATGCCATGGCGATGGACGTACCGAGGTATCGACCGGCATTGGGTGTCTGCGAATCAACCAGCACTTCCGATCCAACACCAGAGGCAGCATCGATATCCGGCACTTGGCGGTAATCAAAAGTAGAAGGCGGCAGGATGTGGTCTTCTGCTCCGGTGGGGCCGCCTTCCCATTGCATAACCCAGTAGCGTGCGGGGCCTGGCCCTAAGGCGCTCATGGCGTGGCTGTGATTCGAGGCGTGGAAAATGAACTGGCCTGGCCCGATGCGCACACGAGACTCTTCGATGTCCTCCCACTGGCCTCGATAGATCTCTACGTCGCCGTGGATCGGGAAAATGATCTCTTCTGCGCGATGCGTATGGGGAGCGTGCGAAGACTTGCCTTCCTCAAGCACCGAGTAGTGGGACTCCAGAGTGCCGAGAATTGCCGTTGGGCCGTCAACGATCGAGTGACGCGTAAACGCCCCATCGGCACCCTCTTCCGGGAAGCTCAGATCCACCGTGAAGGACTCGACTCGCGCCGGAGCTTCTTCAACCGGGGTCTCTGTCGCGACAGGTTCGGAAGGACCACAACCGACTAGAAGCGCCGAGGCCAGCAAGAAGATGGGAAGTTGCGTTCGATTGGACAGTAGCAAGATGTTGAATCCTTATCGGGAGGCGGGGTTACTTCGTTAGATCGCGAATTTTGATGCTGCTGAAGGATACCAGATCGCCATGATCTTGTAGGAGTATCGCCCCCTTTTCCCACTCGCCAAAATTCGGCGTGGGCGCGTACTTGCTGTTGGCTACAAGAGCACGGAAGATCTGCGTGCCGCGCTCGTAGTCGACGATCTTGGAGTTGTTTAACCAGTGCTCGACGTGGTTGCCCTTCACCACAATACGGGCTCGATTCCAGGTGCCAGGCCTGTTGATGCGTTTTGCGGTGACGCCGGGCTCACTCGAATTGTGGGGTGCAATTAGATCATAAAGACCGCCGCTCGTGCGGTTCCCTGCCACGCCCAATTTGGCGTCGGGGTGGCGTGCATCGTCCAGGAGTTGATACTCCAGCCCGATGGCTGAGCCCTTATCTTTCAGCAGGGACGGGTCACAGAAGTACTTGATGCCGCTGTTGGCGCCTTCCGCTATGCGGTAGTCGAGTTCTAACTCAAAGTCGCTGAACTCTTGAAGCGTGTAGATATCACCGCCGCGGCCCGACGCCAGTACGCTGAGGGTACCATCCTGGATCGCCCATCCCTTCTGCGGAAACCCATCCGAACGCGCTCCGCGCCAGCCTTTGGTCGTCTTACCATCCCAAAGAAGCGTCCAGCCGGCCGCCTTCTGCGCTTCGGTCAGGGTGTTGGCGACGTAGTTGAATTCTTCGACCTTATCACCATCGGCGCGGCGCTCTCTCTCAAGCCCAGTGGTCTTGATGCGGATATTGCGCCAGCGGACCTGCTTACCGAGCTTGGCCATATCCTTGCCAATGCTGTGAACCTGCAGGGCGATGAAGCCCTCCGCGGTTGTGGGGTCAACCAAGTTCGTTGCCTGTACGCCGTTGATCCAGGTACGGATGCTGTCGCCGATCGCCTCAACGCGGAAACTGTTCCAGTCGTCGGCCTTATAGGCGGCTCGCGCCCGGGGTTGTCGCGTCAAACTGTAGAGCCAGCCGTTGCGAGCCTCGTCGTAGAGCCCTGCGGTCCAACCGCGCTCACTGGAGTCGAGTTCGAGTTGATAACCATGTACGCGTCCGTTCTGGAAATCCGGCGTGCTTAGGCTGCGGAACTGTACGCCTGAGTTCAGGGGCGTATCGAGTTTAGCTTCAAGCTCGAGAACGAAATCGCCGTAAGTCTTTTCACTCCGAAGGAAGCTATTGGGCGAACCAGCTACGGAGGTTCCGACGACTGCGCCGTTCTCTACCGTGTAGGTCGCCGTTCCGTTGATTTGCCGCCAGCCATCGAGAGTCTTTCCATCGAAGAGAGTAACCCAACCGTCAGCGCCGAAAACCACCGTGGCCGTGCCGAGAAGGAACGCCAGAGTACGAATCATCCGTTTCATAAGGCCTGTCCTACGAGAAGAAAACGTTCTTAACTTGACCGACGAAATTAGCGACTCGGGCAGCGCGTTCTTTGACGGTGGCATCGCGGCCCAACGCTTCAATGGGCAGGAAGCCGCGATATCCGGTCTTGTCGATGACCGCCTTCAAACGGCGAAGATCAATCGGCACGGCTTTTTCGCCGAACCAAACTTCTTCCTTGACCTGCCAGGTAGCCGCATAGGGCACGAGTTTCTCAATCTCATCGTAGACGTCGTGCTGACGCAGACTGCCGACATCGAGAATCACGCTGAACCAGGGGGAATTGACGGCCTCGACGACTTCGATGGTCTGGTCGGCAGTCTTCAGAAAGTCGTCGTGATGTTGGAGTCCGATAATGACTCCGCGCTCCTGTCCGTACGCCGCGCACTCCTTGAAGGCCGGAATCATCCACTCCAGCGTCCTTTCGTAGGTGGACCACGCGGCGATCTGCCGACCGGAGAATACGCGGACCACGTCAGCGCCGAGTTTGGCAGCCACGTCCGTCCAACCTTTCACAAGGTCCATGTGCCCTTTCCTGCTGGTGGGATCGCTCAGCGAAAAATCGTTGCGAACGCCTGTGCCGCTGATCGTCACGCCGTTCATGAAGGCGTGCCGCTTGAGGTTGTAGATGACCTCGTCGCTGGGAACGTTCGGATAGCCCGCGAAATAGTAGCCAGTCATGTCGACGCCGTCGATTTCATGCTCCGCGCAAAAATCGATCACGTCGTCCATGGTCATCCTCCCGGACGACAACTCGGAGTTGAAGGAGTAGGCGTTGAGGCATAGTTTCAGTCGGGTGCCTTTACGTCGTTGGACTTCACCTATGGCCTGCGCCTCCTGCGGTAATAAATAGGCAGCTGAAAGGGCTGTCGCGACCATCGACTGCGTGAGAAAATTCCGCCTGTGCATGATGTAAACTTCTCCGTTGTGGCCCGCGGATCGAGGGGCGGGCCGATAGCTAGGTATATTACAGGGGCTACTAAGCGAGGATCTCGTGAACCACGCGGTGCGGCTGGACTCCCACCAGCGTCTCGCTGCGGCCTTCGTACTCGAACGTCAGCTTATCGACGTCGAGACCGAACTGATGCAGAATCGTGGCGTGAACGTCGTGGTGACTGACTTTGTACTCTTCGAGCGACTGCCAGCCTAACTCATCCGTGTCGCCGTAATCGACTCCGGCCTTGATGCCGCCGCCCGCCATCCAGATGCTGAACCCGTAGGGGTTGTGGTCGCGACCCGGCTTGGCCTCTTGCGCTTCGATGGTCGGAAGCCTGCCGAACTCACCCGCCCAGACGACCAAGGTCTCGTCGAGCATACCGCGGTTTTTGAGGTCGATCAACAGAGCGGCAACGCCCTGATCGGTCTTCTTGCAGAGGGCTTGAATCTTCTCCTTGATGTCGGAGTGGTGATCCCATTCGCCGTTGATCACGGTCACGAAGCGCACGCCGCTTTCGACGAGACGGCGAGCCGTGAGGCAACGGGTGCCGTAGGCGCCCGAATGCACGTCATCCACCCCATAGAGCTTCTTCGTCGCCTCACTCTCATTCGAGATATCGGCCACCTTGGTCGCTTCCAACTGCATGCGCGCGGCCAGCTCATAGTTGGCAATTCGCGCTTCGAAGTCAGGGTCGAGGGGGTACTTTTTCTGTTGCAGCTTGTTGAGTTCAGCCGAGATTTCTAGGAACTCTTTTTGATCGAGTTCGGTGACGCCCTCTGCCCTCGTCAAGTTAGGAATGGGCGCATCATCCACGTTCATTAACGTGCCTTGGTAGACAGGCGGCAACCAAGCCGAGCCGTATGCGCGCCGCTTGATGGTTGCAGAACTGTCCTCAAGGGCAACGAAGGCGGGCAGATTCTGATTCTCCGTACCAAGTCCATACGCCGCCCATGAGCCGAGACTCGGGAACCCTGCGATGGGCCGCCCGCTGGCAAAAGTGAATTGCGCCGTGGAATGGTCGATGCGGTCGGTCCACATCGAGCGAATGAAGGCGACGTCGTCGACGACTTTCGTGAAGTGCGGCAATAGATCCGAGACGCCGCGGCCGGACTCGCCATACTTCTTGAACTCAAACGGGCTCGCCATCACCTGCTGAGAGCCGCCCAATCGCCTTCCCTTGATCAGGAACGGCGCTTCCTTCCCGTCGTACTTCCACAGATTGGGCTTGTGGTCATACATGTCGATGGTGCTCGGCGCACCGCCCATGTAGATAAAGATGCACGACTTGGCTTTCGGCGCAAAGTGGGGCGCCCGAGGCAGCAGATTCGCCGGACCGGATAGCTCCTGCGTCGCCGCCAGACCTTCCTGGTGCATGAGCCAACTGGCTGCGATAGCTCCCAGGCCTCCTGCTGTCTCTTTGAGCGCCTGCCGTCTCGTTGTTCTTCGGTTCATTGCGATCTCCGCTCTATACTCTCGCTTTTTCTTAGAAGCTGTACAAGAACTGGTTCGACCCCAAGATCGCCTGGCAGAAAGTACGCCATGCCTCGACGTCATTCGATCGATCTTCTAGGTACTTGTGCGCCAGATTGCGTTCCCCGTCCTCGGGTGGGCGGCCGTACGCAAGCTCGAACGCTCGGCGAACTCGTCCATCAAATTCATTCCTTTCCGACATCACGCGGCGCGCGAAGGCTTCCGCCCTCTCCACCACGAATGGTCCATTCATTAGCGCCAACGACTGAATCGGCAGCGCCGCTCGAAACCGTTGCGGCGCATTTCCGTTGTCCATGGGAGGTGCGTCAAACGTCTGCAGTAGGCTGTGATACGCGCTGCGCCGGTTGAGGATGTAGATGCTTCGACGAGCGTCGTCGCCGCCCTTTTTTGTGTCGACAATCCATTCGCCGTCGGAGGTCTTGGTGAGGGGCTCATACTTTCCAAACATGCGCGGCTCGAGTTCGCCGCTCACCGTTAAAATCGAATCGCGAATCGCCTCTGCCTCCAAGCGGATCGGAGCCTTGCGCCACAGTAACTTATTGGTCGGGTCGGCGGCGACCTTCTGAGGTTGTTCGAGCGAGGACTGCCGGTAGGCCGTCGACAGCATGATCTGGCGATGCAGCCACTTGAAGCTCCAACCGTTCTTGACGAAGTTGACAGTAAGCCAATCGAGCAGTTCGGGATGGGTCGGCCGCGCACCGGTCGTTCCGAAATCGTCGGGAGTGCGCACAATTCCTTCGCCGAAGTGATAGAGCCAGGCGCGATTGACGAGGACCCGAGCCGTCAGCGGGTGATCTGGCTGCGTGAGCCACTTCGCCAAGGTGAGGCGTCGGCCGGTGTGATTCCACTCGGGTTTGGGATCGGGAAAAGCGAAGGGCTTGTCCGGATCATCCAGGACAGCCAGAATGCCGGGCTTCACTTCCTGGGCCGGCGAAAGATAGTTGCCGCGAAGCAGCAGGTAGGTCGGCGAAGGCTCCTTGGATACATCCCACGCAGCCCAAAGGCGGCGCGGCGTTGGAACCTCCAACGCGTTCTTCTTCGCTCGGAAAGCTTCGGCACGCTCCCCTAACTCGGGATAGGCCTTCTCCAACTCCGCGTCCGTAATTTCGGGGATGCCATCGCTCTGCCCAGATCCAGAGGACCTCTGTGCGGTCAGCTCGTCCAGCCGGCGGCGTCGATACTCCTCATACGCATCGTTGAGGGCATACTCTTCCCGCCTGAGGGTTCGGGTCGCTCTGGGATCGCTCTTTGCCGCGATCCACGCCTCTGTCGCATCTTTGTCGGCGTCGAGAATATAGCGGGTCGGCCATTCGCCGAAACCGATTGCAGCCGGAAGCCAGTTCTCCGGGTCCCAAACCGGCTGATAGACGGCCGTCATGCGGTAGTAGTCTTCTTGCAAGATCGGATCGAACTTGTGGTCGTGGCACTTCGCGCATCCGATCGTGAGTCCGGTGACGGCTTTCATCGAAGTCTCGACGGTAGTCTGTAGCGCGTCATACCACTTGTCGACTTGGTAGATCGTTTGGACATCCGTGATGTCGGGCGGAGCGCGCAAGAAACCGGTCGCAACGAGGCTGTCGACCTGCTCCGGCGTCGGCCTAGTGCCCGGTTCGTAGTTGACCATTTGATCGCCCGCGAGCTGCTCCATCAGAAAGCGGTCGTAAGGCTTGTCTTCGTTGAAGGCTCGAATGACCCAGTCACGATACTCCCAGCTCGCGGGACGCAGTTCGTCAGCGGCATTGCCCACCGAATCCGAGTACCCGGCCACATCGAGCCAGTGCCGACCCCAGCGCTCGCCGTAGTGAGGCGAAGCAAGGAGCCTCTCGATGACTTTCTCGTAAGCATCAACTGCGGGGTCGTTGACGAAAGCGAGCACTTCGTCAGGCGTTGGGGGCGTGCCGACCAGATCAAGATAGACTCGCCGGATCAACGTCGCCCGATCCGCATCCGGGCTCATCGCCCAACCCTTTTCTTCCAATCGGCTCAGGATGAACGCATCGATGGGCGTGCGCACTTGTTCGGCATGCCTGACCGTCGGCGCCGGCTGAGCAACAGGTTTCTTGAAAGACCAAAAATTGCGCGCTTCCGGCGTGATCTTATTCGCTTGCTTCTCCTGCCTCGCGGCCTGTAACGATGGGAAGCGTCCCTTCTCGATCCAATAACGGATCAACTGCATTTCGCCGGTCTTGAAACCGTCGCCGCCCATTGGCATCTTGCCGCTATCAAGCATCTGCCAAAGGATGCTTTTGTCAGGATCGCCGGCCACCACTGCAGGACCGCTCGTGCCGCCGGCCATGATGCTCGCCAGGGAACGTAGATCCAGGCTGCCCATCTTCTGCGACTCGCCGTGGCAGGAAAAACAGCGTTGTTCGAAGAGAGGGAGGATTTCGTGTTGGAACGACGGAGGAGCCTGGGCGCGGGCCGCAATGGAGAAACCAAAGCTCGCGGTAAGCAAGAGGACCATGCGAAAGCTAAGGTAGTGTTTCATTTGTCCGCCTAGAGTATACCCCCGGCTGGGCCGTCCGACAATCCGGAAAAGGCGCTCAGCCGAAGTTCGCCCGCCCGCAAAGGACCACGCCAAAGGAGGCGGCCACCATCGCCGTTCCGTGCTGGTCTTGAAGCAAGCGTCCATGCACGCATCTGGAGCTTCCTCGCTCGACGTTCCCTTTTCGTGGCGAGAACGACTCGAACAACAGCCTTCGGTTCCGGCGCCGCGAGTTCGTGCCGCTATCCCTCCACGTCGGGTCGAAGGTGAAGTAAAAAGATTATCGCCTAGGGATCCCTGAGACTGGCCGTTAAGTTCGCGGCTAAATGACTGAAATTAACCGAGGTAACCGTTAACTCGTTGCTTGACAACCCACATCTCTCGGTGCTGTACTACGTGCCGGATCAGGCGTACAATTCGGTGGGCGTTTCGGAACCATTAGAAGGGGCCGGCGAGCGAGCGACGCTACAACCCGCCGCCATAGAGGCTCAGTTGGCGCGCATTTTGGCCTCCCAAGAGTTCGCTGCGTCTACATCTTTACAGGAATTACTCGCCTATAGCGTCCACGAAAGCCTCGCAGGCCGCGGAGACAGGATCAACGAGCACTCGGTCGCCGTTTCGGTCTTTGGCCGCAAAGAAAGCTTTGACGGACGGGATGACACCATCGTGCGAGTTCAAGCGCACAGGCTCAGAAGCAAGCTCAAGGAGTATTACTCGGGAACCGGGTCGGGCGACGATCTGTTGATTTCCCTACCTCGAGGAAGTTACTCCACGCAGTTCCACCTCAGCGATCCTCTCACAGCGGGCGCCGCCGTTCCGCCCTCCACGACGGCTCGAAGCGCCCAGGACAACACCTCATCGGGGGCCAAGTCAGTCGCAGTAGGCGGCGCACTCCTGGCGGCTGGTATCGCCATCGGGATCTGGGCGGCCTCCAACTTCTTGAGTCCCCGGCATCTTGCGGTAGGCGCGTCGATACCTCCGTCGGTCCGGCAACTTTGGGCGCCTCTCCTCGAAGACGATGCCTCCTCCACGCTTTTCGTCTACAGCCCCACCGTCTTTCTCTCCAATAGCGCCGCACTCCTCCGCTACCAATGGCCTTATGTTGGCCCCACCGACACGCCCATATCGAATGCCAGCGAACTTGTCGCGCCGTTCGTCGACACCGACGCTTTGCAGGCGCTCGGTCCGTTGGTTTTCAACCACTCGTGGGGCTCAGCCGGCACGCCTGCCCAAGTTCACCACTTGACCAAACTGTTCTCGGCGTACGCTCGTGACGTTAGCCTCCGATCCTCCGTACGACTCGACCGCGACGCCGTCGGCGATCGCAATCTGATCATTCTGGAGAACCGGTCGATGGCGGACATTTGGAACCGGCCGCCCTATACCTTCGAACGCCCGGATGCGCTGCAGCGCAAAGTCGTAGACCAGCAACCCCAGTTCGTCCGCATTCGGAATCATTTCCCTGCGGAGGGGGAGCCGGAGTACTTCGAGGTTGAGCACCGAAAGGACACCTTGGCGCGCGAATTCGACTATGGCCTCTTCGCCATTCTCCCAGGCGTCACATCCTCCTCGCGGATCGCCGTCTGCGCTGGGATGACCACATTCGGCGGATGGGGCGTGGCGGAGTTTGTTACGAGCGAGTCGGGTGCCGCTGAAGTCCTCAGGCGCCTGGGCTCACCCGCGCCCCAGTACTTTCAAGTGCTCCTCAAAGTGGGCATCGAATTAGACTCCATCAAGTCTGTCGAGGTCATTGCAGCTAAACCCGTTTCTTAGTTCGAGACGGAAGAAGAACCGCCCTCAGGCATGGATCGTCTCCCCCGTCCTCGGCGATCGCGTTCTGCGCTTAGCGGCCGCAGGAGCATCCCGCTTCGCCGCCAACACAAACGCCGAGAAGCAATGCTTCTCGGCGTGGTACCGGGGGCTGTCAACGCAGCCCCCGGGGGCATTCAATAGCCTACGGGCTCAGAACCGCAGGGTTAAAGCGAACTGGAACTGACGCGCGTCGTTTTGTGCGCTGGTCACCCGACCGAAGTTAGCGTTGGACACATCGCCATTCGGATTGTTGAAATGCGGCGTATTTGTAAAGTTGAAGGACTCCACACGCAGCGTGAGGTCGGCGCCTTCGTTGATCGCCGCTACGGGGAAACGGCGGAACACCGAGAAGTCCAGATTCGCGAATCCCGGTCCGTCAATATTCTCACGCCCAGCATTGCCGAATGTGTTTTGAGCTGGCCGCGCGAACGCGTTGGTTGTGAAGAACGTCGCGGTGCCGCCGGGCCCAGCGATTTCGCCTGTGGTCGAGGGTGTGCCAACCACGTCGGCGCGCTGTTGGTTGCCCGGAGCATTCAGCGTTGAGGCCGGTGCGGTGATAGTGAACGGCTCGCCGGTCATAGCGCGGAAGATGCCCTGCACCTGCCAGCCGCCCAGGATCCATGCGCCCGGACCGCCTTGGAGGTATCTCTTGCCTTTCCCGAAGGGCACTTCGTAGGTATAGCTCTGTGTGAAGATGTGCTTCCGGTCGGTACCCATTCGTCCCTTGTTGGACATGAAGTGCTCAATCAGGCCATTAATGGAAAGGCCTCCGGTGTCATCTGAAAAGTTCAGCCCCTTGCCCCATGTGTAGGCAGTAGTGAGACCAAACCCGCTATCGAATCGCCGATCCAACTTCACCTGCAGCGAATTGTAATACGTGTGAGTGGCCAGCGAAGTACTGGTCGCCTGCGTTCGGTTAAACAGCGCCCTCAACGGCTGGCCGGCGGCTCCGGCGCCCGCGACGCGCCCAGCATTGTAGTTCCAGCCGCTCTGATTGTGAACAGCGTGGTTGGCAACATACGCCGCGTCCAATACGAACCCTCCCATGAGGGACCGCTGGATGGCAAAATTCCAACTTTGCACATAAGCCCGTTTTAGATCATACGGTCTTGCGCCGAAGTTCTGTCGCGCAAATGTCGCGTTCTCCGGCAAGCTCAGGTTCACGATCCCGTTGTCGGGGATGGTGAACTCCTGGAAAGCCGGGAACCCCGCAGCCATCGAGCCGGACGGAACGAAGGCATTGGCCGAGTTGAACGAATTGTTCTGCTTAACGGGGAAGTTCTGCTGCCCCATCGAGCGATTGATGTGGCTGATGCCATAGCCGGCGCGGATGACCGTCTTGTCGTCCAGCCGATAGGCAAAGCCGACGCGCGGCCCGAAACCCCACGGTTCGTTGCGCATGCCGTTGTCGTCCGGACGACCGCCGATGCCGCTGATCTCCAACGTGTTGTTCGTGAAGTTGTAATTGGAATAGCCGCCCGGGAAGCGCGGCTTCGAGGCGTACTCGATTTCCCAGCGCATGCCGAGGTCGAGCGTCAGCTTAGGAGTGACTTGCCACTTGTCTTGTGCATAGCTGGCCAAGATTAGTTCGCGCCGAGTCGGGAACTGCACGTCGATGTCGCGCCCGTGTGTGTTCGGAAGGTCGAGCAAGAAGGCGGCCATGGCGTTGCCGATGCCGCGATTGATGTCTTCCACAGTTCCGGTCTGTCCGCGCTCGAAGTTGAACCGGCCGCGCGGGTTGAACGTCTGGGTCTGCAACAAGTCGTTGCGCTCGCGACGTACATCAAAACCGAACCGGATCACATGGTTTCCCGAGGTCTTGGTGAAGTTATTCGTGATGCCGAAGAACGTCACCGAACGCGCCCAAGGAAGCGAGGGACTGAAGCCCACCACCGGGCCGTCCAGGCCATTGATGCGGATGTCGGAGAGGCCGCTCGTCCAGTCGCTGATGTTGACACCGGGGATGCCGATATCCTTCGAAGTCGTCAGGCCCGTATCCGCGTTAATAGCGTCGTTGCGATTGCGGACCATACCGAAGCGGCTTTCCCAAACGAAGGTCGGCGAGAAGACTTGCGAGTACGAAATACTCGGGCTCTGCGTCGTCGCCGGACCTGTGCCCTGGAAGCCGCCATTGTAGGGGCCGCCGTAGATACCGCAGTTCGGGCCGTAGAGACCGCAGTCTGTCACATTCGCTTCTTGGCGGCTGTAACGGATGGTCAAACGACCGTTGTCGGTCACGACCCAGTCGTACTTGAGATCAAAGGCGTTGATGTCCTTGACGCGTACCTGGCTCTTCGCGAAATTCTGATTACCGATCGCAGCCCCAGTCGTTGGTAAACCGATGAAGCCAATGATGGAGTTCGCAATTGGGCTAATGCGCGCGCCAGGAATGATGTTGTTGGCAAACTGGGTGCGGCCCGCGCCGGACGAGTCTCCGGTCAGCGGATCGTAGATCTTGGCAGTCTCTCCACTGAAGTCGCCCGACCGAAACGGTACCGTCGGAATTCTATGCTGGGCCACCGTTCCCAAGTGGTCGCGGCTGCCTTGGTAGTCGCCGAAGATGAACATCTTGTTCTTGACGATCGGACCACCCAAAGTGCCGCCAAACTGGTTGTAGACTGTGGGCGCTTTGTTAGGAGCGAAAACCTGCCGCGCCTGAATGTTTTCATTGCGGTGGAAGTGGAACAGGCTGCCGTGCCAGTCGTTGGTGCCCGAACGCAACGTCACGTTCACGACCGATCCGCCGGCGTTGCCGAATTCGGGATCAAAGTTCGAGGTTGAGATGTCGACGGTCTGAATGGCCTCCGCCGGGGGAACCAGCGCGGTCAAGTTGCCATTGTCGATCTTGTTTTCGATGCCCTCGATCTGGAAGTTATTAAACTGGCGTCCCTGTCCGTTCACACGAACAGCCAGAGAATCCTGCGAGTTGTAGAACTGCGAGTGTGGCCTCGAAAGCGCGCCCACGCCCGGAACAAGCGCCAGCGCGCCCTGGTAGTTACGATTGAAACCCAGCGGCAGCTCACGTAGCTGCTTGGCTTCGAGCTTGGCGCCCGTGTCAGACCGGTCGGTCTGCATCACCGGCGGCGCGCCCGTCACGGTGATCGTCTCGGTCACCGAGCCGGCTTGCAGCGTCAGGTTAGCGCGCACGGTCGTGTTCGGCTGCAGGACCAGATTATCCTGCGCGGCTACGTTGAAGCCTTCCAGCCTAACGCTCACCGAGTAAATGCCCGGATCCAGGTTCGGGAACACATACAGTCCGCTTTCGTTGGTCTGGCCTTCCCGCGGAATGTTTTGAGTGGTTTCCGTGAGCGTGATGGCGGCGGCCGGAACTACTGCTCCGGACGTATCGGTCACCGTCCCCAGGATCTGACCCTTTAGCACCTGAGCGTCGGCCGCGGCGGGCGCTATAAGGATAGCCGCACAAAGGGAAATGATTGCCGCGATATGAGAACTTACGCGCCAAATCGTCGCCACTTTAGATCTATACATATAATACTCTCTACCTTTTTAATTGCCCCGTATAGCACTATATGACTCTTATTAGATGATGTCAACCCACCTTCGGGTTAAACCTCACACAAAGGTCGAAAGTAGAGGATAAGATAGCAGCGCGCGGGGTGTCAAGCGGTTTCAACCTACTGTCGGCGCAATGTGAAAAGATCCCCATGAGCGCAAAGTAGAAAGATCCCCTTCAAAGAGAAGACCTTG
>JAQCLD010000111.1 GCA_027592785.1 Acidobacteriota bacterium
GGAAATCGACCTTCAAATAACCGTTGAACGAAAGCTGAAACGGCTCTTGATCTTTGTCACCCACTCGGTGTTGCCCTCCTCGGCCCATCTGATGCGTTCAAACCCGCATCTGTAAGGGCGCCGAGAGCGCTGGGTTGGTTAGCGGTCAGACGTCAAATCGGAAATCCGGGTTGACGGGTTGGGGTACCAGGAACCCTAGGATTCTCGCGCCCGTCCCGCGAGCAGGACGCGGAGGGGATAGGTATACTCCTGATCGGATCAGTCGCCTATCGGCCCGACAAACGGAGCACGTTCGTGAAACACAGCATCTTGATTCTTGTATGGCTAGCCGCCCCCCTCTGGGCGCAACAGAGTCCGTCAGACTTCTTCAATCTGCGAATGACGGAGTGCACAACTACACTCGGCTTTATTGGCCCACCTGAAGCGCCCTTGAAGACCCTTGAGGGGAAAAAGCCTCAGATCGTTTGCTTGCGGGAGGATGAGCGGGTTCTCTGCAACTTGACGATGGAAGGAGAGCCGAGCATGAAGGGCTCGAAGGTCGAATATCGTGTCGAGCTAGAAGGGCCAACCTTCCTATATTTCGGCGATCCAAGTGGATCAGACTTTTACGCCGTAGATTTCGTCAAGCGGCAAGTCGTCTTGGTTTCCCGATATATGAGTAGGGACGGTGACATCGTGGGGGCGAAGGTGTGCCGGGGAGTGTTCTCTCTGCCTTGAGAGGTCTGCTGGCTCAAACGGACTTGCGGGGGGGTCGGACATGAACTGGAACATGCTTTCCTTCTCCCGCGAGCGCCTCACGGCGCGTTTTGGGGCCTTTGCGCGGCTCCGGGGGTACGATAGTAGCGCTTATATATTTATATGTATGGCCCTCGACGCTTGCCGAAGAGCGGCCCGTTAGCCAAGCATGAAGCCCCCTGACGACAACGCGTTCAAACTGCCTCTGGAGTTCGCTGCGTTGGGGATTGAGGCGGAAGAGGGGGAGGCACGGGAGACGCTCCAAGAGGATCTACAGGCGATCTTCGACGGCCTGAGTCGCGAGGACCTCGCGAAGTCGAAGGCCTACGTCAAGCTCTTCAAGCCGTTCGCGAAGTATGGTCGGACCGTGTTTGAAGCATTCTCCGCCAAGCATCCGGCGGACCTACTTGCGTCGATTCGGTTCAGTTCCGCCTTAGCCAACCACATCGCTCCGTCTCCGAACAGCGAAGTCCCGCTGAACGAATCAAGCGGCGTCTTTGATCCTGAGACAGACCTCAATCGGCGAATCTTCACCCGAGCACAGTTCTACAGGGCGCTCCAAGACGCGGAACCGTGGACGAAGCGGAGTCATGTATTCCGGGCCAATCCCGACTCAGGAGACGTTTGGGAAGACGACGAGGAAGAAGAGGTCCATCCTTCCGACTTCATAGAACCCGATTGTCTTTGGGAAGAGGTTGTCAGCGAGTGCGCCGAACCCCCGACCGTGCAGAAGAAGTTGCCAGCCGACTACCTCGACGCGCTCGTCTACGTTATGCGGGATGCTTCTTCACCCGCGCATACCGAGCTTTGGGCGGAGCTGAGTGCCAGATCTAAGCTGCTTGGACTTGCGGTGCCGCCGATTGCAAAGGTCGTCCAAGGTGGCGGCCCGAAAAACGAACAGAAGCATGGGCCTGAATCTGACGCTGAAGGCTTCAAGAAGACTTACGAGATCACTGAAAAGAAAGAATTCGCACCTTGGACCAAGCATCTTCGCAAGGTTTGCGCGGCCCTCGATGATGCTGGCGTGAAGCGCAACAAGAAGGGCGGCGCGGAAGTTACCTGGTCCGACTCCTACAGGGATCGCAAGAACTGGGACGCCCTCGAACGCGCAATCCGTCGCCGACGCAAGCACCACCTCGACGCTCTGAGTCAAACCGTCTCCTAACTCTGTCCGAGGTTTTTTCTGTCGGCAGGCTGCTGATAAAGAAGCAGTTACGACAAACAACCGACACAGTTAGCGACACAGTTCCAGAGACCAACTCTCTCCCCCGAAAACTGAAGCTGCACGGAGCAACCGCGCTCTGTTGTGCAAGCCGGTGAATCGGTCCGGCAGCACGTGGAAGGAGAAGATGATGGCGAAACCATCAATTCAGAAGACCGTCGGATCAATCCGACTCACCGTTAAGACCGGCTCGGAACAATACAACCCTTCCGAAAAGCAGTGGCAACGTCGAGCCGGGAAGGCCTGGCCGTCGGCGGCATGGATTCACGGGGAGGGACCGCACGCGCTCGTCGCGCCCTGCGGGAGGGGAACAACCGTCTCGCTTTGGCTAACCGAAGAGGAGGCCAAGAGCCAGAAGGCAATCATTGACGAGAGCGGCTGCGGAGGCAATTGCTTTCGTTGGGAACACCGCATCCTGGACCTACGCGATATCCGCAAATGCTGGTTGCCGGATCATGCGGCGAACAAAGCGGCGATTCGCGACCACCAGAAGATCAACAGGTGTTGCGTGCCTTACTGTCGGCGGGAGGCTGACTACGCCGTTTTGGCGCGAGAGTCATTCCTCGGCATCCGAGGGGAACGCACCATCTACAGCAAGTGCCCGTTGATGTGTGCTGGGCACGTGGACGACTACGGACTCTTGGATGAGCGAGAGGCGCCGCTTGATGAAGGCCTGACGGTGGTCCGCCTTGCCGAACCCGGAGGGGTTCAATGAGTCGCCTCACGGCTGAAATGGCCACGTGGGTCGAGGCGTCGGACACCTTCGCGCAAGACCGCACCGGCAGGCTCTACGTCTGCCGCAATGGAGTCTACGTCCCGGACGGAGAGGCCTTCCTCCGAGCACGTTGTCTAGCCTTCTACGAAGAGAACAACCGGGCAAGCGAGTGGAATCGGAACGCTGCCGCCGAACTCATCGAGAGGATTCGCATCCGGGCGGGAAGGTTAGTGGAGACGCCGCCGTCGGACGTGCTCAACGTCGCCAACGGGCTCTTGGACCTCAAGGCTCTTAAGCTGGCGGATCATTCTTCCGAACACCGCTCGACGCTCCAGTTGCCTGTCCGATACGACCCGCAAGCAACTTGCCCTAGGTGGGATGAATTCGTCGCCGCCGTCATGCCGGGCTGCGAGGCCTTCCTGTGGGAACTCGTCGGGTTCATGCTCGTTCCAGAGTCGCCGATACAGAAGATCATTCTGCTCTACGGGAAGGGTGGGAACGGCAAGAGCACGCTTCTTGGCGCGATAACGACCCTGATCGGCTCCAACAACGTCTCGAACGTCACGCTGCAAGATCTCTCGGGAGGCGACGACTACGCTAGCGCCGAACTGTTCGGGAAGCTGGAGAATATCTTCGCCGATCTACCGGCGCGAAACATCGGTGACACGGGCCTGCTCAAGGCCGTAACCGGCGGCGACGAGATCAGCGCTCAGTTCAAGTTCAAGGACCGTTTCGAGTTCAAGCCGTTCGCGAAGCTGATCTTCTCGGCGAATGCGCTCCCGAAGGTTGCGGACAACTCTGTCGGTTTCTGGGACCGGGTGCAAATCGTTCCGATGGAGCAGCGCTTTCGGGGGACCGAGGCGGACGTCGCGCAATCGGAGTTGCTGTCCAAGCTACGGGACCCAGCCGAACTATCGGGAGCGCTGAACAAGGCGCTGGAAGGTCGTGCGCGGCTGAATGCGAACAAGCGATTCAGCGAGCCTGCGCGGAGCCGAGAACTGAAGGACGAGATGCGCGGGAAGGTCGGACCAGTGGAGCAGTTCTTGCGGGATGAGACCCGAGGGGCGTCTACGGGTCAGGTTGAAACGCAGGTTCTTCTGGAACGCTTCAACGCTTGGGCACAGGAGCACGGGTATCCCGAGAAGACGGCAGGCCAGTTCGGCAAGGAACTGGCGAACCTGAGGCCCAAGGTACAGACGGCCCGTCGAGGCCCTAGAGGAGCCCAGAGAAGCGTCTACAAGGGGCTGACGTTGAAGCACACCGCTTGATCTAACGTCCTGCCCGTAGCAGGGGTAGGAGGGCAGATTTCAACCCCAAGGAGACAAAGAGAGAAGAAGAGAGTAGTCACACTACCCCGCTACCGGCGCTACCGAAACCCGACCCGACCGATGCCTGATACACTCCATTGCGTCCCGACGACCGAAGCGACTGAGGTTCACTTAGACGTGAACCAAATCGCGGCGCTATGGAACGTTGACCGGAAGACAGTCGTTCGATACTTCCGGGAAGAGCCAGGCGTTCTGCGGATTCAAGGAGCGTCAAGAGAATCGCTGCGCATCCCCTTGTCTGTTGTAGACCGAGTGCACAGACGCTTGAGCGGCAGGGACTGAGGTCATAGAATGCTGACAATCTTCAGACGCCACGGCACCGGTTGCAAATCAACTTCTCGTACCTATCGCAGGTGCTCCTGTCTTATTTGGATTGAAGGGACGACCGAAGACGGGCGGCGCATCAAGCGGCAATCACTGAAGACCCGTTTGTGGGCTGAGGCTGAGCGCAGAAAGCGACAACTGGAGGGTGGCGCAAACAGGGCGGTCAGAGTTGCGGATGCGGTCTCAGACTTCATGTCCGACGCTGAGCGCAGAGGTTTGGGCTGGGAAACCCTGAGGAAGTATCAACGAATCCTAGCGGACCTTGTCGCATATGCCGCGACCCTCGGCATTAGTCGAGTTGACGGCTTCTCCGTTGACGACCTTCGTCGATTTGCAGCCAGCAGGGGCCGGGCCGTGAGCACCGGACGGGTGGAACTTGAGCGCCTCAGCTCTTTCTTCAAGTTCTGTGAGGGGTCCGGTTGGGTCAAGCGCAACCCGGTGGCGCAGATCAAGCGTCCCGTGGTGAAGCAACAACCGACCGAGCCGTTCTCAAACGAGGAGATGGTCAAGATCCTAGCAGCGGCAAGCGATCCGAGAGACAGGGCCTTTCTCTTGGTCGGTCGATATTCGGGGCTGAGAATTTCGGACGTTGCCACTCTTGGGATAGGCAGGATCGATGGCGAAGGCCGTCTGTTGCTCTACACCCAGAAGACGGGTCAGCCGGTCCATCTACCCCTCCCTGAGCCCGTAGTGAGGTCGTTGCGGTCGATGCGCCAGGTCTCAGATCATTTCTTCTTCTGGACCGGCGACAGCAGGCCAGACGGGGTGGCGCGAAGCTGGTCAAACCGACTACGCAAGGTGTTCGATGCCTCAGGTGTCAAGCGTGCACACTTTCACAGACTAAGGGACACGTTTGCTGTGGAGCTTCTCTTGAAGGGGACGCCGATCGAAGAGGTTGCGATCTTGCTCGGACACTCCTCGATCCGGGTCACCGAGAAGCATTATTAACCTTGGGTAAAGGCCCGCCAGCAGCGCCTAGAAGCATTTGTCAAGCTGGCCTGGGCCGACGACCCTATTCTCAACGAACAGTACAATCGCGGTACAGCGATACAGTAGGTTTTTTAGAATGAATGGCGGTGAGGGTGGGATTCGAACCCACGGAACCCGTAAAGGTTCAACGGTTTTCGAGACCGCCCGATTCAACCACTCTCGCACCTCACCACTCGCCAATTTAGCACGTATGGAGAGGGCTTATCTATCGGGATTGGCGCTCGACCCCTAGCTGCAAACGCTCTGCGTAGCCGGTCATTTCGAGGTAGCCGACGCCGCGCAGGCCCCCGCCTTCGACCTCGATCGCACCTTCCCAATAGGTAGGGCCACGACCATTCGTGGGAACCATCTCTTGAGCCTGCAGCGGGGTCGAGACGGTCAGGTCCAGACTGAGCTTGGGGACTTCCACACGCCACTCCAGCGGATAAATTCCGCCTGTTGCCGGACTGGTCCAGCGGGCTCCTGGCGTCATCGTGAAATCCGCGGCCTTCAAATGCACGGTCGCGCCGTCCGCGCCAACGTACGTGCCAGCCGAGTGCGCATCGGCCAACCCGTCTGCGTCGCGCAAGCGATAGAGCATCAGCTCCGCGCTGTCGTCGAACTGCAAACTGAGCCAGTCCCAACCAGCTTGATCGTCGCCCATCGAATTGGTTGAGAACTCGTGATCCATCCAGGCCGCACCTTCAAGGGAGAACACTTCGCCGTCCAGCTGAAGGGAACCGATCGCGTTCAAGCGCGTGAAGGTGATGTAGTGCGAAGCCTTCCCCGTTCCGTCGGCCTTCTGGCTGACGCCGTCCTCGCCGTTAATGACCGGCGGTTTGGCGGGCCTGAGATCGAGTTCCAAGGCGGCGTCTTTTGAGATCGCCCGCAGCAACTGCACACCGTCTCGCCAAGCGACTTGCCAGTTGCCGTTCCAAATGAGGGCGCGGTCCAAGTCCGCGCCTGCGAGGCCGGGGCCGGCTCGATTCAAGCGCTCCGCTTTGAAGAAACGCCGGCCCTCAACATCGCTGATCGCGAAGTGCGCCAAGTACAGCTGGTCGACATCCCATACGGAAGTCACGAGCTGGTCGCGTTCGACGGCATTGCGAAAAAAAGTCAGCTCAAAACCGAAGCGACGGCCGTCAGCCGTCGAGAGGTTGCCGGTGTAATACCACCACTCCAGTTCGAACTCGGCGTGCGCGAAGTGATCCCGCGGAAATTCGAATTCGTAACCCGGCAGCGCCTGGCGAAACTGCGCCTGGGCCGTCAAGGCGACCAACAGTAGCAAGACCAGTCGGATCATTCTTCGTGTACCGCCTCGATGGGGTTCAACCCCGCCGCCACGCGCCCAGGGTAGAGCCCGGCCAAAACGCTGGACACGTAGACCAGCCCCAACGCGCTCGCGAGCAAGGCGACGGGCCAGTGGAATTGAATCGTCCAACCGAAAGACTGCACGTTGATGACGTAGATCAAGATCAGCGACAGCAACGCGCCGACAACAGCGCCGACCAAGACGGAGAGCATTCCCAATAGTCCCGACTCAACGAGAATGAGCTTCTTGATTTGCGAACTTGAGGCGCCCAGAAACCGCAGCACGCTGAACTCTCGTTTGCGGTCGATCACCAGAGCGAGCAACGCGCCGGCCATACCCAGCACGGCAACGACTATAGCCACCGCTTCCAGTGCGTAGGTAATCGAAAACGTGCGGTCAAAGATCGTCATCGCCGCCTCTTGCAGTGCGCGATTGGGAACGACGAGCAACTCACGTTCGGCGGTCGCGGCAACAATCTGGTCGCGCACAGCTTCGACGTTAGCGTCCGAGTCGAGATAGACAGCCAGACTCGACAACGATTCATCGGGCAAGTAGCGCAGGAGTCGGTTGCGATCGCCAACAATTGTGCCGCTCTCGTTGGCGTACTCGTAGAAGACTCCGACTACGTCGAGGGTGACCTTCTTACCCCGCAGGTCCAATGCAACTGCGTCGCCGGCCCAGACATTGTGCTTGCGCGCAAAGGGTTCGCTCACTGCAGCAGCATCGCGTTCGGCAAGCGCGGCAAAGATGGCATCCCGGTCGCCGCCGTCGAGAAAGCGCACGCCAGAGCGCTCAGGATGGGAAGCAACGTCAGTCAGGCCAAGCGTTGCGGGACGGCCTTCGTACTGAATCGGGTAGCCGCGGAAGCGCTCAACCGCCGCGACTCCGTGCAGTCGTTCCACCAGGTCGGCGACTTGCGCGTCGAAGACTGCGAAACGTTGCGAGCCGTTGCGCCCGGCGGCACGCATGTAGAGATCGGCCTGGAACTGGCGCTCCATCCACAGTGCGACCGTATCGCGAAAGCTGCCAACCATAATGGCGATGCTGACCATCATGGCCACAGCGGTGGATAACGCGGCGACCAGGATCGACGTGCGCGCAAGCGAGCCGCCGATGCTGCGGGCGCCGAGCAAGCCTTCGACGCCTAAGATTCTCTGTGCGAAACCGCCGGCCAAACGCGCTCCACCTTGGACAACCGTTGGAACAGCCATCGCCGAAGCAGCTAACAAAACCAAGGCCGCAACGTATCCTCCTACGGGCAGGCCGCCGACAGCAGGCGCGAAGGAGCAAGCCAAGGAAATCAGGGCGAGCGCAAACGCCCAACGCGACTTGCCGGCAGTTTTGGCGCGTGAATAGTGGTCCTTGCGGCCCCGCGCCATCGCTTCAGAAGGCCCGACGCGCGCGGCCTCACTAGCAGGCTGCCAAGCCGCCAACAGCGCGACGCCCAGTCCCGCTGCGGCCGCGACAGCCAAGCGCCAGCCGTCGATGTGGATAGCGCTCGCTTCGCCGCTAACGTAGAGCGTTTGAACCGTCAGCGTCATGGCCGCAACGGCGCCCTCGGCGAGAACTCTTCCCAAGGCGAGTCCGATAACCGTCCCCAACGAACCGAAAAACGCGGCCTCAGCGAGGAACGCTGCACGCACTTGGTTACGCGAGGCGCCGAGCGCGCGCAGAACTCCGATTTCACCCCGCCGGCGAACGACCGACACGGCAATCGTGTTGTAAATCAACAACGCGCCAACGATCAGCGAAAGGCCGCTGAGCACTCGCAGGTTCCAGCCGAAGGCGCCGAGCATTTTGCGGTTCTCGTCGGCGCCGGAGCCGACAGGGGCGACGCTAACGCCCGCGGGCAAAGCCTCAGCGATAATTTTCCGCCAATGCTCGACGTCGTCATTCGGCGTACGCACTTGGATGCGCGTCAGCCGGCCCGTTTGCCCCAAGGCGCGTTGCGCACTGGCAATGTCGAGGATCACCGCGTTGGCGCCCGCAGCCGCCTGAAAGCCTTCGCCCGCAAGTTTGCCGCCGACCTGAAACTCTTGTACCGAGTCGTTGATTCGCAGCCGCAGAGTCTCTCCGCGATCGACTCCCAATCGTTCGCCGACGAACGCAGAATTCCCGTCGAGAGTGAACGACGGTTCACCCTGTTCAGGCGCCGAGCGCGGCAGCGTCTCATCGCCAATTAGATCAAGGCCAAAGATCGGGACCGACTCACCGGAGCCCTCCACGGAGCCGAATCCCTCAACGCGTGGCGAAAAAAGCAACGGGTAAGGCAGGCGCACGAGGTCTCCGAGCACGCCTTGATCGATACCGCCCGTGGAGGTTATTTCCAGGTCAACGTCGCCGGTCAGCATCTCCATCGAAGTGCGGAACTCGCCAACGGACGACTGGCTGGCGAGGTCTATGGCCACCACGACGGCGACGCCCAAGGAGACCGCGAACGCCGTCAGCGCCGTGCGTAGCGGATCGCGCAACAATGGCCGCACGATCAGCCGGTAGAAGATCGACAGCCAACTCATGCGACGGCTCGTCGCTCTGCAATGCGTCCATCGCGAAGCGTCACGATCGTGTCCGTGATCGCGGCGGCTTCGAGGCTGTGCGTCGCCATCAGGATCGCCGTCTGCGTCTCATCGGCGATGCGTCG
Source organism: Acidobacteriota bacterium (assembly GCA_027592785.1). Taxonomy (GTDB): domain Bacteria; phylum Acidobacteriota; class Terriglobia; order Bryobacterales; family UBA6623; genus CAMPKL01. Next base: position 9,247 of record JAQCLD010000111.1, read on the forward strand.
CAAAAGCGTCATCACAACCTCGGCGGAAGTGCTGTCGAGATTGCCGATCGGCTCGTCAGCCAGCAGAATGCGGGGTGAATGAACGATGGCGCGAGCGATCGCCACACGCTGCATCTGCCCGCCAGAGAGTTGATGCGGATAGCGCCCGGCGAAGGATTCCATCTCGACAAGCCGCAGACGTTCGAGCGCGGTCTGGCGCACCTTCGCCTGCCCCGCTAGTTGCAACGGCAGCTCAACATTCTCCGCCGCGGTGAGTGTCGGCAGCAGTTGAAAGAACTGGAAAACGAAGCCCACCTTCTCGCGGCGAATGCTCGTGAGTTGAGCGTCAGCCAGCCCCGTCGTGGATTGGCCATCGACCAGGACCGAGCCCGAAGTAGGAAAATCCATCGCGCCGGCTAAGTTCAGCAACGTTGTCTTACCGCAGCCGGAGCGGCCAACCAAAGAGACGAACTCACCGGGCTCGACGCTCAGCGATACATCATCCAGAGCGCGCACGGCAGCGCCTTGTGAGGAATACTCCTTGACGACGCTATCGAAGCGGACGACGGGCACACTTCCAGATTAGCGGCCTGGGCGCATTGTCCAGCAATTAGGCGGCCGGTTCGACCTGCCAGCCGAAACCCGGTTCGTTGGAAGGCGTCGTGTAAATACCCTCCGGGCCGCGCGTCAGATTGTTGTCCTCTTCGTAGCGCCCGTAAACCACGTCCGGGCCACCCTGCGCGGGCATAAACATCTCCGCCCAGGGGCTGTTCTCGGTGGAATGAATAAAATGCACCGCATCGCGCTGCCCTCCGCCGTGCGGGATGACCGGGATGTCGTAGGCAGCGGCCAGCGCCGCAATCTTGCGCAACTCAGTCAGACCACCGCACCAGTGGATGTCCGGCTGCCAAATTTCCGCGCCGTTGACGCGCAACAGCTGCCTGAAGCCATAACGCGTGTACACGTGTTCACCGGTCACGATGCGCGTGGACTTGATCTGATCGCGCAATCGTCCGAAGCCTTCGTAGTCGTCCGGCGGCAGGCACTCTTCTAGCCAGTAGACACCGTGAGGCTCGAAGGCTTCAGCGAGTTCCAGCGTGTAGCGTTCGGTCAACGCCATCCAACAATCCATCATGATGTCGCCTTCAGGCCCCACGGCTTCGCGGGCGCGTTTGACCAAAGCGACGTTCTCGCGCAGACCCTGTTTGCCGTCGGCAGGGCCGTAAGGAAGGGCTAGCTTTAAGCGCGTATAGCCGAACTCCACATGCTGCTCGATGTCATTGCCCGTGCAATAGCAGGGGATGCGGTCGTGTATCTTGCCGCCGAGCAGCCGCCACACCGGGGTCTCTTGCGCTTTGCCCAGGATGTCCCACAGCGCGAGGTCGACTCCGGAAATCGCGTTGACGACTACGCCCTTGCGCCCGTAAGACATTGTCGAGCGCCACATGATGTCCCACAGTCGCTCGATGTTGAGGGCGTTCTCGCCAAGCAGCAGCTTCTTGAGGTGCCCTTCGACGATAGGCCCGCCTCCAGCGCCGCCCGTGCCGTAACCCTTGATCCCCTTGTCAGTCGTAATCTCCACCCAGAACCCGCTGACTCCTCCTGGATCCGGTTGAAACAACGACCGCGTCGCCTTGTACTTGGGATAGATCGAAACCGGGTTGGCCACCTCGACCCCGCCGGTCGACCAAGAACCGGGCGTAGGTTCATAACGCGGGACAGGGCGCTTAGCGCGCATCTGCACCAGTCGTACGCCCGTGATGATCAGTTCGTCGGGCGGAGCCGCATTGAGGTCTTCAAGACCACAAGCTAATCCTCCTGCTGCTGCAAGGGTGGATGTTTGGATGAAATCACGGCGGCGCATGGCGCAACTAGTCTACCGTTGCGCGCCGCCGGTTGCTAGTGGTCGGCGATGCCGCCGTCGGGGAAGCGCAACTGTTGCCGCGTCACCGGCACGTACGGCCGCCGCCCGGCCAGTGCGTCGTTGAAGTTGACGCCCAGGCCTGGCTTGTCCGGTAGCTGGCCGTAGCCATCCTCGAAAACGGGACCTTGGCCGTAGAAGAAGTCCTCCCAAAACGCGTCGCGCCTGCCCGAAGAAATCTCCTGGATAGCGAAATTCGGCGCCGTCATGTCGACGTGCAACGAAGCCAGCGTCGAGATTTCGCTCTGCGGATTGTGCGGCGCAAACTCGATGCGATAGGCCTCAGCGATCGCCGCAATTTTCTTCATCTCCAAGATGCCGCCGCAATGCACAACGTCCGGCTGAATGTAGTCGACCAAATGCTTCGAACAGATCTCTGCGAAGCCATACTTAGTGAACAGCCGCTCGCCTGTCGCAATGGGAATGCGCGTCTTCGAACGCAACAGCTCCAGTTCGCCGATATCTTCGATCTGCGTCGCCTCTTCGACGAAATAAACGTTGTAGGGCTCGGCCTGCATGCAGAAAGACGCCGCCATCGTCGGCGTCGCCTTGCCGTGGACGTCGATCAGGATAGAGAAGTCATCGCCGACAGCCTCGCGAACAGCGCGCAGATTTCTAATGCCTTCCGTCACCGACATGACCGGATCGATGACGTCGTTGTGCGTGGTGAGAAAGCCGCCCTTGCCCGCAGTCCAGCCTTCGTTCTTCGCTTGCAGCCATTCCGCCGCGTGGGATTCCGGCGTCGATCCGCCGCCCGGGTGCACGTACATACGAGCCTTGTCGCGCGCTTTCCCGCCAAGCAGCTTGTAGATCGGCTGACCCAGCGCCTGACCCATGATGTCCCACAGCGCGATCTCCACAGCAGAAATGGCCGAGTTCAGAATCGGGCCGCCACGCCAACGGGGCCAGCGATACATCGCCTGCCAGTGCATCTCGATGTCGCCGGGATCCTTGCCGACCAAGTACCGATGATGCTCGTCGATGGCAGCCTTCACCGTGGCGGCCTTCGATGTCACCGAGCCTTCGCCGACTCCGACGATCCCCTGGTTCGTATAGATCTTGCAGAAGACGTAGTTCTTGCCCGCCGAGTGGTTGATGATCCAACTCTTGAGGTCCGTGATCTCTAAGTTGAGCGGCTTCGCCTTCTCGCGGGCTTGGGCCAATAGGCCCTCAGCGCCCGTTAGCCCGGCGATGCCCAGCGCGGCGGACCTGCCGGCAAGATGGAAGAAATCGCGGCGTGAAAATTTGGGATCGCGAAGATCGGCGTCAGACATCATAGCCCCGCCATTATATGCCGCTTGCGCGGCGCTTGGCCCGCCTTCGGGCGATGTGAGGCTTCTTCGGTTAGGCGTCCTTAAGCCGGTCAAGGGCTTGCGGCCACTGCGAGCGCTGTAGCGTTTCCATCAGTGAAGCGAGACCGGTGAGAAAGTGCTCGCACGCTTCGTCGTCGTAGCTACGGGCCTGAGAGGCCGCCGTCAAGAATAGATCTTTGAGCCGCTCGGAAGCAGCCAAGTCGAGTTGACCCAAATCGAGGTCGAGGTCCATTTCACAGTTGTCCATGCGGTTCGCGCCCTCCCCAGAACGTGGATGCCGTCTGCACTGTGATTGTTTCGCGGCTCTCTAAACAGCAACCATAGGCGCCTAACCCTAAAGCTGCTTTAGCTGGCCCCTAGTTCTTTTCCTAGTGTCTGGCGATTCGAGGTGCAGGCCCAGCCCTGTCACCAATCGCTGTCCTCCCCAACCACAATCCAAACCCACACCGACGCCGCTATCCCAACACTCGCCGCGCTTTCAGCCCCGTTCACGGGACTCATGGTTAGGCCAGGCCTTCAGGCCTGGTTACCAGAAGCCGCCCGCCCCCTCCCTTCTTCAGTCCGCTCCAGCCTCTACGCGGCAAACCGGAGGAACTCGCGCCCTCTTCGGTCCAACTGAAAGTCCGGCGACATGGTGCGGCGCGGTCGTGCAGGACCGCCAGGGACCGGCAAACGGCCGCCCGTGTGCCGCGAATATCCGCCCATGTCCGCTTGGGTCCGCCTTGGTTGGGCGTAAACGATTGATATTAAATAGGTTGAGATTGTGAGAGGCTGTTGAGGCGGACATCGCTCGGTCTAACGAAAAGAGGCCTGCTCGCTGGGAGCAGGCCTCTCTGCGTTGAGGGTAACATGGTGCGCCAAACGGGACGGCCATCGTACGTTACATCTGGTAATTGCGGGTGGCCCTACCTGGACTGCCCACCACACCATCGCCGCTATCCCCAACGCACCCCCGCCTGCAGCCCCGTTCACAGGACTCATCATGAGGCCAGGCCGGCAATGCCATTTGATTCAGCGAAAAACGATGGCCGCCGCAGGGGGAACACGTTAAGCTGCTGATGGAGATGGACTTGCACGCAAACGCGGAATTGTTCGCGTCCGTCCCCTTCGCGTCCCCTTCTGGCGCAAAAAGCTGTTGCGAATCGATAACCCAAAACGACAACATCCAAAACATTATTTCAAGGAAATGTATTGGATGGAAGAAACTACGCTTAATAGCATCGATTAAAAATAGTATTTCACTACTGTCCGGTTAGAAGTCAAATAGAATCAGCTGGTTAGAGTCATCGAGTAAGAGTTGATGGG
>JAQCLD010000112.1 GCA_027592785.1 Acidobacteriota bacterium
GCGGATATCCGCGGCCTTCCAGCGGACCTTCACGGCCCCTCGGCGGCCCCTCGCGGCCGCCAAACGGCCATAATGCCCCCACTAACGACGCCTTCGCGCCGCTCGGTGACATCCACGACGCCCGAACCGTCTTAAGCCGCGCGAGAATCGGGAGGGAACGACAAACCCAGGCCAGTCGGCTTAGGCGGTTCGTTGCCTTTGGTAAATTTGCGGGCCTGCTCCTGGAAAAACATGACGGCGCGGTCAATCGCCGGGACCTCTTTTTCGAGGTCGGCGTAACCGAGTTCCGTCATCGATTCGTAGTAGGCCTTGCGAGCCGCTTCGTGAGCCCTTTTCCAAGACTCCTTTTCGGACCATTGATAGTGGAGCTTTTCGGCTTCAACGCTAAGTCGAGCCAACTCCTTCGTCGAGATATTAATGGCGTTATGCCCCCCTCCCCGGTTCCAACCAGATAGCCTGCCCTGGCCCCCAGCCAAGGCTCGCATCTATAGGATTAGACGGGGCCCGACCGTCCGAAGTTGCAGAGATCCGTCAACCCGCCAAAAGCTACGTCGAAGGGCACAAAAGCGGCGCCTAACGGGGGGGATAGACTCATATTGCGCCCCCCGTGCTGTCTTCCATCCAGAAGCGCTTCTCGGACGGCTGGGCCACGAGCGCATCGTATTTGTATCCCAAAAGGAACCGTTTGCGATAGGGCAGAAACGAGGTGATGCATTCGCCGTCGACGTGCTCAAGAGCGACGGCGATGGCGTCTTGGCTGGCGTCGTCTTCGCCGTTGGCGAAGACGACGCTGTCGTAGCAGAGCGCGACCGCAGCAATGTCGTCTTCGGCCGTCAGCCTGCGCAACAGGGCCTCATACTGCTCCACCGGGGCAGCTTGCGGCTCATCGTCGTCGCCATAGATAGCCAGCGGACTCAACGTGCCGTCCGTGCCGACCTTGGCCGCGAATGGATGGAAGTCGTCGTACTTCTTCAGCGTCTGCTGAGCAAATGGCAAACAGAACTCAAGGAGTCGATCGAAGTCCGGATGGGCCACGAGCTGATTTTATCCATCTTGCTCAGAAGGCTCGTTCGATTCACCGCGATAGTGCCTCGGCGATTGCCTTTTCGGCGAGCGGCGCCATTACGCTGTAGCCCTTGGCATTGGGCAGAAAGCCGTCCGTGGTCAACTCGGGCTTCATCTCGCGGTCGTCGGTCAGACCAGAATAATAGTCGAGATAGACGGCGCCTTTCTGCTGGGCGTAGTCGCGCAGCCAGGCGTTCATGCCGCGAATCTTGCCGATGGGGCGCTGGACAGTTTGCGTCTCGGTGCAATCGCAGACGGGCATGATCGAAGCCAGCACGACCTTGATGCCGTGCAGCTGGGCCAGCTCGACCATCGACTCAATATTTTCGATAATCATGCCCTGCGTTCCGGGGCCGGTGAGGCGAGCGATGTCGTTGGTCCCGGCTTGGATGATGACCACGGCAGGGTCAAGTGCGATCACGTCTTGACGGAAGCGCACGAGCATTTGCGGCGAAGTTTGATGCGCAATGCCGCGATTGAGATAGGGCTTGCCGGCGAAGAATTCCTCGCCCCAGTTCTCGGTAATGTCATCGCCCAGGAAGACGACGCGCTTCTCGCCGGGTTTGAGCGCCGGCAGTTCGGTATTCTCGCTGCCGTAGCGCGTCAGCCCGCCCCAGTCAGAAAGCAACATGCGGACCGCAGGCATGTCTTGCGCCGGAAGCATCGCGCTCCCCGCCAGCAAGGCCGCGAGCAGCAGCCGGCCCATTACTTCTTGATGCCGAAGCAATATACGTTGCCGTCGAAGGTGGCGATGTAAATCCGACCATTGGCCATGGAGAGGCCGCTCCAGTGATTGAACGACGTGATTTGATCGCCGCTTGACCAAAGTTCCTTGCCGGTCGTGCCGTCGAGCGCGTAGAGTACGGCGTTGGTCGAATTCGCGATGCGCCACTCGGCGGTGTTGTAGAGGCCCACGTCGTAGAGCGACTGGGTCGTGTTTTCGCCGCTGCCGTAAGCAAAGACGATGCCGTTGGCGATAATCGGCGGCTCGGCGCGGTTCATGTCCCGCGAAAGCCAGGCCGGCTCCAGCCAATATCGCTCACCTTCGTTCTCGACGGTGAAGGCGGCGATGGCCCCGTCGACGATCCTACCGTTCTCCATGGGCGCTTCGAATGCTGAATGTTTCTCGCCCCAGAACGGGGTCAACACGTAGCGAGTGCCGTTCGCATCTTGCCAGCTGGCCATGGCTCCCCAGATGCCCGCCGACTGAAAGTCGACGCGTTCGTTGCAAATCAAGGGCGTGCGGTCGAGCGGCGTGCGATGGTCGTCGCCGCCGATCGATTCGACGTCCATGAGATAGATGCGGCACTCCTTGCCCGCATCGACCATTAGCTCTTTGCCGTTGAAATCGAAGATGGCCGGCGTCACCTGCATGTCGAGATCGCGCTTGTACAGCCACGCCGCGTTGGAAGGGCCGTAATAGTCGACCAGGACCATCTCCTTCGAGTCCGGGTCCTGTTGCACGCCAATGATGCCGTTGCCGTAGATTCCGTTTTCAGGGTCCCACGGCCCGTCTCCGGTTCCGGTGAAAAGGATTCCGTCCTTGCTGATGGCCGGACCGGTACGGCCCCACATGCCGCCGCCCGCCGGTCCCCACGTGCCGACTTTATCGGTGGCTAGGTCATAAGCGTAGACGTAGTTTTGGTTCCCGCCGCAGCCCTGGGCTGTGTGCGTGTAGAGGACGTTATCGACCAGGCTCAAGGCGTAGGGCTTGCCGTCCGGCGGCATAAATTTGGCCGGCGGGAAGGCATCCGTGCCGTCAGCCAGGTTGAGGCGATGTAAGCGTCCATCCCATGAAGCGGCGTACACGATGTACTTGCCGGGCGCGTCTCCCGGACCCAGAGTCGGCGTGGCGGTGATCCCGCCGGGGCACAAGACGTAGTGCCTGCCGCGCATTCTCGCGGGGTCGGCCGTAAAGTCAAAATGCTTTGTCCAGAGAACTTCTCCCTGTTCAACGTCGATGGCGTAGAGATTATCTGACGAACCGGCCACCAAGCCGATCTGCCGGGGACCGTTTTCGGTTTCGACGCGACCGGCAATCAAGGCAGGAAAGAGCGAGTGCATTTGCAGCGGCTCGTTATCCAGCTTGATCCGCCAAAGCATCTTCATCTGGCCGACGTTCTGCTTGGTGATGATCGTCTCATCGGGTTGCCAGGCGGTGCGAAATTGATCCGCGCCGTCGGTAAGCCAATCGGCGCCGAAAATCGCGCTGCAGCTTAAAATCATCACCGACCAGATTCGTAACGTTTTCATCCGGTAAACCTCTACTTGAGACATTCTATACTGGTCGCTATGTTTTGGACCTATCCCTGGCGGGCCAAAACCATGTGGAGACTATACACAATGCGCGGACTGCTATCACCGGCCTTATTCTGTCTGAGCACGTTAGCCCTCGGCGGCATCGCCGCGCAAGCCCAAGACTGGCGTACGGCGGGTTTTGACGCACAGCGTTCGCAGTGGATGCGGTCAAACGGCGAGATTGCCCCCGATACAGTGAAGAGTCCTGACTTCGAACTGTTGTGGAAAGTGCAGGTGAAGAACGAGCCGCGGCAGATGAGCGCGATGACGCCGCCGATATTATTGGAACGCATCGTGGGATATCGGGGCTTTCGGGCGTTGGGATTTTTCGGAACAAGCGACGGCCACATCTACGCAGTCGACACGGATTTGGCTCGGATGGAGTGGAAGCGGCGGATTGAATCTGGTCCCATATCGTCCGACGCGACGATCGCCTGTCCAGGAGGACTAACCTCGACGATGGCTCGGCCGACGCGCTATGAATTCCCCCCGCCAAGCTTTGGCGGCCGCGGTCGCCGGACGGCTGCGACGAGCGCGGTCGGGCAGCCCAAGGCGGGGGCGGTCACGCTGCAACCGCGGGAAAGGCCCGCACCGCGATCCGCGGAGGAGCCCACTTCGGCACGCGTCGGTCGGCCGTTAGGAAATCCCAACTCGGGTTTGAGCCTGGTGTATGCCGTGACGAGCGACGGGATGTTCCATTCGTTCCACACATCGAACGGGGCGACGCATGTTGCGCCGATCCCGTTCTTGCCGCCGAATGCGCATGCACTTGGATTGATCGTCATCGATGACACGGCCTATGCGGCGACGGTGAATGGCTGCGGCGGCGTGCCGGACGGCGTGTGGGCCTTGAATATGGAGACGAAGGAAGTGACGCAGTGGCCAAAGGCGGGGAATCCAACCGCGTCGCTGACCGGCCTGTTCGGTTTTGCGATGGGATCGGATGGGAAACCGCATGCAGGCGACAAGAGCGGTGCTATCAGCGTCTTAGAGCCCAAGTCTCTAGGTTCAAATCGGCCGATCCGAGTGCTCCCCGAGGGTGTGGGGCTGACAACAACGCCAGTCGTGGTGGATTTCAACGACCGCGACTACATGGCCGTGGGGTGGGGCGACGGGTCGGTCAGCATCACCGCGGCGGACATACAGTCACCCGCCGCAACAGTTAAGGGTTCGTCGCCAGCTAACGGCCTGGCCACATGGAAAGATGAGCAAGGTACGACATGGCTGTTGGCGTCGACCGAGACCAGCGTCGATGCCTACAAAATCGTCGAGAGCGCCGGCGCGCCGGCGCTGGAACTCGGCTGGACCAAGGCCATCGCGGCTCCCCTGCCGCCGATGATCGTCAACGGCGTGGTGTTTGCCGCCGCGAGCGGAGAGTTCCGCGGCAGCGACAACGCCGCCGAGCGGGTGCGTCGTTCGACGCGCGCAACGCTCTACGCCCTGAATGGCGAAACCGGCGCCGAGTTGTGGAATAGCGGCGACGCAATCAAGTCATTCTCGACGGGCGCAGGGCTGTCCGCGGGCAACCTGAACATCTACGTGTCGACCTACGACGGGACACTGTATGCGTTCGGCTTTCCGATGGAGCATTAGACTAAGGACATGACTTTCGCGGCGCGCACGGCAGCGCTGACGCTGCTCTTCTCCGTATGCGGTTTCGCCCAATTGCCGGAAGGCGCGGGCAAAGCCGAGACAGAGCGGTTGTGTCAATCGTGTCACGACCTGCAGAAAACCGTATCGCTGCGCCAAGACCAAGCCGGGTGGGGTGCGACGGTGACCAAGATGACCGAGTTCGGCGCGAAGTTCAGCTCCGACGAAATGGTCGCTATCGTGAACTACTTAGCCACTTCGTTCCCAGCTGAGGAGATGCCGGCTCTGAACGTGAACAAGGCCCGCGCCATTCAGCTGGAAAGCCGTCTTTCGCTCAAGCGCTCCGAGGCGGCGGCGATCCTTCGCTATCGCAAAGAGCACGGCGACTTCGCATCGCTCGAAGATCTCAAGAAGGTTCCCGGCATCGACTTCGCCAAGATTGAAGCCAAGAAAGACAGCTTGGTTTTTTAAGGAGCAACCATGTCCGTCCGTTCCCTCATCGCCATTGTTTGCGTGACCGTCGGCAGCGCCTTCGCCCAGCCGAAAATGCCGACGCCGATCTCCGACGATACCGCCGGCTTCACGTCGATCTTCGACGGCAAGACTTTGGCCGGCTGGGACGGCGACCCTGCGTTCTGGAGTGCGAAGGACGGCGTGATCGTGGGCGAAAGCACCGCCGCCAATCCGGTCAAGATCAATACGTTCTTGATTTGGCGCGGCGGTGCGCCGGGGGACTTCGAACTCAAGCTGGAGTACAAGATCAACAGCACGAACAGCGGCATTCAGTACCGCAGCGTCGAATTGCCTGACGTCGGCAAATGGGTGTTAAAGGGCTACCAGGCGGACATCGACGCGGAGAACAGATATTCAGGCCAGATTTACGAGGAGCGCGGACGCGGTTTTCTCGCCTTGCGGGGCCAAGTCACGCAGGTAGCGGACGGCAAACTTCCTGCCATCCAAGGCTCGCTGGGCGACGGCGATGTGCTCAAGGCTCTGATCAAGGTGAACGACTGGAACAAGTTCCATCTGATTGCGCGCGGGAACGTGCTGACCCAGATCGTCAACGGTCAGACAATGAGCATGGTCATCGACAACGACCTGAAGAACCGCTCGTTGGGTGGGCTGCTGGGAATCCAGATGCACCGCGGCGACCCGATGAAGATCGAAGTTCGTAACGTGTGGCTGAAGCCGCTCTAAGGTCGGCGATTCGAACGAGGAGCTAGTCTGCCTTCTCCTTGCCGATCTGGCGAATAGCACGCAGGATCTCTTTGCAGCAGTCCTTACCTCCTCCGTCGGGATTCCCATTCGGAGGCTTACGGCGATCATAGACGAGTTTCGTCCGATGAGCCTCGCGTACGTAGGGCCAACCGGCCTGATAGCCTTCCGCTCTGAAGTTGAACTTATAGACGCCGGCGGATGGCGTCTGCCCTAACAGTCCGCCATAGTCGCCGTCGTTGGCGTCGCCGTCCTGATTCTGGCCATCGTCCTTGAGATTGACGATCGAAGTGGTTCCAGCGGGGCTCTCCACTGTCACGCGCACCGTCGATCCCTTAACAGGCAACCCGGCCTCGGCCAGACCGGCATTTAGTCGGATAGTGTCGCCAATATACTTTAGACCCGGCTCCACATATGCCTGCATTCGTAAATTGGACCCAGCTCCTATGGCGATGCCGTAGCGAACCGGCTCTTTGGATTCACGGCACTTAAGAGGAAGAAAACCCACGCTTCCGACCTCCTCGTACATCTGACGATTCTTCTCCTCGTCTTGAGACGAGTCCTCCTTCCGGTCCGGAAGATTGATGTCTCCGCCGCAGACTCGACCTTCGTGCGCGACGACGACCTGCCATCGTCCGGCGTAGCGCTCTGGCTCACCCTTGGGAAACTTTACCTCGACCATCCGAGCCGTCTCTGTGGAACGATGACGCATTCCAAATCCTGGCGGCAGCGCAACGCTGGAAATTTGTTCGCCTCTCGGCGTCACCAAATAGAACGGCAACCTCTTGCCGCGCTCGTCGTAGATCACGACCATGGCGTTGACGTCGCCTGGGAAAATATCGAACTCTTGCTTGTGAACCTCTCCCGGTACGATCGTATAGAACGGGTCGAGAATCATCGCCAGGTCCACGGCGTCCATGAAGATCTGGGTGAAATACTTCTCAAGAAGAAAATAGTCCTGATCAATCAATTCCTCAACGCCATCGAAGTATCCGCCCGTCGCCATTGAGAGATCGTCCAAGGCCGGTCCATCAATCTGATCGGGATTGCCCAAGCCAATCGCATAGACCTTGATTCCGGCTGGAGTTGGCAACGGATCAGTGTCCTGGTCCGTGCCGTCGGGTCGAGACATTGCGACGCCTGACCCGGGATCGCGACCGGTGATGGAATACCATGGTCCGGCTCCGCCGATCTGGAAACATCGATTCTCCAGCCCGTCCGTGAGCACAACAATCGCCTTCTTCAGGTCCGGCGGACTCGAAGGGTGGGCTGGGCTGTTAAACGCCTCTTCCGCGACGATGACGCCGCCTGCAACGTTGGTAGAACCGTCCGGGTTGAAATTCGCCAGAGAAAGTGACGCGCTCAGAGCAGCGCGATTTCCTGCAACGGGTACGATGCCCTGAACGACTTCAGGGTTTTCGTTGAATCGTACAACTGCCGCGCGGTCCTCTGTGCTGTCGCGCAGCAGTTGGACGAACAGATTGCCACCGGCAAGGGCAGCCTCCATCTTGCTTCTTGCTCCGATTACCGCGCCCATGCTCCCCGATCGATCAAGCACGACGACGGCATCCACTGGAACGGCCGCTATGACCGTAGCATCGAGCGCGAAAACTGCGGTCGTCCCCGCGACAGGGTTGTCGATCTCCAACTGAGCCGTATAGGGGGTCGTGCTGGGCACCGCGTCGGCAAAAAAGCTGACAGCAACGGCCACAACTCCAGAACCCGTTGGGCCGGAACCACACCGACTCGGAGGAGCAACCGTGTAGGTTCTGGTAGGGAGTGCATCGGTAATGTCGTTGCCGGGAAGGACAAGACCGAAAAGCGCGGCATCCGGTCCTGCAACGCGAGCGGCAAACGTGAGGTCGCCGTCACCCGTATTCCTCACTTCCCGGAATCTCACCGTTCTAAACCCCTGCTCAACCTGTCCAAAGCCAACCGGACCGACAGGCGGCAGGACCATCACCGCATTGGCGATACAGCCAGCTCCTGAAAGGCTCACGGTGCGCGAAGTTCCTTCGGAGGGGTTAACCGTAATCGTCCGCGGCGTCGCGGCGAAATCTCCCGGTGTCGTGAACGTTACGGTGACGACTTGGTTCGTTCCAACTGGCAGATTCACCGCCGTCACGGCTGCCCAGGTGAAGTCCGAGCCCGGGGGTGGACCCGCGATCGTAATCTGAACGCCCTTCTCACCCGTATTCGTGACAGCAAAAGACTCTGTGTCGGATCCTGGGTGGGGGATCGTCCCAAATGCTATCGCTGTCCGACTAACACTGATCTGCGCTTCTGCGTTGCGCGCATCTCCAACGCACTCAAGCGAGCTGGCACCATTGGCTGGAGTGCGGTTGACCGGCAACTAGCGCGAGATATTGTTTCCCGTCGAAGTCGGCGCGAATACCACATCCGCAGTGATCTCTTCGCCCGGATCAAGAACAACGGTAAGCATCGCGACGCTGGCCGGCGTGAGACTGTCAGGCGCGACGTTCGTGATCCCATTGATGGTGAGACAATCGGAGCCGTCGTTACGGAGCGTAATCGGCTGCGTCACGGTCGCCAGAGAAGGATCGTCCGCTCCCATGACCGCTTCCCCAAAGTCCCGGTTCGCCGGGGTCACGGTTAGCGAACCCAAGGGCCGCGGCCCTGTAGTATCGTCGTTGGATCCCGAATTCGGGTGATGAATCACGAGTTCGGTCGCAGTGATCTCGGCGTCTATTCCGGTGTGGTTGCTGATCGTTCCGGGCCCCGCCAGGACGACAGAACCGTCATCGCTGCGTACGATCATCATGTTAAAGGCTTCGTTCAGATTGCCTGTGCCACTCCAAAAGAAGGCCAAACGTCCGTTGCCTGGGCTCACCGCGAGGCGTGGCGGCGACTGTGAAGAGGCGAGATTAACGCTAAAGAGCAGCGTCGAACCGATGCTGCTGCCGCTCACATCGACGACTGAAACGGTCCAGGTAATCAGCCCGCCCCCAGAGTTTCGTTTGAGGAGGGCGACGAAGTTCCCGCCGCCGAAAACGGCATAAAGGAAATCGCCAAAGGCGTTCTCCGAACCGCTCAATCCGGCCTTCTGGACCGAGATCTGAGTCGGCGTACGGATGACCGTTATGCCCCCCATATTCGTGCTCGGTGCGTTAATCCACGCCTCTAGCGCAAAAAAACCGTTGGTGAGATCGAGACAGGGCATTTCTTCACTCCTTGACAGAAACTGGGGCTACGCAGAAGCCCGATTCGCCAGCACTCCCCGATAACTGCGCCCATGATAAACCCAATGACGATATTTTTAAATGATTTTATTTTCTATTCCATGGACGTACAACATACTTTAATCATATTGTACTGAACGTTTGACGCTGGCAAACCCGTCAGTCGACGGGAACGAGCGTGGCGCAAAGCTGTCGATTCCGAAAGCAAGAGAATGAGGCAACTGCGTCAGGCCGTCTGGATCGTGAGTTGCACGTTCATTTCCGCGCGTGCGCCTGTTCCTCGAAAGGAACCTGCTACCGCAGCTGCCCCGGCGGGGTTAGCCGAAGCAGCTAGAGCCACGTGGCCTGCGCCGACAGCCAACCCATGGGTCGGGTCAAAACCTCTCCAGCCACCGCCGGGAATATAGACTTCTGACCAAGCATGCAAGTGTTTTTGGGCGATGTCTGGGTCGCCTTCGTGGTAGCCGCTCACGAAGCGCGCGGCAATCCCTTGAGAGCGACAGCATTCGTTGTAAAGCACGACGAGGTCCCGGCAAGCTCCCCACATTGTCCGCGCCGTTTCCGCGGCTGAAGCCGGGTCTCCGTCGGGGCGGACAACGACATCCGCCGCCTTAAAAATGATTCCACTGAGAGCCGACAGAAAGTCGATCGTCTTGCCCCCAGACTCGTTCAGAGCCCGCTGCGTTAGATCAGCGATCGCCGTATCGCCGGGGTGGTCGCAGTACAGCAAAGCCGGATGCAAGAGATCGGCCGGGTCATATGTGAGCGGAAGCCGATCGTGACGAAAGTCCGCAAGCAGGAAGCCGAAAGGGTTGGACCGTAAGGTCTCAGCCTCGGTGCGAGTGTGAATCGATAAGTGGCTGATCTGGTCGTTGAACCAAGCGTAAGAAACCGTGTTGCCCTGAGCATCGAGGGCATTCTCTAGTTGCGCCGGCTGCGGCGTGATCTCTAGCTGGAAGGAGATCTCTCGTTGTGCCGGGTCATTGCGCGGTCGCAGACGAATGGTGTGCGGTTCGAGGAAGACAGGGATTGAGTATGCGTACTCGATCCCATGCTCAACGAGAAACTTCACGGGGAGTTTGTCTCGTCTAACTTGTCAAAAGCCTGGTCGGCCCACTCGTCCGGGATCTTACCCATCGCGGACCGCAATTGGTCTTGCCAAAAACCGGACAACTCCGCCAAATCTTCTTGCTGTAATCTGTGATAGACCATCTTGAATGACCCTTTGCGGTAGAGCACGACGTCAATCGGAAAATAGACATCCGCGGCGCTAAGCCTGGTCGAGTCAAACGAAAGACAGCCGACCTTGAATGCGTGCCGCATCGGGTCGGAATGCTTGAGAGCCCGATCCATGATCGGCTTGCCATAGCCAGTTGCTCCGATGCTCTGGTAGGGGGTCGCGACTCCGGTATCCACCCAGTTGCCCTCGGAATAAACCATATAAAGTTTGTGCGAGGCATCGTTCTCCATCTGCCCGCCGATGAGCGCGTGGATGTTCCAGTTCAGTCCGCCGGCCTCGATCGATTCGCGGTCTTCCTTCGCCACCATGCGAAGTTTTTCAGAGAACATGTTGACGGCTTTGAAGAGGCGGCTAAATGGCTCCGTTCGCTCAGCCAAGGCTTCTTCGAAATAGGTCAACGTCTTATCTCGCACGGAGCGCAGTCCCGACGTCATGATGAATAATGGGCCGCCGGGCGTCTCGTAGACGGTGACTTTCTTCAGCGTGATGCACTCACGGCCAGAGGTCACAAGGGTGTCCGAGATCGCGACGAGTCCGTCGTCGACGCTCATCCCTAAGCAATCTGTCATTGAACAGCTCTAGTAGTTGGTTTAAAACCGTCCGCTACCGGACGTAAGGAAAAGAATGTTGCGACGACGGCTTCGCCCACCGTGTTGATCTTGGCTTGCAGGCCATCCAGCATCTCGTGCAACCCGGTTTCGATGATCGACTCATGGTCAGTATAGTCGAGTTCCGCGACGAGCTGGCCAATTGAACGCTCGGCCTGATTCTTGAAGCTGCGCTCCGGGGTGCCGCTGATTGCGTGCATCGAACGGTCCGCATCAAACAAGCAAAACCGTACCGACGTAGGCGACGAAACGGACATCACCAGGAACTTCACAATAGAGTCGGCTGAGACCTTGCCATGGATTTTTCGGTACATCTCAAAGGCGCTGGCGGAACGCAGAACCGCGTTCCAATGCAAGTCATCGATGGGCGTGCCGATCAACTCCACATCGGGCAAGAGTAGGAAGTACTTGATGTCGAGTATGCGTGTCGTTTTGTCGGCGCGCTCCAGTGCTTGGCCCACCCGTGAGAAGTGCCAGCCTTCTCCCCGGGACATTGTCTCGGCCAGCGCGCCGCTGATTAGGTGCGAGGACTTGCGAACGCCGCGAAAGAACTCGTGTGGGTCGCGTAGGGCGCGGCTTTGGGCATCAGTAGCCCGCAGTCCGAGGTAAAACTCGTTGATCGCTTCCCATGTCTCGGTCGAGATGATCTCACGCACCGAGCTAGCATTCTCACGCGCCGCCGTCACGCACGAAAAGATGGAATTCGAGTTGAGTTGATCAAACGTCAGGAACTGAATCACGGCATCGTCGTCCGCGGCGCCATAACGAGTCTTGAAATCCTTGTGGTCTCCGCTGATATGGACCAACGCGTCCCACTGGCCCGAGAATACTTCAGGCAGGTCGAGTAAGAGATGGAGGTTCACGTCGACAAAACGAGATACATTCTCGGCCCGCTCGATATAACGGCTCATCCAGTAGATAGAGTTGGCAACGCGACTAAGCATTTATATATCCGCCCGAGTGATTCCGCTAATCGCCGAGGATCCAAGTGTCTTTGCTGCCGCCGCCTTGCGAGGAATTGACGACGAGAGAGCCTTCGCGCAGTGCGACGCGCGTCAAGCCGCCGGGCAGTACGTAAATCTCTTGCCCGTAAAGGATGTAGGGACGGAGGTCGACGTGGCGACCTTTGAAATCACCATCAATCAGGGTCGGGACGCGCGAAAGGTCCAGGGTCTGCTGGGCGATGTACTTGCGCGGGTTGGCCTCAATACGACGAGCGAAGTCCTCGCGCTCGGCCTGTGGCGCAGCTGGGCCGATCATCATGCCGTAGCCGCCGGACTCGTCGGCCGGCTTGACGACCAATTTTTCGAGATTGTCTAACACGTACTGGCGGTCAGCGTCTCGCCAGCATAGATAGGTCGGGACGTTGGGCAGGATCGCGTCTTCGCCGAGGTAGTACTTGATGATCTCAGGGACGTAGGCGTAGATGACCTTGTCGTCAGCGATGCCCGTGCCTGGAGCGTTGACCAAAGTGACACGACCGTTCCTGTAGACTTCCATCAGTCCCGGCACGCCGAGAGCGGAGTCGGAACGGAAAACTTTGGGATCAAGGAAGTCGTCGTCGACACGGCGATAGATGACGTCAACGCGCTCAAAGCCGTGGGTTGTGCGCATCCAGACCAACCCGTCGGAGACGACTAGGTCCCTGCCCTCGACGAGTTCGACACCCATTTGGCGAGCCAGGAACGAATGCTCAAAATATGCAGAGTTGTAGGTACCAGGAGTGAGCACCGCGATCTGCGGGCGCCCATGTCCCCGCGGAGCGACATACTCCAACATCGAAAGCAGACGGCTCGGGTAGTCGTCGACTCTACGCACGGCCAAGCCCTCAAAAACCATCGGGAACGTCTCTTTCATGACGGACCGATTTTCAAGGACGTACGAAACGCCGGAAGGACAACGAAGATTGTCTTCTAGAACGTAGATCGTGCCATCGCCGCCACGAACCAAGTCGGTACCGGTGATATGGCACCAGACGCCTTGCGGCGGATTGATCCCAACACACTGAGCACGAAATCCGGTGGCAGACTCAACGAGTTCGCGAGGAACGATGCCGTCATTGATGATGTTCTGCTTGTGGTAGATGTCGTTGATAAATTTGTTGAGCGCAAGAATGCGCTGCTGCAAGCCGCGCTCAACTCGTTCCCATTCCGGTGCGCCCATGATGCGGGGCACGCTATCGAAGGGAAAGATTCGCTCGGTAGCTTCGTCGTCGCCGTAGACGTTGAAGGTAATGCCCATGCGCATGAGCGCACGCTCGGCACCCTTGTGGCGACGCAGGAAGTCTCCGCCGGCTAGCGAGTGAATGCGCTCCAGCAGCCGTTTACATTCCGGACGGACGGCTCCGTCGGGAAGAAACATTTCATCGTAATAGCGATCCGGATCGTAAGAGTCGAACCGCATCGGAGCCGTCTTTTGGGACATGTCACTACTGTCCGGTTAGAAGTCAAATAGAATCAGCTGGTTAGAGTCATCGAGTAA
>JAQCLD010000113.1 GCA_027592785.1 Acidobacteriota bacterium
CGCCGCCGGGATAGCCGCCTCCGCCATAGCCACCTCCGCCGTACCCGCCGCCAGGGTAACCGCCTCCGCCGCCGTATCCTCCGCCGCCATAGCCACCGCCGCCGTATCCCCCGCCATAGCCACCGCCGCCATAGCCACCGCCGCCGTAGCCACCTTGGGCGCCATAGAGCTGCAGCAGGGTTTGAGCGAGGCTTGCGGCGTAGCCGTACTGGACTTTGTAGACGAAGTTTTGAACGCCGCCGACGGTGGCGCTCTTATCTAGCTTCTTGACCCATTCTTCGACCTGATCAAATATCTGCGGACTGGAACTGACGACGAGAACGGAACTGATGCGTTGCAGCGGCAAAAACTGAATTGCCGAGGTCTCCTCGCTGGCGGAGAGAGCTCCGAATATTCGTCCCAGCTCTTCGGCAACAGTCGTCGCGAGACTATTCTCGACTTCGATTAGCTTCATGCGCTGGCTGGCCATCTCTTCGGTATCGAACAGGGCGATCAGATCGAGGGTGCGGCGCATGTTGCGCGCGTTGTCGAGCAGGATCAGCGTGTTGGCCTTGGGGACGACTGCGAACTGCCCGCCTGGGCCGAGGAACGGAGCGAGAACGGCGGAGAGGTCTTCGGCGGTCATGTAGTTCAGGCGCACCGCGTTGAGCACCATCGGTTCTGCCGGAGGCAGGTCGCCGGGCGAGCGCGTCGAGATCGGCGAGAGCGGTGCGTTGGAGATTCCGGCGAGAGGAATGATGCGCCAGATGCCTTCGACCTCGACTGCCGCGGCCCCGTTCATGCGCAGCACCGTCTCAAGCAAAGGCATCAGATCAGACCGCTGCAAATTGCCGTAGGTGTTGATGGTGACCGAGCCGTCTGCAAGCGCGGGATCGATCATGTAGTTGATTTCGAGTTGCCGAGCGATCTGATCGATGAGATCGAACATGCTCGCGTTACGGAGCCCCCGGAACGAAACAGGGCGGTCGTCGGCTTCTTGCGCGGGGACTAAGGTCGTCAGCGTCAGCGCCAAAACAATCGCTGCCAGTATTCTTTTCACCAGGATTCTCCGTTGGGGGGTTACGTCTCGCGAACAGGATCAGGACCGGAGTCTCAGAGCTGCTTCGCCGCGGTCTCGGTTTCGTCGGCGGCCGGCTCTTCCTTGGGTTTCAGCAGACCGCCACGCTCCGCGACGTCGCGCTCGTCGGCGGAGAGCTCGGCTTCGGTACGGTTCCACGACGACGGCCCGAAGGGAGTCTTCTTGGTGAATTTGAATTCCTTGCCGTCTTTTTCGACTTGCCAATTCTGTCGAACCTTTCTGGGCTTCGCTTGGGCGACGGGCTGTTTGGTCGTTTTGGCCACGCCGAAGGGAGTGGAGAGCGTGCCCTCAGCGGCGGGCTTCTTTTCGCTCGCGGTCGCTTTCTTCTTGGGCGCGTCTTGGCCGAAGGCGACGGTGGCGAGAGCGAAGCTCAGGATGGTGTAAGTGAATATGCGCATTTTGTGTTTCCTCTAATTCGGGCGACGTTACTCTTTCTTCTCCCACCAGGAAGATGATCCGAAGGGCGTCTTGCGTTCCTGTTTGACCAGGCCGTTGTGTTCTGTGCCTACTGGCGAATCATCGCCGCGGACGACGGCGTAGCGCCCTGGTCCGATCTCAGGGCCGATGCGGTTGTCTTGGCCAACTCCGGCCAAGTCTGCGGGCGCGGCCGCCCCTGCAGACTTAGGTCTTTGGGGCTGACGCGGTCCACCTCTTGCCTGACGGACGGCCTTCGGCGGCTCAGGGGCGCGGCTGAGCTGCTCCTTGGTCGCGGTGAAAGACTCTTCTTTCCACTTCAGCTTGATGTCTTCGCCTTCCAGCCCTTCGTAGACGAAGTCGCCGACTTTATCGCCGATCGTCAGCCAAACGGGCGGCTTGGCGGAGTCGGTGGTCATCAGGGCAGAGGGGCCGCCTCCAAAATCGACGAGGCCCGAGAGTTGAGGCAGCGGCGGCCGGGAGTCGACCTCGACCTCGGCGGTCTCCACCACGACTTCGGCATTGCGGTCTGGCGAGAACAACAGGCGATCGACGACCGGCATGAAATCGGCGGGCCGAGTCGGGTTGGGGTCGCCAGAGGCCGGAAACTCGGGCGGCTGTTTGGGGTCGGTGAAAGCCTCCAAACGCTCGTAGCGCCCGTCGGCATCGACTACCTGACGGTAGAGTTCGGCGGCTCCGAGAATAAACATCCCGGCGAGCAGTGCGTTGAGTAGGAGTAGTCTGCGCGTCATGTTGCTTCCTCGCTTAGCGGGAGGCTCCCGCGGCCTTCTCGGCCAACTCAGGAGCGCGATCCATAGGCAAAAATCCGGCGACGGTCATGGTCACGGCGATGGACTTTACTTCGGGCTTGTCTGGACGGATGCGAATGTCTCTCGTGGCGAGTAGTCTCGAAGAGTTCGCAACGGCGGCCATGAAATTGACCATCTGTTCGATGCCGCAGGTGAACTCGACGACGAGCGGCACTTGGGCGTAGCGGTCCTGCTCTAGCTTGACCGGCGCGAAGCGGGACGCTCGAAGAGGGATACCCTCGGCGTCGAGCAACTGACCGACGAGGGAGCGCATCTCAGCCTGCGCCAAAGCAGGGTCGGCTGACTCAAGCAGGCGGCCTTCGACTTTTTCCAAGCGCTTCTGAGCAGCGCTCAACTCCGCTTCGGTCAGGGGCCTTTGGCGGGCCTGGATTTGGGCCAGCTGCAGCCGCTGCTCGAGTGCGTCGAGCGCAGCGTCGGTGGCCGGCGACCCACTAGCCGAACTCGGCGCAAACATGTCGAGCTGCAGGACCAAGAATAGGCCGGCGGCAACGCCCAGCAGCATCAAGGCTCTTCGGTCGCGCTGAGTCATGGCGGCCATCAGGGAGTCGCCTCCGGGGCCGCCGCTGGGGCCTGCGCTGCCTCGTCGGGCGCTGGAGCGGGAGCAATGGCAGCTTCGGGCTCCGGGATGGGCCGTGCGCCCGGGACGCCTCGTTGCGCGGTGATCTCGAAACGCTCTTTGCCGTCACGGCGAACCAGCGATGTGGCGAAGGCCACGCCCTGAACCGTACGGGCTTGATTGAGGACGCCGAGCAAGGGAGCGGCGTTGGCGGTCTCGCCGCTGAGACGAATGCCTTCGTCATTTACAGCAAGCGACTGCAGCCAGGCTGACGCGGGAAGCAGCGTCGAGATTTCGCTCACGATCCTCAAGTCTTGAAGCGTGCGTGATGCTTGACCCTCGAGGACCGCGATCCTTTCGCGGACTTCCACAGCCGCTTCGCGATTGCTTTCCGTCGAATTGACGACATCTTGCAAGGCGGCTAGGCGCTGTTCGATGACAGCGGCGTAAGCGCGATTCTGAATCGTGGACCGCAGCAGGAAGCCGATGCCGAGCAGGACGAGCAACCCCGCTAAGACGGCGGTCGGGATCCAAACCAGGCGCGAATCTGATCGACGTCTTTCTGCAGGCAACAGATTGGCGCCCCAACCCAGGCGCGGGCAGGCTGATTCGATGGCGGTGGCCAAAGACTGCAGATCCCTCGATAGGTCGAAATCGGTAGGCGCCGAAACAGGAACTGGGAAAATTTCTCCGACCGAGGCCGGTGTGAGCGCGTTCTCCGGATCGACATCGAGCGGCTCGCCCGAAAGCACCAATACGGCTGTTTCGCCGCGATCCAAACGCAGGTCGGCTTCCGCCAATTGCAGGGCGCGGCCGGCCGGCACGGCGCCTAAGTCAAACTCCACGCTCAGGGCGGCGCGGCCATCACTCTCGCCGTAGATTTCGAGATCTTGGCCATTACGATTGACGACGAGCAGCGGGGTCGCCAGCCGATCCGTCCGCAACCGGAGCGCGGCGCGAAGAGAAGAGGCGCTCACGGTGAAGGCGGCAACGGCCACGCCTGCCTCTTCGAACAGATCAGCGTAGTGCGTCACGGTCTTCTGCTCGGCAACCACGACGACGACAGGAGACGGGCCCTTGGCATTGACGTCCAATACGGCGTACGCGTGGAAGACTTCGTCCTCGGGAAATGGATGGAGGCCATCGAGCTGATAGCGCACTGCCGAGGCGCGTTCCTTTTCACCCATCGGAGGTAACTGGACCTGACGAACGATAACGTCCTCGCGGGGTAATGAGACGGTTGCCGAAACGTGCGCGAATCCGCAGGAGGCGAGAAAATCGGCGAACTCCCTGCCCCACTCCGTGGCCGGTCGCTCGCGGAAGTTCTCGATCTTGGCGGATCCGAGGACGGTGAGACCGGCTCGACGGGACTTAACGGCAACGACGTGCAGGTCGGCGCCGCGAATCTCAATGCCGCATCCGGTGCCGATGCGCTGGAACTGCGAAAGCATATCGATTCGCTAAAAAGGGTTGTCGTACCAACGAACGATACGGAGCGGGTCAACCGAGTCCGAAACGTCCGCTTGGACGAGTGCCGCGACGGTGTGGCGGGCACGAGTGCCGTTCAGTTCCGCCGTCGCCCGCAGCGTGTAGGCGGATCCGCCTCGACCCAACGCAAGCGGAATCTCGCCGCCTCGCTGGATAAGATCAGCCATGCCTGGGTCTTCTACTGAGAGTGGCCGAAGACGGCGAATCTCGACGAGTTGATCAATTAGGAGCTGGGAGAACCCGGCTGCGGCCAGCAATACCGGCGGCGCGTAAGCGACATCGACGGCGGCGGCTCCGCGCGTCGTTAAGCTTTCAACTAGTCCGTTGCGTCTCACGAGGGTTCCTGAATTCGTCTCTTGGTAGGAGCCGTAGAGCAAGTCCGGAGTCATCCCCGGAATCGACAACAACTCTTCCAACTCTTGGATAGACGCGCGAGCGGGCCGAAAAGACGGATCGGCCTCAAGATTTCCGAACTCTTCGAGCGCCTGATCGATGGGCAGACCGTAAAGAGCCTCACCTGCCCTCAGCTGCTCGCGGTAGGCGACGATGCCGACACCGAGCTGAACGGCGAATCCGGGATCGACGCCAGAGGCGGCCAGCAACCTCGACAAGGCCTCGGCGGAAGCGCGATTGACATCCAGCTTGCCGCCCTCGGCGACGATCTCGACTTCGACGACACCGCCTTCGAAGCGGAAATGCATGAACCGCTGCCCGACGACGAACAAGGGCGCCTGTTGGCCCTCTAGCGGCACGCGTGGCGACCTCGAGATGCGCCGAATCGTTGCCTCGACTCCGCCGTGCGCCAGGTAATAGGCGCGCAGCGAGTCTGCCTGGACCGAGGCGCGGTCAAAGTCGGCGCGCACGCCTGTCGAGAGAGCGAAGGCGATCGCCGTCAGTGCGGCGGCGAACCACATTACGGCCAGCAGAGCTCCGCCGCGGCGATTGTCGGATCGCTTCATCTGCGGCGAATCCTCCGGGTAAAGCCGTAACGCGCCCGAACCTCGCTAACAATGGCGACGGGCCGCAATCGACCGACGTCTTCGAGAGGTTGCAGGTCGACGCGGATGGCCTGCGGCAGTTGCTGGGGCTGATCCCAAACAGAAACCCAGGCGTCGGGCTCGTTGGGGCGGCGAGAACCGCGCAGGTAGGAAAAGCGAGCTTCTCGGAGGCGGTCGGCGACGATGAGCGAATCGGGGCGCGGCTGCAACGGCGTGAAAAGCAGATGGAACGACGGCGGCTCG
The DNA here is from genome assembly GCA_027592785.1 of Acidobacteriota bacterium. Taxonomy (GTDB): domain Bacteria; phylum Acidobacteriota; class Terriglobia; order Bryobacterales; family UBA6623; genus CAMPKL01. Next base: position 5,608 of record JAQCLD010000113.1, read on the forward strand.
GGAAGAGGCTCGACGCCGACGATAAAGCGGCCGACGCTAAGCGGCCCCTGATACGGCGTCTGGGTGAGGATCAGTCGCGTCCCCTCCTGGCCCGGGGAGGTTTGGAGTTCCACAATTTGCAGGCCGCCGCGCACACCCTGGGTCATCGAATAGGAGCTGACGAAGCGCATGGCGGTAGGCTCGCCTTGGAAGAACGGTCCCGCCGGCACGGCAAGGCCGGGGCGCAGGATCATCGGCATGACCGGCGTCACACCAGCGAACTGGGCGTGCAACAGGGCGTTGGCATTGGCGATGCGGCGATCCTGCCCGCGGGCGATGCGCGAACTACTCCAAGCACCGGCGGCGACCTGCAGCGCGGTGACCAGGCCCATCGACAACAGTCCTAGCAGTGTGACGGCAACGAGGATCTCGATGAGCGTCATGCCTGCGCGGGAATCGATGCGCGACCTGCTCATTGCAAGGTCCTCTGATCTAGATTCCCGGGGGCGCTGCTGGGGTCGATGCGCACGCGGCGGTAGGCTTCGAGCGGGAACGTCTTGCGGCGACCGTCGCGCTGCCACCAGATGGTGAGATCGACGCGCGCGAGCAGTGTGCCGCCCGCCGCCCCAGCGTTGTAGTCGACTTCGACCGGGGTGATGCGCGCTTCCCAACCGGAGAGAGGGTCAAAAGCGCCTTCGAGCGGCTGGTTCAGACGCGGCGGATCGACGGTTAGCAACTCGTCCATCTGCGCGCGGGCCAACATGGCGGCGCGGTCGTACTCGCGGATTCGCGCGGAGTTGGAGAGCGACTGCGAGGTGAGCGAGAGCAACCCGACGACCGTGAGCCCAGTGAGCGCCGTGGCGACCATCATTTCGAGCAGGCTGAATCCTGATTGGCTACTTCGGTGCATCGCCATCCCAATCCTCGGGCACGCCGGTGAAGACGTTGACCTTGATGCCGGCTTGTCCGCCGCTTTCGGACTCAAGCATGAGGCGGAAATCGGGAGAGGGGGCCCCGGGGTAGAGCAGGTAGCGTTGCGGCTCCTGCAGCCCAGCAACGTGCAGGCGGTTGGAAAGATCGAACGACGTACTCCAGTCGTTAGCCACTGAGGCGGCGCGCAATTCGTTCTCTTGAGGATCGACCGTTACTTGCACAGGCGTTTGGAAACGGTCGGCGCGTTGCCGGGCGGCGGACCAGAAACTGCCGACGCGGTCGACCGCAGTCTTCAGGCGGATACCGTCGAGGCCGGAGGTCACGTTCGGGAAAGCGATGGTGAGAACGATGGAGACGATACCCACAACGACAAGCATCTCGATGAGCGTGATGCCGCTCGTCGAGTTGAAGCGTCTGCTTGAGGGTGATGGGATCATTGCCAGCTGTTGATATCGGCGTTGGCCTCTTCGCCGCCCTCTTGGCCGTCGGCGCCGTAGCTGATCAACTCGGGGTCGGAACTGTATTCGCCGGGATAACGGTAGATATACGGCGTACCCCAGGGATCCAGAGGAATATCTTTGGTGAGGAACGGACGCACAGCGTCGAGGCCTTGCTCCTGTGTCGGGAAACGACCGTTCTCGATGTTGTAGCGCTGTAGCGCGGACATCAAAGATTCGATCTGCGTCCTGGCGGCAGTGACGCGGCCTTGCTCTAACGCCGGAGTAAGCCGCTGGTAGGCGATCGCCGAGAAGAGGGCGATGATCGTGATGACGACGAGCATCTCGATGAGCGTGATACCGGCTCGGCGGTTGCGTCGGGGTTGCTGTTGCTTCTTCATGGGAACCTTACATGCCTAGTTGGTTGATGCTGGTGATGGCGAGCATCACGCTTAAGATCATGGCGCCGACGATGACGCCCATAACGAGAATGACGGCGGGCTCGAACAGCGCGGTGAAGCGTTTGATGGCCTCCTTGGTGTCTTTCTCGTAAATGTCCGCCATGCGGTTAAACATTTCATCGAGGCGACCGGTTTCTTCGCCGACGGTCAGCAGGTGACCGGCGAGCGCGGGGAACATCGCAGTTTTTTTCATCGGCGAGGCAATGCCTTCGCCGCGCTTGACGCCCTTTGCTACGAAGTCTAACGCGCCGCTGAGCAGCTTGTTCGACATGACGCCTTTAGTGATTGAGAGCGCCTGCACCAGCGGCACGGAGTTTTGTACGAGCGTGCCCATGGCGCGGGCGAAGCGCGCGGTGTCGGCCTTGAGCAGGGCCTGCCCGAGCAGCGGGATGCGCAGTTTGAAGGCGTCCCACTTGAGGCGGCCTTCTACGGACTTGGTCCAGTTGCGAATGCCGATGGCGGCGGCGATGAGCAGGCCGATGAAGGGGAAACCGTAGGTCTGCACGATGTTGCTGATCGTCAGCAGGATCTCCATCGGCAAGGGCATGGCGATGTTGGAGTCGGCGAAGGCCTCGGCGAAGCGCGGAATCACATAGCGCAACAGGATGAAGATCGAAGCGGAACCCACGACGACGAGTAGCGCCGGATAGGTCAATGAGCTGATGATGTAGCCGCGCAGTTCGTCGCGCTCGCGCTCGAAGTCGGCGAGGCGGTCCATGACCACGGTGAGCGAGCCGGAGACCTCACCGGCGCGAACCATCGAGACGTAGAGTTCGCTGAAGACGTCCGGCTCCGCGGCCAGTGTATCGGCGAAACTCTTGCCGCCGCGCAGAGTCTTCTGCAGGTTTTGGACGACGGCCTTGAACTGTGGGCGCTCGGTAAGCTCGGCTGTGATTTCGAGCGAGCGGTCTAGGGTGACGCCGGCGTTGAGCAGCGTGGCGATCTCTTCGGTGAAATGCAGCAGGTCGGAGGATCTGGCTTTGCGTCCGAGGCCGGGGATGGTGAGCGAGAAGCCGCCGGGTTTTTCGGAGCCGATGAAGATGGGCGTGAGGCCTTGTTTACGTAGTTCGCGTGCGGCGGCGCGGTCGTCGTCGACTGTGAGGGTACCGAGGCGGGTGCGTCCGTCGGCGGCCAGGGCTTTGTAGTGGAAGATGGCCATGGCTAGGTGCGACCTCCAGACAGACCGGAGCCTCGGAGAGACGGAATTAGGTTGGCCCGGGGCGTAAGCCCCGGGCAAGCAGAAGTCCTCGCCCCAACCCAGGGCTTACGCCCTGGGCTAGAGATGCACCTACGTAGCCCAGGGCGTAAGCCCTCGGCCGTGGGTTCGACCGCCTTGGCCGGATTCCAAGGGCTCACGCCCTGGGCTACTGAACTACCAAAGGCGATCATTCTCAAACTCAATCTCGTTCTTCTTAAGCAAGGAAACGTACTCGGACTCAAAGTCGACGCGTTTATGATGCTGCTCTTGGCCCTGGATATATGCAGTTACCCGCGATCGCATTGACTTGCTGACGCTGAATGCCGCATAGCCGGCTTGCCACGCGAAATCGGGCGTTAGCGTGGATCGCAGCCAACGGGAAGAATTAGTCTTGAGCGCCCTGACCAGATCGGCAGGCGCGGAAGTTGGTTTCAGTTCCAACAAGAGGTGCACGTGATCGAGCCCGCCTCCGACGGCAAATAGCCGAGTTTCCGTTTTATGCGCAACGTCCGTTAAGTACGAGTACAGATCTTTTCTCACTTCGCGCGTTAGATCCTTGCTGCGATTCTTAGTCGAGAAAACGACGTGTATCAAAATACTGGTGAACGCGTGACTCATGGTCTCGTAGCCCAGGGCGTGAGCCCTGGGATGGAAAGGAGAGAGGAGGACGTCGATTGGAGTTTCTGGTCCCAGGGCTTACGCCATGGGCTACAAAGACACGCCGCTGTCAGTTTCAATTTCACCTCTAAAACTCCTGCGTCACGCGGATGACTTCTTCGACAGTGGTGACGCCGTTTTCGATTTTGAGCCAGCCGTCTTCGCGTAGACTGCGCATGCCGCGGCGGCGGGCACATTCGGTGAGCACGCCGGCGTCGGAATCTTTCATGACCAGATTGCGGAGTTCGTCGTTCATCTCCATCAGTTCGAAGATGCCTTGGCGTCCGCGGTAGCCCGTGCCGGCGCAATTGTCGCAACCTGCGCCGCGGAAGGTACGAATGCGACGGCCTTCGGGGTTAACGATGTCGTCTGCAGCCACGCGGCACTTGGGGCAGATCGTTCTCACGAGGCGCTGCGCAAGGACGGCGACGACGGACGAGGTGATGAGATAGTTCTCAACGCCCATGTCGGTCAGGCGGGTAACGGCGCTGGGCGCGTCGTTGGTGTGCAGCGTCGAATAAACAAAGTGACCGGTGAGGGCTGAGCGAATGGCGATGTCGGCCGTTTCGCGGTCGCGGATCTCGCCGACCATGATCACGTCCGGATCTTGACGCACGATGTGACGCAGGCCGGCCGCGAAGGTCAGACCGATGTTCGAGTTCACATGGATCTGATTGATGCCGTCCATCTGGTACTCGACGGGATCTTCGATGGTGATGATCTTCTTTTCGGCAGTGTTGATCAGCTTGAGCGCGGAGTAGAGCGTCGTCGACTTGCCGCTGCCGGTGGGGCCGGTGACGAGAAAAATACCGTGCGGCAGGGACGCGTAGTACTCCATGCGCTGCAGCATGTGGTCGTCGAAACCCAGCTTGTCGAGGGCATAGAAGTCGGTGGCAGAGCGATCGAGCAAGCGCATGACGACCGACTCGCCGTAGAGCGTCGGCAGGGTCGAGACGCGCAAGTCGACTTCATGTCCCATGACTTTGATCTTGATGCGGCCGTCTTGGGGCAAGCGTCGTTCGGCGATGTTCAACCGCGCCATGAGTTTCAGGCGTGAGATGATCGCGGCGCGCAGCTCGCGCGGCGGCGATTCCTGCTCGCGCAAGACTCCGTCGACGCGGAAGCGAATGCGGAACTCTTTCTCAAACGGCTCGACGTGGATATCGGACGAGCGCATCTCCAAGGCTCGGGCCACCAGCACATTGACGAAGCGAATGACCGGCGCTTCGCTGGCCATGTCGCGAAGATGTTCGATCTCGGTGGCGTCGGCTTCGTCGGAGCCAAACTCGTGACGCGCTTCGTCTTCGACTTCTTCGCCATAAAGTCGGTCGATGGCGTCGATGATCTCCGTCTCGGCGCCGAGCGCGGCGACGATATCACAGCCTGAGAAGCGCCGGATGACGGCGATGGTCTCGAAATCGAGCGGGTCGGCCATGGCGACCCCGAGGCGATTGTCTTCCTTAGCGACGGGAAGGAAGCGGAACTGCCGCATGAAGCGCGCAGTGAGCCGTTCGATGACGATTGGGATCTCAGGAAACTGGCTGGGACCAAGTAGTTCTAGATTGAGTTGCTCGGCGAGTGTGGTCAGTACGTCGCGCGGGGCAACGAAGCCGAGATCGACCAGGATACGGCCGATGCGGTCGTTGCGCTCTTTTTGGAGTTCGAGCGCTTTCTCGAGGTCGTCCGTGTCGAGCAGCCCCTTGGCGATCAGCATCTCGCCCAGGCGGCGCGGCCTAGCGCTGTACGAGGGCTGTGCCGCGGCTACTATTGCGGCAGATGGATCGGTCGTCGACATGGGGCGCTAGAAGTAACGAATGTTGAGCCGGGAACGCAGGTCTGCCAAGGGCAAGGCGCCGTTCTTGGCTTGGGCAAGGACGCTCTTGGCCGCAGCCATCACCATCTGTTTGGGCAACTGGGTCAAGTCTTCCCAGGCAAAGTGAAAGAGCGAGACGGCAATGGCGATCTTCTCATTCGCCGGCAAGCCGGTGATCGAGCCTGATAGCTCGACCAGAAGCTCGCGAGTGCGCTGCTCGAGCGTCTCCATACGCTGGCGCTTGCGGATGTTGATTTGGCCGATTTCTTCGCCGGAGTAGGAACGGCGAAACGGATTAATATTGCCGACGGGGGCAATATTAACCTGCACGGTAAAGACGACGCCGTAGCCTTCGATGTAGGCACCGCGTGAAGCCCCTACGACGGTCATGGGCATTTCATCGCCAACGGCTTGGAATCGCTGATCGATGACCTGCTCGGCGGTGACCAGTTGGTCGCGCAGCGCGCTGGCGGACGAGTCGACCTCCACTGCGCCGCCAATCGCGGCGACGGCAAAACTGAGTAGTAAAGCGCGAATGAGCATGACCAATTACCTCGACACCATCGCCAGTTCAGGCATGCCGTTGAGAATCTGCTCGATGTCGCTTCGCAACAACCGCCAGCCCATCAACGCGTCCTCGTTGACGCCGTCGATATCCTTAACAAGGCGTTGCTCGGTTTGGTTGACCCGCTGGTCGACAAAGGCAAGCAATTCGTCCTTGCGCTGTTCCGTGGTCTCAGCGAGAACGGCAAGAGCGATGGCGCGAACTTGGTCAGCGGTTAGAGATTCAGCCGGTGCCGGGGCAGGCGTCGGCACGGGGGTGGGAGCTCCCGCGCCGAACGCCAACTCGAAACCTTGGGCGTCATACCGCAGCGAGGGCTGCGTCGCCCACAGACCGGCGAATACGACGGCCATCGCGGCAGCCATACCGAAGGCGAAGCGCGGGCCTTCCAGCTGAAGCCAGCTGGCTAGCCGCGCCCAGGGCGAGGGCTCGAAGACTTTGTCCGAGACGAAGGCAATCCGCTGCGGAATCTCTTCGTCGGGCAGGCTCATCAAAGCCTGATTGGTCAGCCGCAGCCGGTCAAGCTCTTCGCGGCCTTGGACGGAAGTCGCCAGCCAGGCTTCGACTTCGGCCCTTTCCGCGCTGCTCAACTCGTCAAATAGGTAGTCTCGTAAATCGTGTGGAGCCCCAGTCATCGCCCTTCTCTCCTTAGGCGCTGCTCCTCGAGGGAGCCAGAACCGCCTTTAAAGCCTCGAATCCGGTGTAGACACGGGACTTGACGGTAGAAACCGGCACTCCCGTGATCTCGGCGATCTCGTGAAACTTGAAACCTTGGTAGACCTTGAGAAGAACGGCTTGGCGCTGTTCTTCGGGCAAGGTTCCCAGGGCCTGATTCACGGCCGCCGTGAGTTCAGCGGCGTTCTCCCGCCGGGTTGAAGGCATCGCGGCACGTTCGAGCTCGGAGTCTTCGCTGGGCTCTGGACGCTTCTTGCGTCGCCAGGAAATCGTCTCGTTATGTGCGATGCGAAACAACCATTGAGGAAAACGTTCTACTTCTTGGAGACTCCGCAATCCGCGGTAAACCTTCAAGAACGTATCCTGACTCAGATCGAGAGCTTCCTCGCGGTCGCCGATAGATCGCACAATAAAACTGAAGACGCGCCGTTCCCAGCGAGACACCAACACGTTGTACGCGTCGACGTCGCCGCGGCGAGCTTTCAGGATGAGATCCCTATCTTCGACTTCGCGGAATATCAATCGTTATCTCCGCCATTCACAACAACAAGACGCATGGGGCGCCCAAAAAGTCTGACGGCCAAAGTTGCGGGGGGCCTAACAAACCTTCTGAAATCGCTAACCTTCCTATTTTGAACGACTTCGTAGCAAAGCACGAGTCCCAGAACATTTTTTTTCGTACTCGGGCCGAAAAAAAGAACGGGTGGGTCGTCTTACCTAGTAGCGGGAACTTCCAGGTTCCCACTGCCATCTGCTTCTCCTTGCGAACCCACAGGAACGCGCGGCGAGGGCTCCCACCCCTCGCCGCTTTTGTTTTTCAACGACTTACGTGATTCGCTTGACGCCGCTTCGGCTCCGTCGCTAGGCTCCCCTGATGGCTCGCAGTATTCCCGGCAGGCACTTTCTGCACAACCTGGTCGCGGGCCGCAGCCTGATCTACCAACTCGTCCGGCGGGATTTCGACCAGCGCTATGTGGGTTCGATCGCCGGCTGGCTTTGGGGCATCATCCATCCGCTGACTTTGCTGGCGGTGTATACGTTCGTTTTCCAGTACGCTTTCGGCATTCGGCTGCGGCCAGACGCGGTCACGGACAACTATCCTCTGTATCTGTTCTGCGGGATGCTGCCCTGGATGCTCTTCTCAGAGACCTTACAGCGCTCCGCCAGCTGCTTGGTGGATAACGCTAACTTATTGAAAAAGAGCGTGTTTCCGTCCGAAACGCTGCCGCTGAGCATCTTCTTGTCGGGGCTGGCGAGCCATGCGCTGGCGCTCGTCCTGGCGATCGCGGCGACCGGCATCTGGGCCCATACCTGGAGCCTGACGCTGTGGGTGCTGCCGCTATATCTGGCGCCGCTGGCGTTG
>JAQCLD010000012.1 GCA_027592785.1 Acidobacteriota bacterium
TACGCCCGGCGCCCCAGGCTTGGTTGACACATTTCTAGTCTATCATGTTTTATAACACAGTAGTACTAGCAAACTGTTCACCCGGCCTGATGGTGGCGGGCAATCCCCTCGTCCTGACGGAGGAAGCCAACGGAGCGCCTAGGCCAAATCCACACTTTTCGGCGCAGTTTTACCGATACCGCTCCCAAATGGTCTACCGGGGGGTTGTCCGCTTGGTTTCCCGCGATACTTGCGCGTTGAATCGCCACGCATCTCGACCCGATGGGCGTTGTGCATGAGGCGGTCGAGGATGCCGTCGGCCAACGTGGGATCGCCGATCTGTTCGTGCCGCCGTGACACGGGCAGTTGCGAGTCAGGGCGATGGAAGGCGCCTGGTCGCGGTCGCTGGCCTCGTGGTGTCGCGATCATACGCCCGACCAAGAGTCCGCCGCATAATAGTGACGTGTTGGCCGACGAGGATTTTATGCGCGTCGCTCTGGAACTCGCCGCCAAAGGCGAGCGGGAGGGTGAAGTGCCGGTCGGGGCTGTCGTTGTCTTAAACGGTGCAGTCGTCGGCGGCGGCCATAACCGGCCGATCGCGGCCAACGACCCGACCGCGCACGCCGAGATTGTCGCCTTGCGAGCCGCCGCTGCTGGGATTACTTCCCATCGCTTGGACGGCTGCGATCTCTACGTCACCATGGAACCCTGCGCCATGTGTGCCGGGGCGTTGGTGACGGCGCGCATCCGACGGTTGGTTTTCGGTACGCGCGATATACGCTTTGGGGCTGTCCGCAGCAAGTTCCGTATTGCGGATTCGGACTTGCTCAACCACCGCGTTGAAGTCGTGGAAGGCGTGCTGGCCGCCGAATGTGTGGCGCCGCTGCAGCGGTTCTTCGCGGCGCGCCGTGGGGAGTGATTCGGCGCGGTTCCGCCTCAGCAGGCTGCTCACGCGTAGTTGATGATCGAGGCCCGTCTGGTTGACCGAGACTAGTCCAGGCGAAGGCAACTTATTGGAGGCTTGAAGCTATGAGTTTGGGAGCTGACCCCACGCGGTGGGAACTAGAGGTAGCCAGCGTGGTCGACATCACCAAACCACCTGAGACCGATCAACTCAGAGTCGAGATCCGCCTGGAAGGAGATGATTTTTGGTTCGTACGAGAAACGGCCGCTGGCTTCGAAGTCGTTATTTTTGGCCGTGATGATGATGACCGCTGGTGTGTACAGGTTGAGGAGTTAGTGACTGTGCTTGAGAGAGCTAAACGGAAGCTTCTTGGGTAATAGGGGATTCGGAAGGGCCAACGTTCTAATTTGAGTCAGTGACACGTCGTCCAGTGCCAGTGGCGCGGAGGTTGGTGGACGGTTCCACAGCGCTAGGACCCGCCGCTCACGAGCCTGGGCTCGGGTTGAGCAACGCAGTGAGGGCAACGCAGTGAGGGGCAACGTAGTGACAGCACCTGCGGGGCTTAGGCATTTAGGATCAGGTCTTGTTTGATGGAGACGCCGAGGCCTGGTTTGTCGGGCAGTTGCAGGTAGCCGTCGGGGCCGACTAGCGGCGGGTCTTCCATGACGAAGAAGCCGTTCTTGTAGTCGCCTACTGGCTCCTCGTGCTGCAACTCCGCGTAAGGCGCGTTGGGGAAGGCGCCGACGAGGTGGAATTGGCAGATGGTGCCCAGAGCGCGGTCGCCGTTGTGCGGAATGCAGTACTTGCCCAGCGACTCGGCGATGACGGCGGACTTGCGGGCGTTGTTGACGCCGGAGGCCATGATCTCGGGCTGAATGATGTCCAAGCAACCCTGCTCAAGCAGTTCGCGGAACTCGTGCAGGCCGTAGTTGAATTCGGCGCCGGCGATGTACATGTCGCACTGGCGGTTGAGCTCGGCGAGATGGGCGTAGTCGTAGCGCGGCAGCGGCTCTTCGAGCCAGTACATGCCCATTTCCTGGTATGCACGGGCGGTTTCTAGGGCGCGTTTGAAATCCCAGGCGACGCCGGTGCTGTGGAAATTCACGGCGGCCATGTTGGCGTCGGCGGTTAGCACCAAATCGTCGCCAACGGCTTTGCGGGTGAGCTCGATCATGCGAATGTCGTCGCGCATCTCGGGGAAACGGCAGCGGAACTTAATCGCATGCCAGCCCTCTGAATGCAGCCGGGTTGCGCGTTCGGCGCGTTCCTCGGGCGTGCCGAGCGCCATCAGGCTGGCGTAGGGCTTGATGCGTCCTTTGGCGCCGCCCCAGAGTTTGTATAGGGGCTGTCCGGTGGCCTTGCCGATGAGATCCCATAGGGCGACTTCGACGGCGGCGCCGCCGCGTTCGCGTCCGGCGTTGAGTTGCGAAGAGAGGCGCTCGATGTCGAAGGGGTCAGCGCCGACGATTTGGTTCTTGTAGACGGCGAGCAGGGATTCATCGAATCCGCCGCCGATGCCGATCAAGCCCTGATCGGTATGAATCTCGCAGAAGGAGCCGCCGCCAAGCCGGTAGCTGCGCGGACGCATGTTGAAGTCGATGTAGGAGCCGAGTTCCTTGACTAGACGAAGGCGCCGCAGGCGAAGGTCGGTGATCTTGAAGTTGACGCCTTTGAGCCGAGGGATGACGGCGAGCGGCGGCAGCGCCTTGAGCAGGTCGCGGCGGGAGAATTTGCTTTGGGACATCGGGGCCTCCGTGTGGCGGTCACATTCTAGCCCAGAAGGGAGTGGCGATACAGCGAACGTCTAAGCGCCGGCGATCGCGGCGAAAGCGTCGACGCCGGCCTTGGCGACGATGCCGTCTTGGTTGGACATGACGCCGCTAATGCCGATGGCGCCAACGATTTGGCCGTCGGCGAATAGCGGCAGACCGCCTTCGACGGCGACAACGCCGGGTAGCCCCATCATGCCGACGTTGCCGCCGGTGACGACATCGGCGAGCGCCTTGCTCGGACGTTTGTATAGCGCGGCGCAGCGGGCCTTCGCCTGGCTGACTTCGACGCTGCCGAGTTGGGTGTCGTCCAGCTTTTGGAAGTAAACGAGCAGACCGGCGGGGTCGACGATGGCGATGCAAACGTTCCAGCTGTTGTTGATGGCTTCGGCTTGGGCGGCGGCGGCGATTTGCTTGGCGACGTCGAGGGTGAGGATGGGCTTGGAGGTGAGGGGCATTCGAATTTCCTCAGGCGATGATAGCCCAAGACGGGCGCATGCGGCGACTCTCAGCCGAAGCTCAGCCGCGATATGATACTTGTGGGGTTTTCTACCAACTGTGCGCGTTCTTTCTTCTGGACAATGTTGTTGTTTATTGCTGGCGCTCGTCTGCGGGACGGGAGCGGCGACCGCGCAGAGCTCCGATGAGCCGGCCCCAGCGGCGGAGACCGCCAACGAGGAATTGGCAGACGCCGAGCCCGATCAGCCGCAGCAAGACTCACAGCGCACGTCGCTCAACCTGTTGGGCCAGGTGGACTCGTCCAGCGGCGAAGGCCGCCGCAACGAGAACGTCAGCCTTACGTTGATCGACAACAACGTACTCAAAGAGATCAATGCCCGCATGGGCACGACGGCCACGCTCGTTCGCGAGTTCGAGGCCGAGCGCCGGTACTTCGGTAAAGAATTCGGCGGGTCGGCTTCGAGCCCTTTGCACGTCAGCGGCACTTCTTCGCGAGCTGTCCACGGCAAGGCATCTTGGACTCATGGCAACAGCCTATTCAGCGCGAGGTCGTTCTTCCAGGTAGGAGTCGTGCAGCCGGCACGGTCAAACGACTATGGCGGGACCTTCACGGCTCCGCTCTGGGAAGGCGCCAACATCACCTTGACGGGCGGACAGCGCAAGCTGCGGGGTCAGGTGAACGGCAACGTACTGGTGCCTGCGGCGAACGAGAGAACGCCGACCGCAACGGACCCAGCAGTCCGGGCGAAGGTCCAGCAGATTCTCGACGCTTACCCGACTGAGTTGCCCAATCGCACGGACATTAACGAGCGAGCGCTAAACACCAACGCACCGCAGAATATTGATGACAACCGCGCGGGCGCGACGCTTGACCAGACTGCCGGCGAGAAGGATCACTTCTTCTTTCGCTACAACTTGACTCTGCAGGAAGTGGATGCCTTTCAACTTGTCGGTGGGCAAAACCCGGACACAACGACCAAGAATCACGATTCGAGGATCACTTGGAGCCGGGTTTGGAATCCGGCTACGACCACGGACCTTTCGGTTGGGTTCAACCGCGTCAGTTCCGTGCTCGTTCCCGACGATAGTTCGATCGGACCGCTTTTCTTCTTCGGCAACACACTCCGGTTTATCGGGCCGACGACGACCGTCCCGCTTGACCGGGCACAGAACACTTTTCGTTACGCGGGACGGATTCAGAGAACGCAGGGCAACCACACGCTCCACGCAGGATTCGATCTTTCCCGCCGGCAGATCAACGGGTTCGAAAGTAACCGCCATCGTGGGCTGTTCAGCTTCAACGCAGATTTTGGGCGGACACGTTTGGAGAACTTGCTGTTAGGGACTCCGAGCAGTTACTTCCAGGGCATAGGCAATGCCCATCGCGGGTTTCGCGTCCTGAAACCGAACTTCTTCTTCGGCGACGTGTGGCGCGTTTCACAGAGACTCACGCTCAACTACGGCGCCCGGTACGAGTTCGCTCCGGCTCCGAGCGAAGTCGACGGACTCACTCAAATTCCTTACGATTGCGACTGCAATGACATCGCACCGTCCTTCGGCTTCGCTTATCGAGCCAATGATCGCTGGGGCGTGTTTCGCGGGTCCTACGGCTTGCACTATGGGGAAGTTTTTGCGACGACGTTCATGAGATCTCGATTCAATCCTCCTGAGATCTTGAGCCTCAACATCAACGCGCCGAGCTTGGTCGATCCGCTGCGCGATTTCGATCCCAATAGCGTCGACCCAAATCAGCGAACCGACTTCAATTTGCTGGATCCGGAGTTGGCCACGCCTTACTCCCATCAATACAACTTCTCCTGGGAGTTGCGACCGGCAGGAGATTGGGTGATCGAGCTGGGCTATGTGGGCAGCCGATCGCACAAGCTGTTGAGCGGATGGACGGAGAACCGTGCGCGCCTAGTGGAAGGCATCGAACCGAAGACGTCGAACACCAATGAGCGACGTCCGGACCCGCGGTATGGGGATGTGTTTCACATTCTCAACGGATCGCGAGCTTTCTATGACGCGGCGAAGGTCACGCTACGTGCGCCGAACTGGGCAGGCATGACCTTGACCGCCTCCTACTGGTGGAGCAAGGCGATTGATCTTGGTGGAGATTACACCAATACGGCCGTCGGTCGGGACGCACGGCGCAACTTGAGCCCCAGCCAATTCGATGTTCACGGGACGATGAAGGGAGTGAGCAATTTCGACCAACCCCACGCCCTGTTGATCAACGCAGCATACCTGACGCCCACACGGGGTACCGGCAACCGCTTCGTGGATGGAATTGTCGGCGGCTGGCAGACGACGGGCGTAGTGCTACTGAAGACGGGGACTCCGTTGACAATCGATACGGGATCCGACGCGCCGGGTTTCGGCAACTTGGACGGACAGAGCAGTGATCGTCCGAACTTGATCGATCCGTCGGTACTTGGCGCAAAGCTCGACCACCCCGATCAGTCCCGGCAGTTATTGCCGAAGTCTGCGTTCGCCTTCCCCACGCTAGATCAGCCCACGGGCAATCTGGGTAGGAACGTCTTCCGCAGAGACGGCATCTTCAACGTGAACGTGGCCGTGTCACGGCGCTTTCCGCTCAAGGGAGACGCGTCGTTGGAGTTTACCGTCGAGTCGCTCAACTTCTTGAACCATGCCCAGTTCGAGGAACCCGGCACGAGCCTGAACGACAACAACTTCGGGCAGATCACCAATACGCTGAATGACGGTCGATCATTTCAGTTCACGCTGAACCTGGCATTCTGAGTCGGCGATAGAAGATATGGCCGCGTGAGCCGATCGAGCAGCGCGCTGGTCATACTGGACCCAGCTTCTTCTCGCGCACGCACTTCTTGGAGCTGCTGTAGCCGCACGTCAAGACGTACACAACGCGTAGCCGGTCAAGCATGCGCTGGGCGGAAATGTGGGGGATAGTGCAGAAGCGGCTAGACTCGTTGCGGCCGCCCGATGCTCTCGGCGGCGAGACTGCGCACCGTGGAGAGGAAGTGGCCTGCAGCGTCTCCCTTGAGGACGATTCGCTCCACATTGTCCGTCAGATGCCGGCGTTCTTCGACGGTCAGGTCCTTCTCGGTGATAACGATCACCGGGACCGCTTCCGCCCCCGGCAGGCGCCGGAATTCATCAAGGAAAGCAGAACCATCCATCTTGGGCATCACCAGATCCAGCAGTACTAGATCCGGTAGATCGGCAGCGGCGTACTCTAGCGCCTCCTGGCCATTCTCTGCAGTCCGGACCTCCCAGCCGTCATTGGCAAGGAACCTCCCGATCAGGTCCCGAATCGCGCTGTCGTCATCGACGATCAGAACCGAGCCCTTTGCGCTTGCCGTGGAGTCCGGGGGGACGAGGCGCTGCTCTGCAGGCGGCTCCGCAGAACTTGAAGTGTTCAGCTGGTCGATTTCCCCAGCCGGCAATCGAACAGTAAACGTAGTTCCTAAGCCCGGTTCGCTGGAGACCTCGATGGTTCCACCCAACATCTCGCAGAAGCTTCGTGTGATCGTGAGCCCCAGGCCGGTACCGCCATACTTGCGCGTGGTGGAAGCATCGGCTTGCTTGAAGGCTTTGAATACATTGGCGATCTGATCGGGCTGCATGCCGATACCGGAATCCTTGACTTCGAATATCACCCAGCGACCTGCTGCCGTCGTTTCATAGCCAACGTGCAGGCTGATCAGCCCGGAGTGGGTAAACTTGCAAGCGTTGCTGAGTAAGTTGAACAACACCTGACGGACTTTAGTCACGTCTGAGTAACACGATTCCTCGCCGGGCGCGAAGCTGACAGTTAGACGGTTCGCGTTCTTGGCAACCAGCGGCTGGACGGTATTAGAAAGCTCTTCCACCACTTCGCGAACTTTAAACTGTTCCGGATACAGTTCCATCTCGCCGGCCTCGATCTTGGAGAGGTCCAGGATGTTACTGATCAGATCCAGCAAGTGTTTGCCCGCACCGCTGATCTTCCTAAGGTCGGAGACGGAATCCTGCAACCCGGTCTCGTCAGCTTCTTCGATGAGCATTTCGCTGTAGCCGATGATGGCGTTCATCGGCGTGCGTAGCTCGTGGCTCATGTTGGCCAGAAACTGGCTCTTCGCTTCGTTGGCAGACTCCGCGGCATCCTTTGCTGTCGCGAGATCCCGCAACGTCTGGTTTTGGGCCTCAAGGTCTTCGGTCCGCTGTTGTAACGCTCGCGTCCGTTTTTCGATGCGGTATTCCAGGTCGGCCAGTTTGAGGTCCGCCAGCCGCTTGAGATGCCACTTCTGCGAGAGAGCGGTTGCGAGTTGCCGGACTTCAATGTTGTCGAACGGCTTCTTCAAGATCAGCAGGCCGTCTTGCTTGCCTAACTTCGTCAGCACGTCGTCCCAGGAGTAGTCCGAGTACGCGGTACAGATCACGACTTGAAGCTCGGGATGGAGCTCCCAAATGCGTTCTATGGTTTCGACGCCGTCCCAGCCCGGCGGCATGCGGACGTCCACAAATGCCAACGCGTAGGGCCTTCCTTCCGCGGCGGCTGCGACTACCTTCTCCAATCCCTCTCTTCCCTGCAACGCCGAATCAATTTCAAAGTCGAGGGATCCGCCCTTTCGGGGCGTTTTGTCTCCGAACAGCAGGGCTTCTTCCTCGTCCATCCCGTGGTCGTGAGGCGCACTCAAGACCTTCTTGAAGTCGTCGTGGATCGCTGGGTTGTCATCGACGATCAGCACGCGGCGATTGAACTCGCTATCGACCTCTTTCATGCGGAAACCCCTGTCCTGGTAAGGGGAAGTTCCAGCGTAAAGGTCGCTCCGCAACCGGGGCCGTCGCTCTCACCGACAAGGCTCCCCTGGAGCTCCTGTGCAGCCAGTGCGGAGCTGTGAAGGCCGAACCCATGTCCGTCCTTCCGGTTCGTAAAGCCGTGCTGGAAGATTTTGCCGAGATCGTCTTTGGCGATGCCCACGCCGTGATCGCTGATGGTTACCTGCACGCGTACTTCGCTAGGGCTTGAGATCCGAATCCGGACTAGCCGTTCACTCACGTCGAGGTGATCCATGGCGTACTTGGCGTTGCTGATCAAGTTGACCACGATCTGCAGCGCCTTGTGCCGGTCGATCATCACCGGCGGCAAGGGGGAATACTCGCGTTCGACCGCCACGTGATGTCGCCTCAGTCCGGCTTCGTTCAGCCGTATGGCGTCTTCGACGAGGTCCGCCATGTGCATTGGCTCGAGCACGCCGGAAGCGCGCGCGTACGATTGCTGCATCTGCACAATCGCTTTGATGTGCTCGATACTCTTGCCGAGAGAACGCACCTCCTCGCGATTGACGTTCTGCTCTCGCTCCAAATGTTGGGCGAGTTTTACGAGATACCCAGGCAGGTGCCGTCCCTTCTCGTCCTCGGTCAAGAACTTCCCAATATCCTGGTCGTGCTCTTGCATCATGGCCACGGCCCGGCCCAAGTTGGGGACTTTGGAACTGGAGATGGACTCCGCAACTAGATCCGCGGAGACGTTGACACTGTTGAGAACGTTGCCGATGTTATGCAGGACGCTGCTGGCGACGTCCGCCATCCCGGCCTTTCGAGACGATTCCAGCAGTCGTGCATGCATTGCTTTCAGCTCGGCTTCGGCCTGTTTCCGGCGCGTGATGTCCGTTTGCGAACCGGCGACACGGAGCGGCGTCCCATTCTCGTCAACGACCACGAGACCGCGCGTCAGGCACCACCGGAAACTGCCGTCGCGATGTTGAATGCGGTACTCCGTCTCGAGCTGATCCGACTCGCGCTGAATATGCTTATCGACCGCTTGGCGCGTGCACTCACGGTCTTCTTCCAGAATCCTGCCGAACCACTCGTCCGGAGTATTCCCTATCTCCCCTTCGTCGTAGCCCAGCATCGATTTCCAGCGAGGTGAGAAGTAGCACTGCTGCGTCTGTAGGTTCCAGTCCCAGATGCCGTCGTTGGCACCTCTCACGGCGCGTGCGTACCGCTCTTCGCTGTCACGAACGCCGGCCCGGGCGACGGCCAAGCTGTCCAACATACCGTTGAACGCGTCAATGAGCCGGTTGATCTCGAGAATGGACGAATCGGTTTGGACCCTGTGCAGCAGCCCGGTTCCCACGCTGGCTTCCATTGGGCTGACCAGATCTGTAAGCGGTCGAACCACGGAACGAGATACCGCCCATGACAGCACGAGCCCGCCGACCAGCGCGACGCCCGCCGACCAGACGAACAGTCCCTCAACGACGCTCAGTACCGGCAGGACGGCGGAGTCCACCGACTGCAGGCTGCGAAGTTCAACGCCCTGCCCGAAATCAAGACCGGACAAGGACACGGCAAGAAAGTACTCCTCGTTCAGTGTGACCGGACAGTCAGAATTGGCAGTACAAGAGGCGAGTTCGGTCTCGAGTTGACGCAGGCCAGATGGGTCCAGGTTCGAAGCGACGACTCGGTCGTCTTTGGTTAAGACAACGGGTACGGTGAACTCGTCAAGGGTGAACTCCTGCGCAACGGTGATCGTCCCTAAAAGCTCTGACGCAAGGTTGATTGGATGGCTGCTGACGGAGTAAACGGCCCCATTAATCTCCACGAGCCCGGGTTGGAGCATCGCTGTGTCGTCCGGTGCGAGGTTGGTGAACTCTCCCGCCGCCAGACGGACAGCGGCGAGGGTCTGCCCCTCAGCGTTCGCCGCTGCGATCATATCGAAACCGAGGTTGGCGGCGACGATTTGCAGCTGATCGGCTAGCGTCCGCTTGGACTCCTCGCTGTAGCCCTCCATTTGAACGAGTTCGAAACCGGCTTTGAGCGTAGGGTTTTCACCCACGGCGGTTAGGAGTGGGCTGCTGGTCAGTTCAAAGTTGTCACGCAGGCGCGAGATGAACTGGTGGGTCTGCCGCATGGAGGCGCCAAGTCCGCCTTTTACGCTCGAGGTTACAAGGTCCTGGAGGGCGGTGAACCCAACTGCCAGAAGAAGGGCCGCGGGCAGAAAGAAGAGCAGAAATATCCTGGTGGAGAACCGCATGGCGTCAATTAAGTTTGTCCGCCTTGTCGATCGGGATTTCAAAGTTGACGACAACGCTTCCGGACTCGCCCAACCGCACGGGTTTCCTAAAAAAGCCCGCTGATTTGTGCCAAACGACCAACGTGTGTTCGCCGGGAGGGACGTTGGGCAACGAGAAGCTCCCGTCAGCGTTCGGTTTCGTGGCGTGGTCGTTCGGTGTGACCATAATCACAGCGCTCATGTCGGGGTGGAGATGGCAATACACCTTTACGAGGCCGGGGCGGTCGAGCTTGACGAATCGAGTGCTACCCTTCGGGTAGTTTCCGAGGTCAAAGGTCTTTGTCTTCGAAAGAGAAAAAACGTTGTGAAAAATCGGGTCGAGGTTCGGAAACGAGATCCGCGAACCCTTGGGGACTACCACCGTCTCGGTGACGAATCGACGCTGGCGCTGCTCGATTACCGCGGTGACGGGATTGGCGGAAAGCGGCAGGTCAGTCTCCAAGTAGATCGCGATGCGACCGAGTTCGGCGGCCACAGAGCCTGTCGAATTGCTCGCAGGTGCAACGACAACGCCTCGACGATACGCCGTTGCGACTGGGAGAACGGCGGTCTTGGTAAGCGTGCGCACCACCTTGATCCGACCGCTCACGTCCCCGGCGAGGCCGTCGCCCGCGACAAGCAGACAGCAAAGCGTGAGGATGGTAAGAGCACGAACGATATGCATAATGGGTTTCCTGCCAAATGAGTGTGACTAGAACGCTTTTGATAGTCCCGTTATCTTCATCACTAGTTGGACGGCCAGGACATTGTCGAGATTGCCTCTGATCCTCGCGCCGCGAACGACTTGATAGCCGACCTTAACGAGGCTGTTGCGCGACTGTCTGTAGCCCACGACGAATTCGTACTGTTCACGGCTGGGGATCAGGTTGCTCCGAGAATAGTTCAGCCGTCCGGCCAGATACCAACGCGGATGGACGACGTACTTCAACTCGCCCCAGCCCACCGATTGCGTCAGGGTTGGGATTACCGTATAAGCTTTGCGGAAGTGGTTGATTTCTCCATTGGCGTACCAGTGTCCGCGTGCGAACTGAACATCAAGACCTAATCCCGAAGCCGGAAGCAGCTTGGAATGGATTTCGCCGGGGAGATTGAAAGGATGCTGATCGTGCAGGTAGGGGCCGCGGTAGGCGGAGGCTCCGATGCGCAAGCCTTGGATCGGCGTGAAGCCGGCGCCGCCGGTCCAGGAACCGTACTGTCCGTCGTCACGGATGCCGCGACGGTTTGTGGGCGAGCTACTTGTGAATTGGACTCGGGCGTCCACCCTTGCGGCGCCCGCCTCAAGTTGCACTCCACTTAATCCGAGGGTTGTTACCGGCGAAGTGTAGTAGTAGCCATAGCCGATTGGCAAATCGATCAACGGATTGGCGTCGTCGTCATAGCGCAACGAAAAAGAGCCGAAGGCGGAGGCCAGCTGGCCGGCGCGAACCGATATGAACTTGTCGCTCCACAGGCGTTCGTATCCTATGTAGGCTTGGAGGGTGTCCACCTCAACACCTGCGCCTTGCAGTTCGAACTCTTCGAACAGGTACGGGCGGGAATGGATCTGGATAGCGCCGGAAAAGTACCAGTTCTCGTTGATACGGAGGGTAGGATAGGCGATCGCTCTGACGCCGCCTGCGATGTTCGAGTCCGAGCCTGTTTCGCCGCTCAGGCGGTGGCTGGCAAAACCTCCACCGCTGACTGTGATCGGCAAGTCGAGGCCGCGAAATTCGCTCTCCGCATGGAGCATGGGCGCGAGGAAGAAAAAGAGGGCCCCCGCAGCTCGAAGCCCTGCAAGACCGCCGAACTTCGTTCGCGTAGAGGGTTGATCAGTTAGCTCGTTTGGTTTAGGCATGGCTAGGTTCTCGCACTGAGTGCTCTTGATCCGGGTGTGTTGCCGACTGGGGAGTTCCCCCTAAGCGGCGTAGAGCAAGGCACTAATGTTGAGCGCGCTCACGACGCAGCCGAGAACCAGGACTCGTACGATTTTGCTCGCAGGAATCTTATTGTTTGGCGGCAGCATGTTCGTCGCCTGCTTCTCAGACCGGGATCTCCCCGACACAGTGTCATCCGTTCGGGGCAGCCTCGCCGCTGACCGCGCAAAGGAGACACAACCCATATCGGTCGCCATTGGGCGAAGTTGAACGAGACTCGTGTAGCTGATAGCTGGGCGTTGTCGCCATTTCCCCTTCATCCCAACCGGTCATTGCCCAAGTGTTGCCTCGACCGCTTGAATCCTCCCCACTCCGGGAAGTGATTCAAAGCGTCACTCGGTGGCCCTTTCACGACGCCCAAAGAGCTACACTTCCCCTGTCTTGATCGTCGGCTCGACCTAGGCTGGCGCTCTGCCCATCATGCATTGGATCGATTGGACAGTCGTCGCCGCCTATATAGGCGCACTGGGCCTGGTCACGGTCAAGGCCCGGCGCACGCGGCAGCTCGAGGACTTCACGGTCGCGTCCCGTGACATGCCGCGCGCGATGGTGTTCGCTACTCTCAGCGCCACTTACATCGGCCCCGCCTACACGCTTGGAATCGCCGGCAATGCAGCCGATCGCGGCTATGTCTGGTTCCTGATCGCCATGATGGTTCCTTTGCAGACCGTGCTGGTCGGCCGCTGGGTGGCGCCGAAGCTGCGCGAGTTCAGCGGATGCCACAGCGTCGGCCAGGTGATGGGTGAGATCTACGGACCGGCCGCTCGCTGGGCCACGGGCGTTCTCTCGTTCTTGTTCAACTCTTTCGTCGTCGGGCTCATCGCGCGCGCATTCGGAGAAGTCGTCTCGGTCTTCACCGGGATACCCGCTGAGGTTGTGATTATCTTCGGGACTCTGCCGGTGATCTTCTACGCGTCGTGGGGCGGGGTGAAGACCGTCATGCTGACTGATGCAGTTCAGTTCGCGGCGCTCGCTGTGTCGATCCCATCCCTCATTCTGTTTTCGGGCTATTTGTTCGACTTCAACGCGCTCGCGGCCAGTGTGCCCCAGGCGCATCTGAGCTGGCATGGCGGTTACTCCATGCCGGAGTTAACTGGGCTGTTGATAACGTTCTTCTTCGGCGAGATTCTGTTGCCGCCCTACTGCGTGCGGGCGCTAGCCGCTAAGAACCCTCGTCATGCCCGGGACGGTTTCATGGCCGCTGGCTTGTTCGGCTTCCCGTGGATGTTCGTTGTGGTCACTATCGGCATCATTGGCGGAGCTTCCCTGCCCGCAGCCTCAGGGGATACGGTGTTTCTGCAAACAATGCAGACGTTCCTGCCAGTCGGCATCCTTGGGTTCGTGCTGGCGGGCATCTTCGGCATCATCATGAGCTCGCAGGATAGTTGTCTCCACAGCGCATCGGTCGCATTTTCGATTGATCTCTATCAGATGGCCCGTCCCAAGGCGAGCGCGGAGACGCTGCTGAAGTACAGCCAATACGCGGTCGGCGTGATCGGCGTCATTGCCATAGTGTTCGCACTCAAGGTGCAGGGCTTGGTGGAGGCTTTGACGATCGTCTATACGATGTGGGCGCCGACCGTAGTGGCCCCTCTGGTGATCGGGCTGTTGTGGCGCAAGGCGCCAAGAGCGAGCGGCGTGGCGGCCATGGCGGCCGGAGCGCTCGCGGCGGCGGTTTGGGAATGGGGACTGGGAAACCCCTATGGCGTACCGTCGCTCGTGGCGGGACTAGCCGCGAATCAGGTTGCGTTTTGGGCCGTCGCTCTGCAGCAGTTAAGGAAGGTGAAGTCTTGATGGAAGCGCTGATAGTTGTGTCGTGTGCGATTTGCGTCGTAGCGGGCGTGGCCGTTGCAGTGATGATCGTGCGCGAGTTTCCGCGGTTGCGTAATCGCTGATGCATCGGCCATTACAATGCCGTCGAATCCTTGGGGAAGTTGCGGCGCAGCGCAGCACCGCTGAACGGCTCCAGCAACGCGGCTGTAATACAATGACAGGGCTATTCGGACGATGCGACGCCTTTGCTTCTTGGTTTTGTTACCCCTTGCCCTCCAGGCGCAAACGGCCGCGGAACGTCTCTTCGTCGATACCGTCCAACCGCTGCTGAAGCAACAGTGCCTCGGATGTCACGGAGAGGGCTATACGTTCGCCGACCTTGACCTAACGTCGCGAGAGAACGCGCTGCGGGGCGGCAAGCGCGGCCCGGCCATTGTGCCAGGCGACCCGGACGCCAGCCTCCTGGTGCAAGCCGTGGAGTTTAGTGGCGACCTGAAGATGCCTCCCGGCGGCGCTGATAAGCAGCTCGCTGCGGTGGCCATCAGCGCCGTCCGCGATTGGATCGCCGCCGGGGCCCCCTACGCCTCCGGCGAGCGGCAGCAAACTTGGGACTACGTGGAAGAAGACTTGTGGGCCTTTCGCCCTGTCCGCCGCGTCGCGCCGCCGAGTGAGAACGTCGATCCCTCGGCGGTCCAGACGCCTGTCGACAATTTCATCCTCTCGACGCTCGCCGAACACGACCTCGCGCCGGGCCCGCGCGCCGATAAGACGACGCTGATTCGACGCATCACCTACGACCTAACCGGCCTGCCGCCGACGCCGCACGGGGTCGCCGCGTTTCTCGCCGACGATTCCCACGGCGCTTACAAGAAAGTCGTCGAGCGTCTGCTGGACTCCCCTGCCTACGGCGAGCGCTGGGGCCGTCACTGGCTGGACGTGGTGCGCTACGCCGACACCGGCGGCTACTCGAATGATTTCGAACGGCCCAACGCGTGGCGCTATCGCGACTACGTCATTCGCTCGTTCAACGAAGACAAGCCCTACGACCGATTCATTCTCGAACAGGTCGCCGGCGACGAGCTCTGGCCGGCCAGTCCCGACGGGGCAATCGCGACAGGTTTTCTGCGCACAGGCCCGTGGGAACACACCGGGATGTCCGTTGCCGCTGAGACCCGGCAGATGTTCCTCGACGACGTGGCCCACAGCGTTGGCACAGCCTTTCTTGGGCTGACAGTTGGTTGTGCGCGTTGCCACGATCACAAGTTCGACCCCATTCCGACCAAGGACTACTACTCGCTGCAGGCGGTGTTCGCATCAACCGCCTTTGCGAGGCGGCCGCTGGCTTTCGCAGCCCAGGAGTCCCTCGCCGGATTCGATTCCGGCAAGGCCCGATTAGCAGCGCTGATCGCCCAACTGGAGCAGCGCGTTGACGCCCTCCACGACGTGGCAAGACAGCGAGCCGCCAAAGACAAGGGCGCCGCCTACGCAGCGCGGGCGAGGACCGGCGAGTTGCAGCGCTACTTGGCGGGCGACGAGGCGGAAACACTGAAGCTGGTGCGTAAGCAGCTGTCGATGCACGAGGAGTCCGTCCAGCGTTATGACCCGCTGGCGTTCACGGTGAGCAGCGGCCTGGTCGATGACTGGAACGACATTGGCCCCGGCGGCGCCGCGAGTTACCTCAAGGGCGTTGATTATCGTGAAATCGAAACGCACGTCCTGGTCGGGGGCGATGTGCAGGCGCCGGGGGACCGCGTCGAGCCTGGAGCGCTCTCTGCCGTCGAGCATTACTCAGGCTATCCATCGCCGCAGATTCCGTCCGACATCGAGGGCCGGCGCGCGGCGCTAGCTAAGTGGATCGCGAATCCACAGAATCCGCTCACAGCCCGCGTGATGGTCAATCGCATCTGGCAATATCACTTCGGACGAGCGCTCGCGGACAACGCCAACAACATGGGCAAGATGGGCAAGAAGCCCTCGCATCCCGAGCTGCTAGACTGGCTGGCCGGATTCTTCATCGACCAAAACTGGAGCGTCAAAGCCGTCCACCGGGTCATCGTCTTGTCCGAGGCCTACCAGCGCTCGACGCAACATCCCGACAGGCAGGTGCAAGAAAAGGATCCGACGAATCTTTATCTCGGGCGCTTTAGCCCGCGGCGGCTTGAGGCCGAAGAGCTGCGCGACGCCATCCTGGCCGTCTCGGGTGAATTGAGCCCACTGCGCGGCGGCCCTGGAACGTACCCGCAAATCAACTCCGATGTCGCCCGCCAACCGCGGCATGCGATGGGTACGCTACGCCCTGCCTATCAGCCGTCTCCGGCCAAGGCAGACCGCAACCGGCGATCCATCTACAGCTTCCAGCAACGCAGCCTGATCGACCCGCTGATCGAGTCCTTCAACGGCGCCACCGTCGATCTAAGCTGCGAAAGGCGCGAGTCTTCAACGGTGCCAACGCAAGCGTTCGCTTTGCTGAATTCCGAGTTCTCTCACGACATGGCGCTGGCCATGGCTGCCCGTCTGGAGCGCCAAGCGGATACCGCCGACGCACAGATCGAACTAGCCTTTCGACTCGCCTTCAATCGCGCCCCAACGCCCGACGAACTTTCGGCCGCGAGCGCACACGTCGCCCGAATGCAGGCGCGCCATGAGCAACATTCCGCGGCGCCGCGTCCCGCCGACGAGCCGGTCATTCACGAAATATCCAGTGAGCTCACCGGTGAGAGCTACTCCTTCCAGCAAGTCGAATCCACGGTCGAGTATGAGCAGAATCTGCATCCAAGCGAAGCCTCGCCGCACACCCGGGCGCTGGCCGCTTTAACCCTGGCCCTGCTCAACGCCAACGAATTCGTCTACGTTTACTGATCCAACCATGAGTCGCCCAGGCCATCGCATGCTGACCGCTTCGCCCTCGCGCCGTGACCTGCTGTACGGTCTCGGCATGGGCCTCGGCACGGCTGCGCTTACCGCCATCGGCGCGGAAGAACAGGCGCGCGCGGGCGTGCTCTCCGCCAAGCCCGGGCATCTCGAGGCCAAGGCCAAGCGTTGCATCTTCCTGCTCATGGAAGGCGGCCCCAGCCACATCGATACGTTCGATCCCAAGCCTCGGCTCAACGATTTGCACATGACGGAGTTCGCTAAGGAGCGCACCAAGTTCGAAGCCTCGATGAACACCGGCAAACGCTACTTCGTGCGCAGCCCATTCGATTTCCACCACGCTGGGAAATCCGGGATTGAGATCAACTCGCTGTTTGAGAGCTTCTCCAATTGCGCCGACGACGTCTGTTTCTATCGCGGATTGCAGGCGCAAAGCGTCAATCACCCCACGGCGCTCTATCACCTCAACTCCGGCAACCGATTCGGCGGCGACCCGGCGATCGGCTCCTGGGTTAGCTACGGACTGGGCACGGAGAACGAAAACCTGCCATCGTTCGTGGTCTTGCCAGATCTGGCCTACCCGCAAGGCGGCGCCGCGAATTGGTCTAACGGTTTTCTTCCGGCTTACTACCAAGGGACGCCGCTGCGTTCCCAAGGCGCGCCCGTGCTGGATATGAATCCGCCGGCGTACGTCGCCCTGGAAGAGCAACGCGCAAACCTCGACTTTCTCGGCGCGCTCAACTCGGGCCACCAGCAACGTCATCCCGAGCACGACGAACTCGCTGCTCGAATCGAGAGCTACGAGCTAGCCTTCCGCATGCAATCGGAAATGCCCGAAGCGATCGATATCGACTCCGAACCCGAAGCGACAAAGGCTCTCTACGGCATTGGCGGTCTCAATAAAGACGCCGACGCCATTGGACGCCGTTGCCTGCTTGCACGCCGTCTGATCGAGCGCGGAGTCCGCTTCGTACAAGTCATCGTCGGCGGCTGGGACTCGCATGACTACATCGAACGCGCTCACGGCGCGCGCATCCGCGCGGTCGACAAACCCATCGGAGCGCTGCTCAAAGACCTGAAGCGCACGGGCCTGCTCGACGACACTCTCGTGGTCTGCTCGGGCGAGTTCGGACGCTCGCCCGACAACGGCATCCGAGGGGGCGATAAAGCTTGGGGACGCGATCACAATGCCACAGCCATGGCTTGTTGGTTGGCGGGTGGCGGCGTGCGCGCGGGCGAGATTGTCGGCGCAACCGACGAGACGGGACGCGAAGCGGTAGAAATCGCGCATCCCATCAATGACTTCCACGTGACCTTGCTGCACCTGCTCGGCCTCGACGACAGCCGCCTGACCTACTTCGCCCAAGGGCGCAACAAACAGCTCAGCCAAACCGGCGGCGAACTCATCCGCGAACTGCTGGCTTGAACCTTCTTGTTGCTCATGATGAACGATACAATGTGGCGAGTCCTTCAGACTAGAAAACGCAGCGGCGACGACAAGACTAGTCAGATTGCCGCGAATAATTGATTCCACTATTCGGGCGCGTAGCTCAGCTGGATAGAGCAACGGCCTTCGAAGCCGTTGGTCGCAGGTTCGAATCCTGCCGCGCTCGCCATTTCCTTCCGACGGAGAATTTCCCAATCGCGGGAAACGGAACATTTCAAGGGCCTGGCGCGTCATTGCTAGGTATGCTCCGGCATTATTTGGTGGGCCTGGCGATTGTGGCGTCGGCTTCGGCGCAAGCGCCGCGCTTCGACGCATCCAAAGTGCAGGTTCCTAACAGCTCCGACACAGCGCCGCTGCTGCCCGGGACGCTGCTGTCCATATACGGCGAGTATCTCGGCCCTGTGGAGGCGTGCCAGGTGGACTGGCAGTCAACAACCTTGGAGACGCCGACTGCTGAGTTGTTGCGGATGCCCTACTCCGTCAACACGATGGCTTTTCCAAAAGAGTTGTGCGGCGTGCGGGTGTTGGTGGACGGCGAGCCGACCGGCCTACTGTATGTGCAGCAGGATCAGATCAACTTCAAAGTTCCGTTTGCCACGAAGCTCGAGGGTACTGTCGACCTCCAAGTAATCCATGGCGACTTAGCGAGCGCGGCTGTGGCGATGCCTGCGGGACTGGAGTCCATCACGCTATCGGTGACACAGCCAGCCTATACGAATATGCCGATCTGGGTTGATCTTGCGACCCGCCAACGATGGTTCGCACCCTCCGCGTACGGCTATGACGGAGGTCCGAATGATTTCGGCTGTCGCGTGTTGCAGGTAAGGAAGGACGGTAGACTTTTGGAGCCGACGACGATACCGACGCTCGTTGGCGGAGTGCGGGACCGCCCCTTTGGCGGCCCATCGGATATCTGCTGGTCGATCGGGCCAAGATACACACGGCCGGGACCGTTACCGCTGCACTTGGCGTATCGGCTGCGCGAGCCCGGAGAGTATGAGGTGCGGTTGGTTCAGACGAATACGTTCCATAGCTGGATGGTTGAGCGCAAGCGTTTGACCGAAGATGACTAGCGCATAAGCGCAAGTTCGGCGTGGGCTACGTTTCGCGTCGAGCCGTCAACCGATGAGCGCCGCCGTACTTGGCTGGACACCATCGGAAAGCAACCGCCATCGGAAGTCGGCGAACTGATCACCCGCTATATTCCCGGCCTTTTAGGCATTCCGGACGAAGAGTCGCTGCAGTTGCTCGTCGCACAGCTATATCACATAGATCCCTACGTCAGGCGGTTCGCGAAGGCCGGGTTGGGTTATTGGATGTCTGGTAATGATTTGGCGGGAACCTTGTTGAGCGCGCTGCGCCAACGTGGCCCCAGTGACGTCCTCGTGGATTGATTGATGGAGGATGAGAACGGCAAGTCGGAATCGCTGATGATTCTGGAAATGTCGCTGCCATACCTGGGTTCGGAGGAACCGGTGGCCCTGCGCGGAGCAGTTCACGCCATCAACCGGCCTTCGACGTACGAGATGCTTGATACAAAGTCCGAACTTCGTGAACGGGTTGCGGCTGCGATGATCGAAGCCGCCGACAGCGCGCCGGATAGCGCGGATGACAGGACGCTAGCTGGATACGCTTATGCGCTTGGAAGACTCGGCGACGCACGGGCTTTGCCGACGCTACGTAGTTGGGCGCGAGAAGAATTATCGCTCGCGGCCACTTTGGCCAGCATTGCGATGTTCGCCCGGAACGAAGATCTAACTATGCTGGAGTCGTTTCTCGGTGCGCCGGAAAACGAGCATGACTACGTGGAGCGGATCCGTGGCGTACCGGGCGTCATGTTCCAGTCTTATGGTTCCGCGGCCTTACCAGTGATCGAACGCGTCTTTGGGGCGACCACGAACGGAAGCATGTCGTTTAGTTGCTTGGCGATCTTGCTTGAGGCGGATCGCCCTGCGGGCTGGGCTTTTGCCTCTCGAGCGATCGAGACCAACAATAAGTTCAAGGAAGCAGCCACCACCCATATTCAACGCCTGCACCCGGAGGTCGGTGTCGATGAGCAAGCCATACTCACGTTGGCCAGAATTCGCGCCGCCCGGTGATGCCGGAACGTTTGGCGGACCGAGACCGTCTGTGCTCACAATGCTGCGCTGTCTCTGTATAGCGACTCTGGCGGTCGCAACCCTTACTGCCCAGGCGCCTAACTTCGAAGCTTCGAAGGTCCAAATCCCGAATAGTAACGACACGACGCCGTTGGGGCCGGGGGAATTGATTTCGGTCTACGGCGCGGATCTTGGCCCGGATCAGCCTTGCCAAGGCCAGGCGGACCCTGATCTGCGCGAGACGCCCGATCCGCAATGGCGGGACCCTCGTTGGATCAATTTGATGGTCTTCCCTAAAGAGCTTTGCGGCGTGCGAGTAATGGTAGGCGGCGAACCGGCGGGTCTACTCTACGTTCATCGGGATCAGATCAACTTCAAGGTTCCCCAGAGCGTGCCGATGGAAGGTACGGTTGGGCTGCAGATTATTCACGGCGACCAAGCGAGCACGGTCGTGCAAATTGAGGCGGGCTTGGCGCCTTTGCGGTTGATCTTGCCGGAGCCTGCATTCACCGGTATGCCGATCTGGGTAGGCGTGGTGATTCCGCGGAACCGGGCCTCTCCGATTCGCTATCCGTATCCGCTCGGACCGGCGGACATCGGTTGCAACGAACTCTTGGTGCGCAAAGACGGCCGGCTGCTCGAAAGGAATCCTTTCGTTCCTTACATGGGCCACGTCCTTGCGGGCCCAATCTGCGGCTCTAGCTCCCTGGGAGACCGCTATCAGAACCGGCTTCCGCTGCACAGGCTCTATCGCATCGAGGAGCCCGGAGATTATGAAATTCGCTTGAGTATGGGGCACGCTTTTGCGTCGGGTCGAGTACTGACGGAAGAGGAGATTGCCGTCCGGTCCGAGTGGACTCCATTGCGAGTCGAGGCGGCCACGGAACATCAGCGCCGCGAGTGGCTGGATGAGCTGACGAACTCCCCGCCGGTCTCGCCGGAGGAGCTGATCGCGGACTACCTTCCAAGCATTCTGGGCGTGCCGGATGAGCAGTCTCTGGCGGCGGTGGTTGCACAGCTCTATCACCTGCATCCTCGTGTTGCGCAGTACTCAGCACAGGCATTCGGCTATTGGCCCAAGCCGCAGATCGCACAGCTTTTGCAACGCGCAGTAGAGCAGCAGGGGCCCAGCCAGGCGGCGGTCCGGTGGCTGTCGATGATGCGCGAAGCGGGCACGGATCCCGTAGTCGTCGTTGAGGCTTCCCTGCCCTATCTGCTGTCCAGCGACCCGGTCCGATTGCGAGGAGCGTTGCAAGCCGTTCGAGGGATCCGCGGGCTAGACGATTCGCAGCCGCGAGCTGAATTAACAGCGAGAGCCGCGACGATTTTGCTTGAGGCGGAACGCACCGTGGTCGCCTCCGGGGATCCCGAGTCGCAACAGCATTACGCCGAACTGCTTGGCTATGGGCAAGATGTCCGCGCCGCACCGATTCTATGGCGCTTTGTCGATGAGGGAATAGCTCTCAGCTCAGCGCTGCGGTCCCTGGCGATGATCGCTCGTCTCGAGGATCTGCCCCGACTAGCTGCGTTTCTGTTTGTCCCGAACATGCACCACGATTACTATGTGGCCGTCAGCAGCTTGCCCTGGGAGCTGTCGGAGTTCTATGGCACCGACTCATTCGGTTATCTCAAACGGTTGATCCAAGAGACTGACAACAGACGGCTGCGACGCAGCGCGGCAGAGGGGCTCGTCGCTGCGGATCATCCGGCGGCGTGGGCTTTCATCGCGGTAGCGCTTGAAACGAACGCCCCCTACAAGGCCGCGCTCATGCAGCACCTCGTGTCGCGCTACCGCGAAGCGAGCGAGAGCGAAGCCGCGATGCTCGCGTTGGCCAAACGGCTGGCGGCGGGCCTAAAACTCTAGCGAGTGCTAGAATTTCGGGCGAAGTGCGACTCTTTGTTACTTGTGCCCTGGCGGCGGTTTTAGCGGCTGGTTCGGCCTTTGCCGCCGAGGCGGATCAGCGTGCCGCGTACTGGACTGTCGGCCTGGGCGGGCGCATCCAAATCAACAACGACCGCGAGTGGATTACGCAGACGAGCCAACTCCCTGGCGATGATTTCGTGGTCACGGCGGTCGACCTGATCGGCGTCAACATTGAGCCGCCGGAGTTGGTCGAACTGAAGGATTTGCGGTCGTTGCGCTCCATCGACATCGGCGGCCCGATATGGAGTCGCAACGCCGACGGCGGCTGGGACGGCAGCGCCGAGCTAGGGAACCTCGCGGGAATCGATTCGCTTGAGCGCATTTCGTTTAGCTGGCACTTCTTGGACACGATTCGCTTCACTGACGCCGGTCTGACCGCGATCGCCAATCTCAAGGGCCTGAAAGAACTCGTCGTATGGCAGTCACGCATTCAGGGTTATACGTTGGCGAGTTTTCCGAATCTGGAAGCGCTCGACGTCTCGCGCACGCCCTTCAACGACAAGGGCATGGAGAACCTGACGGGAATGAACAATCTGCGGCGGCTGCGCGCGGGCGATACCAGCATCACCGACGCGGGCCTCTCGCACATCGCGGATCTGGCGGAACTCGAAGAGCTTGACCTGTCGGGCTGTGCGATCAGTGACGCCGGACTGCCTGCGCTAGCCAACTTGAAAAACTTGCGGCGACTGAACTTGAGCGGAGCCGACGTCACCGATGCGGGAATTGAGTTTCTCGCAGGACTGGGAAACCTGGAACAGTTGAATCTCTATCGGACGCGCATCACCAACGCCGGCCTAACGCGCTTGCAGCAGCTGCCGAACCTCGTCGACCTGGACCTGCGTTACTCGCGGACGACCCAGGCGGGCGTGCGCAGTCTGCGGGAGGCGTTGCCCGACCTAGAGATTGCCTTCGTCAACCAGAATCCGGGTTCCGGCGGCGAGC
The DNA here is from genome assembly GCA_027592785.1 of Acidobacteriota bacterium. Taxonomy (GTDB): domain Bacteria; phylum Acidobacteriota; class Terriglobia; order Bryobacterales; family UBA6623; genus CAMPKL01. The sequence goes on from JAQCLD010000012.1 coordinate 23,123, forward strand.
ATCCTGATCCGCCCGTGGATGGCAACCCCGCCGCCTTGGCGCAATGGATCTCTGAACTGGGCGGAACGGTGATTCGCCGAGGCGACGTCATCACCGAGGTCGACCTGACGGCGACGGCCACTACGGATGAAGACCTGGAGTATCTCATCTATCTGAATGGCCTCAAGAAGTTGAACCTTTCGGCGACACAGGTAAGCGACATTGGCCTGCGCCGGATCAGCACGTTTAGCGGACTCGAGGAGTTGACGCTGAACAACGTTTTGATCGGGGACGAGGGTCTGAGGAATCTAACGCGACTGGCGTCGCTGAAGAGACTATCCATCGAGGAAACGCTTGTGGAAGGGCCGGGCCTGAATGGCCTGAGCCCTGCACTCGAGGCCTTGAGCCTATCGGGGGCGCCGGTGAGCGACTCGGCGTGCGAGGTACTGAGCCGTCTGACCGCGCTGCGCGAACTTTCGCTGGCCTACACGGACGTGACGGACGACTGCTTTCCGCTCTTAGGGGATTTGGCAGGCCTCACCAAGCTGGATCTCAACGGAACCGACACAGGCGACTCGGGACTGTTGGCACTCTCTAGCCTGGGTAATCTTGAGACGCTGCTGCTCAACTACACAAGGTTTACCGACGAGGGCGTTGCTCCGCTAGCGAAGCTGACGAAGCTGACGGAACTCCAAATGGTGCGGACGCGCCTCGAAGACAAGGGCGCCGAGTCGATCGCGAAGCTGTCGAACTTGCGCGATCTCAACATCGAGCACACCGAAGTCAGCGATGTCGGCATGGTCCGTTTGGCCGAGTTGACAGAATTGCGGCGCCTCAATCTCGACAATACGCACGTCACCGACGATTCCGCTCCGGCAATCGGCAATCTGAAGAACCTGAAGTGGCTCAACCTCTACCACACGCTCTTTACCGAACAGGGCCACCAGACGGTGAAGACGGCTCTGCCGGAGTGCAAGATTGTTTTTGACGAGAAGTCGCGCCGCGTGAATCGACGCAGGAGCTAGCCAGGATGAACCGACGCATATTCCTGCTGAGTACATGCGCTGCCGCAGGGCTACGGGCCCAAGACGACGCCGCTGCGCACATCGATCGGCTCGGCGGGAAATTCCAACGCGACTCGAACGGCCAAATCATCGGCGTGGATCTCTCCGACTCATGGGCCAATGACGCCGATGTGCGTTCGCTGGCGCAGATCTCCACTCTGCAGGAAATCGACCTGAGCCGCACGCGCATCACCGGCAAGGGACTGGAGCCGTTGGCGAAGCTCCAAAACGTAGCGGTCCTCAAGCTGCAATTCGCCGAGTTTCTCACGGCAACTGACATGGGACATCTGGCCGAATGGAAGAACCTTCGTGCGCTTGACCTGAGAGGAACACGGGTCGACAGCGGCGTATTCGAACGCTTGGCGGCCCATCGCTCGTTGGAGTTCGTGGACATCTCGTCGACTGAGGTCGATGACGAGGGTTTCGAGGAATTGGCGGCGCTGATCAAACTCAGGGAACTGCGCTGCGGAGCAAACCGTTTGAGCGGCGTAGCCCTCACCGTTCTCAAAACTATTCCGGCGCTGCGCAGTCTGGATGTAGGCGGCTATCAGCGCGTCGACTCGGGACTGTGGGGGCTGGCGCTCAACGAACAGAATCTGGGACGACTGGGCGGCCTTACCCGGTTGGAGGCGCTAACCTTGCGCGGCGCCAAACTAGCGGACCGCGGCAGCGACCGCCCAGGCAGCGAACTGGCAATCAAGAAAGAGATTGTGGGCTTAGACAGCCTGGCGCCGTTGACGAATCTGAAGGCGCTCGACCTAGGCGACTTGCCGATCAAGAGCGAGGACTTGACTTGGCTCCCTGCACTCACGGCGCTTGAGCAGCTCGACATTGACGGTCCGTTTCAGATTGACGACGCGGTTGCCGGCACGCTGTTGAAACTGGGTTCGTTGAAGCGGCTCAACCTGGCGGGAACCTTGCTGACCGATGCGGCGTTGAATCAGCTTGCCGGCATGATGACCCTCGAGCGGCTCATCGTGGGGGGAACGCAGGTGACGACCGGCGCAGTGGCCGCGTTTGCGCGGAAGCGTCCCGATTGCCGAGTGATTTCCTGGAGCGCGGCCTAGACGATCTCGCTGAGCTTCTTCTCAGCCGTGGGGAACTCAAGCTTCCCTGCCCCGAGCGCTTCTTGTGCCACGGTGACGTAGAGGTCACCTATGGATCCGGTCAGGCGCGTGTGCGTGCCGGTCTTGAGCCCGCCGACATGGCCGGCGACGATTGCCGCGAGGCCGTTGTTCTTGTGGGCATTCGCCTCGGCGTGCTCGTGTACGAAGACGGCGCAGGTATTGTCGAGCAGCGTGCCTTCACCCTCCGGGGTTGACTTCAGTTTGGCAACGAGATAGGCAAACTCTTCGACGTGCCAGCGGTTGATGTCGCGCAAGATGCGTGCGCCGCGCGGCGTCTCGACCTGGCCATGGGTGTACTCGTGGTGGCGTTCGGCCGTGTGGCCCAACCAGGGGAAACGCGCCAGACCCTGGCACTTCGTCAGCATGTACGAAGCAACGCGCGTCTGCCGCGATGCGAAGGCGTGCACCAGCAAGTCGGACTGCAGCTTGGCGATACGCGGCCAGTCACGCAGATCACCGCCCTCGGTTGGCCGCTCCACGACCTCACGGTACTCCGGCGGCAGGCTGGTAATCGAACGTTCGAGGTCGCGGACCGAAGACAGATACCCTTCAAGACGTTGGCGATCTGTCGACCCGAGCCGCTTGTTGAGGCGCTCGGCGTCTTCGCTCACAGCGTCGAGCACGCTCTTCTGGCGTTCGACCCAGCCACCTTCTTTCTCGCCGAAAAGGCGATCGAACAAACGATTCGGCAACGTCTCTGGCGGCAGCGGCCGGTCGCGGTCGGCCCAACTCATGTTGCGCTGGATCGCTTCTCCAAAGCACTCCTGAGAGACGCCGATCTGCAGCGAGCGGAAGCGAGACTCGCCGCCAATCTGTTGCGCCAGGATCTGATCGAAAGAGGCTCCGCCGGCGCCGCGTCCGGTGTAGACCTGTCCGGTGAGCAGCGCGCTCATCGACGGGTAGTGGCTATTGCCGGGACCCGGAAGCCGTGCGGCCGGGCTGTCGAGCCCAGTGATGATGTGTACGTCGTCGCGCAGCGTGGCCAGCGGGCTCAGGCAAGGGGTGATCGGGTAGTCCGCGCCGGTTTCAGATGGAATCCAATACTTCTCTGAAATTCCGTTGCCGTTAAACCACAGAAGAAAACGCTTCTCGATTTCGCGCGGGGCGTCGGTCGCGGCGTAAGCCGTCCCGCTGATGTTGAACATCGCGTCCAGCGCCGGCAAGCCAATCCGGATGGCCAAACCTCCGGCTGTCGCACCCTTCAGGAAGGAGCGTCGGGAGAGTGCTGGCTGCGGTAGGTGCATGCTACTGGTCCGCGCCGACAAAGGGCTCGGATACGGCTATGGCGATTATAAGCTCACGAAAGTCAAATTGCGAGCCCTCAAACTGTTGAAACACTTGATCTATGGACGTCTGATCGGCTTCGGTCTCGTGCCGGCCCAAGGCGTAGCGGAACAGTTGTTTCACCGTGCAGCGTCGGCAGACCGGATCACTCGCCAGGACTTGCCCTGCCTCGCGCGGCGTGGCGAATTCGGAGTTTTCGATGCCCTGGATGTATGCGGTCGTATCGATCGGCAGCAGGTACTCGGTCGCCTCGGTCTTCCTCTTGGTGCGTTGCTCATCCACGGTAGGCCGAATCTCGACGGTCTGCGTCTCGCGAAACTTGCCGATGGCGTCGTAGTGCTCCAAGCCGAAGCCGATGGGGTCGATCAGCCGGTGGCAGTTGGCGCACGACTCGTTCGACAGGTGGATGCTCAGCTGCTGGCGGTTGTTCAGCGGCATCTCGTCGGTCACCAGGGGCAACTGCGTGCTGACGCCCGCCGGCGGAGGCGGCATGATTTGGCACAGGAACTGTTCACGGATGAACTTGCCGCGTTCTGTCGGAGAACTCTCGCCCGGCTTGCTAGTCACCGTCAAAAAACTCGCTTGGCCAAGGATTCCGCCGCGGCCCGCGGAGGCCGGAAGTTGCACCTGCCCGAACGGTTCGGCGGGCGGCGTTACCCCGTAGATCTTGGCGAGTTCCTGGTCCACGAAGGAGTAGTCCGCGGTGAAGAACGTATTGAAATCCTTGCCTCCCCAGACGATGTCGCGGAAGACAGTTCTTGTTTCTTCGGCCATCGACGCGGCCAGTTCCACGCTGAACTCTGGGTAGATACGACTGTCGCGTACGGCAAGCAGCAGCCGGTCGAAGCGCATCCACTGCGCCAGAAAGTCGTCGACGGAATCTTGCGCGCGCGGGTCGGCGAGCATCTTGCGCGCGATTTTCTCGACAGCCGCGGAGGAGTTCAACTGGCCGTTGTCGGCGGCCTCCAATAACGATTCATCGGGCGTCGTATTCCACAGAAAGTAGGCGAGGCGGCTGGCGATGCGATGATCGCGCGAATCTTCGTGACCGTAGAAAAGAAAATTAGGCGACTGCAGCATCGCTTCGATCACAACTTGCGCCCCGGATGAGAAAGCTCTGTCCTGTCGGGCAGCTGCAGAGAAAAGAGCGCCGTAGCTGGTCAACTCGGGTTCGCTCAACCGTCGGCGAAACGCGCGGCGTCCGAACTCGCGCAAGAACTCGTCACGACACGCGGGGTCGCCAGGGCCGCTCGGCTCGCAGGGAATGAGCCCGTGCGAATCGCCGGCAAGGAAGGCCGCTCGCGCCAACTTACGCGCAGCTCCGTTGTAGGCCTCGGTGAGAATCGGCGAAGCGGCTTGGGCGCTGATCTGGTTGCTGAAACCGTCGACGTAGTCTTCCGGCGGAAAGTTTGCCGCCGGCCGGGTCTCGCTGCCCAGCAGGTCGCGAACGGTGTTGTTGTATTGCGCGTGCGTGAGCCGCCGCACGGAGCCGGAAGATGACTCGCTTGCTCCGCCCAACTGCGCGATGCGGCCGCGCGCCTGTTCGGCAGAAATACCGGCCAGAGCCTGAACCCAACGGCCCAACGTGGCGGCATCGGCCGATCCTAGCGCAATACGTTGGCCGCCGGTGTGCGGGACCTTTTGCGTCGGCTTGGTCAGCAGCAGAGACTCGCCGGGGTTGGCTGCGTCGACCACCGGACGCAGCGCGTATCCAAACTGCAGCAACCGAGCCGAGCTTGCCTGCTCAGGAGGAAACTGAACGCGAGTCGCGGTAGCAATGCCGTTGTCGTCGTGGCACAGGCGACATTGGGCCCGCTCGAAGATCGGATAGACTTCGTCGACAAAGAGCGCCTGGTCCTCCTCGACGGAGCCCGCGATGAGGACAAACGGCGTTAGGGCCAACAGGAAAACTCGGGTGAGACGCGACACTTATCCGGCCTGATTGTATCGGAATCGAAGCGGTCAGGTAGCTACCGCGTGCTACTATTCCTAGCGATTCGCTGGAGGAATCTGCCGTGTTCAAGAAATTCACCATTACCGCCGCCTTGATCGTTTGCGCTCTCGCGCTGTATGCCGTCGAAGGCGACCACTCGTTCAACCTCAACGTGATGAGCGTCGAGGCGCAACCAGCGGTAGTGCCTGGCCTGCCCCCCGGCGTCATGATGCGCGCCCTGCACGCAAACCCGCGCACGCAGATGAACTCGGCCCTTTTGTCCTACCCTGCCGGCTACCGCGAACCGCGGCACTATCACGAGACGTGCGGCCACTACATGTACATCCTCAAGGGCCGCATTCAAACGCCGGAAGGAGTCGTTACGCCGGGCATGTTCCTGTATGCGGCGCCTGACGAGCGGCACGGACCGTTCGTATATCTCGACGAGTCCGAAGTTCTGTTCTACACGGATGGGCCGTTGGACTTTATCGTCGACGACGGGAAGTAGGGGAACGTCATGCGAACCCTATTTGTTGCAGCACTTCTTCTGACCGCTCCGCTATTGGCTCGCGACCCGCTGGCGAATCGTATCGCCCACGCCGACCCGGCGACCTACACGATGAGCGACGACGTGCACGCAGGATCCGGTCCAATGGGCTACGCGACGCTCATTCCCGGTTCCGAATTTACGACTAACTTCTACTTCATCCATCGCGGCATTCTGCCCCCTGGCGGAGGCATCGGACACCACTTCCACAACCAGATGGAAGAAATGTACTTCATTTTTAACGGCAAGGCGGAGTTCACCATCGACGGCAACACCTCGACGCTAGAAGGCCCCGCCGGAGCCCCTTGTCGCCTCAGTCACTCGCACGCCATCCACAACCCGACCGACGACACCGTCGAGTGGATGAATATTTCGGTGACCGCGCGCAAAGGCAAGTACGACGCCTTCAACACCAACAACACCATGGTCGGCGCAGAGCAAGACGAGAAGCCACTGTTCATCACCTCGCAATTCGATAAGGCGCTGCTCAGGCCGATGCCGAACTTCCACGGCGGCAAGGGCACGGTGATGTATCGCCGCACGCTGCAGCCGGAAGTCTTCTACACCAACTGGTCGTTCGTTGACCATCTCGTGCTGCCTCCCGGCACGTCGACGGGCAAGACGCGCCACCCGAGCGTGGAAGAGCTCTACTACGTCCTCAACGGCTCGGGAACCGTGACGATCACCGGCGAGACGGCGCCTTTCGGCAAGGACGATGCGCTGGCGATCCTGCTCAACGACGTTCACTCGTTGGAGAACAACGGCACGACCGATCTGGAACTGATCATCGTCGGGGCCGCCACGGAAAAATACATGCTAGAGACGATCGATGTGAAGTAGGCAGCCTACTGCTCCGATTCGATCAGCTTGGGAGTGACGCGTTTCGCATCGCCCTCCTTCAACTCCACCCGCACGCCTTGGTCTGCAACTTCGGCTAGGACTTTCGGATCCCGCCCGAATGACGCTTCCATGTTTTCCCAAGCGAAAATTTTGTAACGTCCAGGTGCGATGCCCGAGAAGGCGAATACGCCATATTGGTCAGTGCTAGCGAATTTCCGAAGATCGTTGCGCTGCGTAACTTCCGGGATCAAGGCAACCCAAGCACCAGAGATGCCTTCGCCGTCGCGAACGACCTGACCGTCCACGCGGGCGCCGTTGGCGCTCAGCACAATTTCAAACTCGCCGCCTCCGTCCTCAACGCGCACCGCTTCCGCCATCGCATCGCGCCCGTTGTAGGTTGCCGACTTCAGGTAAAGGGAGTCCAGCTGCGGTCCCCGTACACGGTAGGAATCCGGCGCGAGGCCCGTGAAAACGATTTGATCGTTCGGATTTCCTCTTCCTAGCGAAACCCGCATGTCGTGGACGCCCGCGGGCTCCAGAACGGCCAAAGCCTGAGATGGAGAGGCTTCCTTGTCGTAGTCTCCTTCGATGACGACGCTTCCTACCGCCCTAAAGGTCGGCTGCGCAGGAATGACCAGATTCTCGATGGACCGGTCCGCCAGTTCAAAATCATATAAGGCAAAGTCTGACCCATCCCTTGAGGAGACCATCGCCTCTAGCCGGTAGCTGCCTGGAACAAGGCCCGCAGCCTCAAATTTCCCGCCGCGCCTGACCACCATCCGCCGCGGCCTAGATCGTTGGTCTGCCTTCGAGCGGTCGAGCAGCGCGAGCGATCCGCCAGTCGCAGGTTGTCCGGTCCCATCCACGATCTGTCCGGACATGCTCAGCGTCTTTGTACGGACCATTTGAAAATCGATACATGTTGCCTCTGCCTTGCTTGTTATTCGGAGCAAACTGGCCTGGGCCGCGTCGTGAACGTTCGGATAGTACGTGTCGACATAACCGGAATGCTGTCCGAATAACCCCCTCTTCGACTCGCCGCCGTTGGTCGAGTTCAAATTCACCCGAACGTAGTACCCGCCCTGGGCCAGCCCATAGATTCTGTACTCTCCGTTGTCGTTGGTCAATGTGTGGCCCTCCGCTAGCAGCTCTCTGGCTCCGCCGAAAGATCGGAACCGCACTGCCTCAACCGTGAGGCCCTCCTCCGGTTCGCCGTCTTCGTCTAGGACTCGACCAGTGATGACGGCTGCAGCTTGCATTCCCAGCACAAGGTCGTCGAGAGTTTGCCCAGGTCCAACGTCGATTACGCCGCCTCGTTGGATCGATCCTCCGGCGGTCCTGTCCGCGAATACGAAGCCGTTCCTATATACGCCCATCCAGTAACGCCCAGGTACTATTTCCCGGATCGAGAACTTGCCTTCTGCGTCCGTCTGGACGGTATAGATTTGGACTCCTTGAGGTTCGTCAGCAACCATCCGGAGTAAGACCTTCGCCAGCGGCTCTTGAGTTGTCACGTCGATGACCGTGCCGCTAACGACGCTGGCGGCTGGGGGAGCCTGCGCTTGCTGTTGCGCGGCGGCTTGATGCGCAACAGTGGCGGTCGTGAGGACAAAGATTCCGAGGAAACTCGCCAGCCTCTGCATGTAGCAACTCCTACTGAAGCGCAGCCTACTTCACCGCCAGCATTGCGTCAACCGGCCCTCCGGTCACCTGGAACTGAAAGCTGCTGAAGCCGGCTTCGCGAACTAACGCCTCGTATTCCGACGCCGAGCGTTCCCTGCCCTCGGCCACGACCAACATGTTCATCGACTGCAGCAAGGCTGTCGCCGGACCGTCCTTGCGCTCGTTGAGAATGTGTTCGCAAATGATCACTGCTCCTCCGGCGGGCAGGCTGTCGTAGGTCTTCTTCAGTAAGATACGCACCTGCTCGTCAGACCAGTCATGCAAAATGCGTCCAAAGCCGTAAATATCCGCTTCGGGCAGGGGATCTTTGAAGAAATCGCCGTCCACCGTACCGATGCGCTCTGTTAATCCCTCCTCGGCAATGGCGCGCTGGGCGACCGGAGTGACGGACGGCAAGTCAAAGACGCAGGCGGTCATCTGCGGATAGCGCCGGCAGGCGGCAATCACCAAGTGCCCTGTCGCGCCGCCGAGGTCGGCCATGCGCTGGTAGCCGCTGAGGTCGAACGCGGCCACCGCTAAAGGGGAGCTGATGCGACCGAAGCCGTTCATGCCGCGCAGGAAGATTTCCTTGTCTTCTCGCGTCTTGAAGAAGTGATCGAAGACGCCGTCCTTGCGTCCGAACGCCTGCTCCCAACGATTCGAACCTTCGCGGATGGCATCCTCAAGATGGGCCCACAGCCGGAACTGCATACGGTCGGCGCAGAGAACGTAGCCAGCCAAAGTGTCGGGACTTTCGATGCGCAAGTAGCGCTCCGAGGCGGGTGTGTTGCTCCAGCGGCCTTCGCCGTCTTGAACAATCAACTCCTTGGCTGCGCAAAAGCCCAGCAGCCGCTCGAGTGCGTGTTCCGCGCAATCTAGATCGCCGGCCAGTTCGGCGCAACTGGCGGGCGCCTTGTGGAGGCGGTCGAAGATTCCTAGAGAGACCGCGGTGAACATCGCTTTGGAGGCCTTGAAGCCATCGATCAGTTCCACGATCCCCGAAATGGGCGGTGTTGACGCTGCGGTACCGGACATCACTCCATACTACCCGCGCCGCTTCGCCTCCAGCCTCCGAAGGGGTACAATATCGACGCGAAGGAGTAACTACCGTGTCCACTACCCTCAGATTTGCAAGTCTCTTCCTACTAGCCGGCGCCCTGTTCGCGCAAGATGCCGCGCCGAAGTTGGACTACCTGTTCTTCAAACAGGAGGTGCAGCCCATCTTCCTGGAGAAGCGCATTGGACACGCGCGCTGCGTGGCCTGCCACACCGCGCGCAGCCCTGTGCTGCAAAAGCTCTCTCCCGGAGCCGAGACCTGGGACGACGAGCAGTCGCGCAAGAACTTCGAGATGTGGAGCCTCTTCGTTACACCCGGCAAGCCGCTGAGCAGCAAGTTTCTGATGCATCCGTTGGCGGAAGAGGCCGGCGGCGACGTCTTCCACGGCGGCGGCAAGCACTGGGATTCCACCGGTAACCCGGAATGGCAAACCCTCGCGTCCTGGGTGAATGGACGCGTCCACGGAGCGGTTGCAGCCATTCCGGGCAGCGGATCGGTGAGAGTGTTCCAAAGCAACTCCGCCGGCGACGACATTCACGTTATTGACCCCGCGACCAATACCGTTGTCGGGATGATCCAGGGGATTGAGGCGCCGCATGGCGTGGCCATCGCGCCCAACGGCGAGCGTATTTACATCACCAATGAGGCCAACAGCACGCTGGACGTGGTGGATGCCAAAACGCTCAAGGTCTTCAAGCGGATTCCGCTAAGCGGCCACCCCAACAACGTCGATGTCGCCAAAGACAATTCCAAGGTCTACGTAGGCATTCGCCAGGACCCGGGTGCGGTCGACGTGATCGATGCCAAGACGCTGACTAACGTGAAAAGCATTGCCGTCAAGGGCGCTGTCCACAACGTCTACCTCACGCCGGACGGCTCGCACGTGTTCGCCGGTTCGATTGCTTCGAAGACGATCAGCGTGATCGACGCCACGCGCGATGAAGTTTCCTGGACCATGGAACTCGACGCCGGCGTTCGCCCCATGGCCTTCACCAAGGGCGGCGACGGAACCACGCGTGACATCATCGTGCAACTCTCCGGCTTCCACGGCGTTGCGGTGCTTGACTTCGCGACCCGCGCTGAAAAATGGCGTTACGAATTCCCCGATGCGCCGGGCGTGGAAAGAGAGCTTGAAGGGCTGCAGGGTTCGCCGTCACACGGCTTGGCGGTGTCGCCCGACCAGCAGACCATTTGGTCAACGAGTAAGTACTACCACGCAGTCTACGGCTTCAAATTGCCTGCTCGGAACTGCGGACAGCCCGCGCGGGGTTATAGACGACCCGGCGCGCCGCCGCCCCCGCCGCCGCCTCCTTGCGAGTTCGAGTTGCTCAAGATCATCGACGTCGGCAGCCACCCCGACTGGCTTGGGCTCACGCCGGACGGCAAGAGGCTGTACGTCGCTCTAGCCGGCGACGACGAGACCGCGGTGATCGATACCGAGAAGTTGGAAGTCGTCGCCAGGATCCCGGTCGGCAACGTGCCCAAGCGCTTGGCGGTAGCCGAGATCCAGACGCGCTAGAGGTCTATTTACCGCCGACGATCTCGCCGTGCGGCTTGCCCTGGCTAATCTCTTCGTAGGTGAACATCACCTGCAGAGGGAAGGATGGTCCTACCCAATTCTGGGCCGCCGCCGATAGCTTGATCGATGTCGCCGTGGGACTGCCGTCGGTCATCGTGACGAAATCCGCGAGGCTCTGTCCGCTACCAATCGCGCTGCTGACCGACGCGTGGATCTCGCGCATGAAGGCCTGCTGTCCGTCTAACACTTCCCTGCCGCCACGCGGTCCGTGCCCCGGCAGCACCTTGTCGAACCTCAGGCGCTTGGCCCGCTCGATGACATTCGGCCAGTTTCCGATGTTGCCGTGCCCCATGAAGTTGAACGGGCCGTTAGTGATCGCGTCACCGGTGACCAGCACTCCCTCGTTCGGCAAATAAGCGAAACCGTCTCCACGGGTGTGCGCCCAGCCAAAGAAGTGAAACTCGACTCGCCGCGTGGAGTCTTCAATTACGTGAGGGATCTGCGAGAAAACCTCCATCGGAGGTTCTGCTGTAGCGAGCCCAAGCTCAGCCACGTCCGGACGGCTCGACGCCGCGGATTGCCAGCCCTGCGGCTCGTACCGTGCAATTTCTTGGAGCACCGTGTGATAGGCCAGCGTCGTGGCGCCCGCCTTCGTCCACACCGGATTGCCGTACAGGTGATCGCCGTGATGATGCGTATCGAATACGTATTTCACCGGCTTCGAAGACACGCTCTTGATGTCCTCCATCACCAAGTTGGCGCCGCTTGGGAAATTCGCGTCGATCACGATCAAGTAGTCCGCCATTTCGATGATCGTGTTGTTGCAGTGGCCCTGATCTCTCTCGCCCAGGCGGAACCAGATGCCTGGCGCGACCTCCTGAAGACGGCTCTCCTGAGCGCTGCTTTCGGGAACCCAAAAGGCAACCGAGAGTAGCGCCGCAAAGGCTGCCGCGGCGGTGACGCGGACGGCGCACGATCGAGTCTTAAAACGTGCAGGCATGGCGGAAGTATACCCGACGGGAACGGCCCGCCGGGCATCCTTCAGCGACAATTCACCGCCCTAGCGCCTCGCGCTCAATGCCTCCTCGTTCGATAAGCTCGCCGCAGTTTTCGCCAAATAGACGAACTCCGTCCTGCGGCCGTCGGCGTCGGCCCCCCGGGCGGACTCGGCCAAGCTGACGACGCTCTGATAGGAGGCGTCCTGCTTGAACTTCGAATCCCTCAGCAATAAGCCGAACTGGGCGACCGCCGCCGCAAAGCGAAACTCCTGGGAGACCTGCTCGATCGTCCGGTCTTGGTCCAGCAGGGCCTGCACCATCAGCCGGCTCTCGTCCTGGTCGGGCTGCTTGTAGCGCACCTTGACGGTCAGCAACTCGGCATCCTTGCCGCCGCCGAGCTGATTACGCGGCTTCTGGTAGCGCAGCTCGTCCACGCTAGCGCCCCTTTTGCCGCCCTTGGGAACGATCTCATACAGCGCGGTGACGACGTGTCCGGCCCCCATTTAGCCGGCGTCCTTCTGGTCGTCGTTGCAGTCCTCTGCCGCGAGCAGCCGATTTTCATAGCAGACAAGACGATAGAAATCAACATGATAGGGATTGAACTCAACTTGCAACTTGACATCCTTGGCGACGGTTGCCAGCGAGGAGCCAGCCTGTTCAACCAAGGCCCGCCGGGCCTCCAGTAAGTTATCGATGTAGGCGTAGGAGCCGTTGCCATGGTCAGCTAGCTGCTCCATCTTGGCGTCCTTCAGGTTGCCCGTGCCGAAGCCCAACACGCTCAAGAAGATGCCGCTCTCGCGCTCTTTCTCAATCATCCGTACCAGCTCGGAGTCGCTCGACACGCCGACGTTGAAGTCGCCGTCGGTGGCCAAGATCACCCGGTTGATGCCCTGGGGACGGAAGCTTTCGCGGGCCGTTTGATAGGCCAACTGGATGCCCGCAGCGCCCGCCGTCGATCCGCCGGCCTCCAGCCGCTCCAACACACCTAAAAAGCGCGCCCGTTCCGATCCGCGCGTCGGCGGCAACACCACGCCAGCGGCTCCGGCATAGACCGTGATCGCCACCCGATCCTGCGGCCTCAGCTGCTCCGCCAGCAACGCCAGGGAACGCTTCAGCAGAGGCAGCTTATCCGCGCTCTGCATGGAGCCGGAAACGTCGATGAGAAACGTCAAGTTGATCGGCGGCAGCTCGGCCATGTCGATGGCCTTGGTGCGCACGCTGATGCGTACCAGGTTGGTCTCATCGTTCCAGGGGCAGCGGGCCATCTCCGCGTCGATCCTGACTGGATGTTGGCCGTCCGGGTCTTGGCCCTCGTAGCGGAAGTAGTTGATCAGTTCCTCGATGCGCACCGCATCCTGGGGCGGCAGATTGCCTTCAGTCAAGAAGCGGCGCACGTTGCTGTAAGAGGCCGTGTCGACGTCGGCCGCGAAAGTCGATAACGGTGTCTGCCTTACCGAGTGGAAACTGTTCTCTTCGATGAGCCCGTAGTCTTCATACTCCTGCGGTGTAGATAAGCCGTAGTTCAATAAGAGAGCATCCTTCTGAACTGGGCCAGTGCTGCGGAACCGGTGGCTTGAACGCTCGACCGTCTCCGCGACCGAGCCGACTTCGAGTACGATGGCCAACGAGACTGTCTGACCGGGTTTTACACGGATGCGCGACAAACTCTGGCGGAATCCCGCCGCAAACGCGCTGACAGCGTAGCGACCGGGCGACACAGAGCCAAAGACGAACCGTCCAACGTCATCGGATGCCGTCTTGGAGGCGGTCCCGTCGTCGCGGTTCGTTAGCGTGAGTTCCGCTCCAGGAATCGCAGCCCCCGTCTGATCGGCGACAAGCCCTTCGACGCGACCTAGCGCCTGTTGGGTGTAGCTGGCTGGCGTCAGAGTAAACACAACGAGAACCAACGCTAAAACTGCGAGCTTCCTCATCGTTTCCTCCTTGTTCTGCGGCCGTTTGTTGTTCTATAGGCCTCTACGAATCAGACGAGCCAATCCGGTTCAGCAAGCAGAAAGAGTTACAGCAAAGTCCGAATCGGACATACAATAGGCGGTTTATGCAGAGAACGATTTCACCTGGGCGACGCGCCAGCGGCACCATCCGCCTGCCTGGCGATAAGTCGATATCGCACCGCTACGCGATGTTGACTTCGATCGCCGAGGGCGTCAGCGAGATCAGCAACTACTCGACTGGGGCGGATTGCGCCTCCACCATCGAGTGCATGCAGAATCTAGGCGTTAAGATCGAGCGCGAGGGAACCCGCGTCGTGGTCCACGGCGTCGGTTTGGACGGGCTCCATGCTCCAACCGAACAGCTAGACGCCGGAAATTCCGGCTCGACGATTCGCATGTTGGCGGGCATCCTGGCCGGCCAGGGCTTCACTTCGTCGATCGGCGGGGACGAATCGCTGTCCAAGCGGCCCATGAAGCGCATCATGACTCCGCTTGAGCAGATGGGCGGGCGCATCACGGGAACCAACGGCGAGTTCCCCCCGCTCACCATTGAGGGCTCAAAACTAGCAGCGATCCACTACGAGCCGCCGATGGCCAGTGCGCAGGTCAAGACCGCCGTGCTATTCGGCGGCATCTATGCGGACGGCGTGACCTCCGTGCGTGAGAAGTCACAGACCCGCAATCACTCTGAGCTCGCTCTGCAGTCGCTGGGTGCGGAGATTGAGTACGGCGGTTCCACGATCCGTCTCAAGGGCAGACCTAAGTTGACGGGATGCCAGCTGACGGTACCCTCCGACCTGTCCTCAGCGGCGTTCTTTATCGCCGTCGCCTTGATGCTGCCCGGTTCCGAGTTGCGCATCGAGGGCGTTGGGCTAAATCCGACGCGGACAGATCTGCTCGACGTCTTATTGGAGATGGAAGCGGATATCGAGATTCTGCCCCATCCCAGTCCCGATTCCGAGCCAATGGGCACACTGATCGTCCGCGGTCCCAAGTCGGCTTCGTCTCCGGTCGTCCGCGGCGGATTGATCGAGAAGACGCTGACGGCTGGCGTGATCGACGAGATCCCTATCCTCGCCGTTTTGGGCGCCGCGAGTCTCGACGGATTAGAGATCCGCGACGCCGGGGAGCTGCGAGTCAAAGAGACGGACCGCATCAGGACGATCGCCGCAAACCTGGCCAAGATGGGAATTAAGGTTGAAGCCTTCGAGGACGGTTTGCGCGTACCGGGCCGTCAGCGATTCGAAGCGGCCGAGTTGGACTCTTTCGGGGATCACCGAATCGCCATGGCCTTCGCGGTCGCGGCGCTCAAGGCCTCGGGTCCGTGCGTCCTGCACAACGCGGAGGCCGCCGACGTTTCGTTCCCAGAGTTCTACAATCTGCTGGCAACGGTCGTCAGCTAGATCGCGGGCCGGGCGATCACGTCTCGAGTAGTCCTCGGGAAGAGCCAGTCAGCGGAAGTCCCAAAGCCGCTCACAATCGCCGCGCCGAGAGACAACCAGCCAAAGATTGGGAAAGCGATAAACCATCCGATGACGGGGATCGCCTGAATGAAGGTGATCAGGATCGAGCCCAGGATCGTTGCGCCGACACCGCTGCCGCCCCTGATCATTCCGCGGCCCACCCAATAGCCGACGCCCGTATAGCCGACGGCCGCGGTTACGAAGAATGCGAGAGTGACGACGGATTCCATGCCGCCCGGCATCCAGAAAAACATGATCGGAATCATCACCGACAGCAAGATCGAGGCGATCCACGACCCGAGCCCAACCAGAAAGCACATCCCTGCCCGTTCATTCACAGTTGAGGCGACCACGCCGACCCGCTGAGGCCCCATGATGGCGAAACAGATGAACGAGACCACCGGCCAGATTGCCAGCGCCAGCAACAGCGCGACGATGATCAGAAACACGATACCCGAAGCCGCAACCCCGGCAATGCCGCCCATCGCCGGCCCGACTTGCACGACTTCACCTTCTATGGGGATGCCCGGAGCCCGTTCAAAGCCGCCCAGGACCGAGACAGCATCACCGTCGACCGAGGCGCCTTCATGCAAACGCAAACCACCTATGACGGCGACGAGATCGCCATCTACAGGGCCGTAAATGTCAGAGCCGCCTAAGATGGAGACCGCGTCCCGGGATTCCCCCCGCATCTCTAACCCGCCGGCAATCGCCACGATGTCGCGGACAACAGCTCCTTCGGCGACCGTAATCTTGCCGCCAATGGCAACGACATCGCCTGCACGTCCATGGACCTCAATGGAACAGCCAACGCAGACGACATCCTCTAGTTCTTCGTCCGCTGCGACGAAGATGTTGTCGCCGACCATCACCCTGTCTTGTGCCGCAAGTACACAACTGACAGCCAACAGGAGGAAAGCGATGCGCATGAGGAGCTTCTGCATCAGGGATCAATGCCTATTGCATGTTACGGAGTTCCGGGGCCAAAGTTCCATCATTCCTGGTCATCCAGGTAGCGCCGTTGCAGTCCTTGGTAGGCGTCGATCCGTCGATCCCGTAAGAATGGCCAACCGCGCCGGGTCTCCTCGATCCGATCCAGATCGCAAGACACCAGCAGGATCTCCTCGCCGGAACCCGCCTCGGCCAGCACGTCGCCCAATGGTCCGCTAACGAACGAACCGCCCCAAAACTCTAATCCCTCGTAGTTCGCCGGACGAGAAAGCGACCCCGCAACCGGCATCTCGACCCCTACGCGATTCACGGCAACCACAAACAGCCCATTGGCCACCGCATGCGATCGCTGAATCGTGCGCCAAGCTTCGCGTTGCCTATCGCCCCACTCTTCCCGCTCGGCCGGGTGCCAGCCGATCGCCGTCGGATACACCAGGATCTCAGCCCCGGCCAGCGTGGCCAGGCGTGCCGCCTCGGGATACCACTGGTCCCAACAGATCAGCGGCGCAATCGCCCCGAACTTCGTCTTGAATACCTTGAAACCCAAGTCACCCGGCGTGAAATAGAACTTCTCGTAAAACAGCGGATCGTCGGGAATGTGCATCTTGCGATACACGCCGAGCAGCGAACCGTCCGCGTCGATCACGACCGAGGAGTTGTGATACAACCCAGCTGCGCGCTTCTCGAAGATCGACCCCACAATCACGACGCCCTTTGTTTTCGCCGCCGCGCACAAAGCGTCCGTCGTTGGCCCCGGAATAGCTTCGGCCAGTTCAAACAGATCAGCATTCTCCTCCTGACAGAAGTAAAGCGACCCGAACAACTCCTGCAAGCAGACCACCTGTGCGCCCTGGTCCGCTGCTTCGGCGATCCGTGTCAGCGCCTTCTGCAAGTTCGCCGCCGGATTCGCATCGCACGACATCTGGACCAGTCCGACGGTCACGGGAGAAGTTTTCGGCATATTGGCAGTCACCATGATTTCAGGCCGTTACAGCAGAGTCAAAGGGCGCCGCACGGGATAATGGATCGATGGATCCCGCCGCAGCGCTTGAGTACGTTCAAAGTCAGCCCGGCGGCCGCGTCACCTTCAAGCACCTCGTACGCACGTTGGGCCTCAAGGGGCCGGAACGCGCCGGCCTGCAGATGGCGCTCGACCAACTCGCCTCCGACGGCAAGATCATCGAAGACCGCCGCGGACACTACAAACTGGTCACCAAAGGCGGCCGCTTCATCAGCGGCATTTTCAGCCAACACCCCTCCGGCTTCGGTTTCGTCATCCCCGACTCGCCCATCAAAGGCGCCGAGGGCGATGTCTACATCGACTCCGACTCCACCATGGACGCCATGCACCACGACCGCGTTCTGGTGCGCGTCATTCGTCTGGACGAGCGTGGCCGCGTGGCCGGCAGGATTATTCAGATCGTCGAACGGGCCCAGAGCGAGATGGTGGGCATGTTCGTCTACGGCGAAAAGGGCTGCTACGTCGAGCCGCATGACGACCGCATCCCCGGACGCATCGAGATCATCCGCGGCAGCGAACTCCCTCCTCCCGAAGCCTTCGAGGAACGACTCGGCAACGCCACCCCGCCCAAAGTGGAGAAGCCCGAAGAGCTGGACGGCATGATCGTCACCGTTGCGCTCACGACGTTCCCGACTCAGTTCACCGCAGCGCGCGGCAAAGTCATCGAAGTGCTTGGCTTTGAAGACGACTTTGGCGTCGACGTCGAGGTGATGATTCGCAAGAAGCACATCCCGCACCGCTTCCCCGCCGATGCGCTCGAAGAAGCCGAGGCGATTTCAGACCAAATCTCTGCCGAAGAGATTGCGGCCCGGCGCGACTTCCGCGACCTGCCCATCGTCACCATCGACGGCGCGACAGCACGCGACTTCGACGATGCCGTCCACGTCGAAAAACTCGACAACGGCGGCTACGCGCTGCAAGTCCACATCGCCGACGTCAGCCACTACGTCACACCCGGCTCCGCGCTCGACCGCGAAGCCCGTCGCCGCGGCACCAGCACCTACTTCCCTGACCGCGCCGTGCCCATGCTGCCCGCCAAGCTATCCACCGGCATCTGCTCGCTCAATCCCGGCGTCGACCGTCTCGTGCTCTCCGCGCTGCTCACGCTCGACGACAAAGGCGGCATCCAGAAAGCGACCTTCCATCGTGGCGTCATCCGCAGCGCCGCGCGCATGACCTACATGAACGTCTTCCGCGTTCTCGAAGGCGACGAAGAAGCCTGCCGCGAATACGATCACTTGCGTGATAGCTTTCAGCTCATGCGTCAACTCGCTGAGGTACTGACGGCCAAGCGCCGCAAGCGCGGCGCCATCGACCTCGACCTCGCCGAAGCCGAGATCATCTTCGACGACCAAGGCCGCATGACCGGCGTCAAGAAAGCCGAGCGCAACATCGCCCACCGACTCATCGAAGAGTTCATGCTAGCCGCCAACGAAGCAGTCGCGGGACATCTCGAAAAGGTCGGCGCTCCCTACCTGCACCGCATCCACGAAACGCCCGGAGCCAAGAGCATCTTGGAGTTCGAAGAGATCGCCCGCACCTTCGGCCAGTCCCTGGGAATCGAGACCGGCCAGAAGACTTTCCACCGCAGCCGCAGCCGCCGCGACGGCTCCAAGCCGCGGCGCGATACCCGCGTCAACCCTAGCCTCAACGTCACTTCAAAGGACTACCAAAAGCTCATCGACCGCATCAAAGGCCGTCCCGAAGAGAAGGTCCTCAACTACCGCATGCTGCGTTCTTTCACCCAAGCCCGCTATAGCGAGCTAGCCAAGGGACACTTCGCGCTCGCCACCGAGCTCTACCTGCACTTCACCTCGCCCATCCGCCGTTATCCCGACCTCGTCGTCCACCGCATTCTGAAGTCGATGCTCGACGTCGGCAAATCGACGCCCTACACGAAGGGTTTGCCGGGCTCCTACTCGCTCGAAGAACTCGCCGAACTCGGCACGGAAACTTCCTTCACCGAACGCCGCTCCGCCAACGCCGAACGCGAGTTGCTCTCCTGGAAAAAGGCCCGTTTCATGGAGGGTCACATCGGCGAAGAGTTCGACGGCCTGATCGTCGGCGTCAACGAAAAGGGTATGTGGGTTGAGCTCGAACAATACTTTGTGGAAGGCTTCGTCACCACTGACAACTTCGCCGGCGAAAACGTCTTCTTCCGCGACAACCAACAAGCCCTCGTCGGCGCCAAATCCAAGAATCGCTACAGCCTCGGCGGCCGCGTCCACGTACGCGTCGACCGCATCAACTGGGAACGCCTACGCCCCGAGTTCACCTGCCTCGACGTCGTTAAGGCATAATCGGACGTCATGCTCGACCAACTGCTTGACCTGCTCGAAAGCGCTGAAAT
This sequence comes from Acidobacteriota bacterium, assembly GCA_027592785.1. GTDB lineage: Bacteria > Acidobacteriota > Terriglobia > Bryobacterales > UBA6623 > CAMPKL01. The sequence continues at coordinate 42,870 of JAQCLD010000012.1, forward strand.
CCACGACCTCGGACAGCCGTACTTTGTCGGCATGCCGCACCACCCCGCGCATCCGCCCTATCAGTACAGCCTCTCCAAGGCACACGGCGAGTTTGTGCGTGAGACCGGCAGCAGCTCCGCCGCCGAAGCCATCGCCCTAGGCGGACACGTTGGCACGCACATTGACGCCCTCAGCCATTTCTCGATGTGCGGCAAGTTCTTCGGCGGCATCGACGCAGAGTCGAACCAATCCTACGGCGGCGGCATGACCGAACACGGCGTCGACAAAATCAGGCCGATCCTCAGCCGCGGCATCCTGCTCGACGTCGCCGCATACAAGGGGAAGGACGTGCTGCCCGCCGACTTCGTCATCGACGCCGAATTGCTGGAGCGCGTCGCCGCCCAGCAAGGCACCGAGATCCGCGAAGGCGACATCGCCCTCGTGCGCACCGGCTGGGCCGTCTACTGGAGCGACGCGGGACGCTACATCAACCAGCTCAAGAACCCCGGCGTGAATCTCGAAGCAGCGCAGTGGCTCAGCAGTAAAGGCGTATTCGCCGGCGGCTCCGACACCGTAGCCTTCGAGCATCTGCCCAGCGAAACCATGCCCGTCCACGTCCACTTGCTGGTCGAAAAAGGCATCCACATCATCGAAGCGCTCAACCTCGAAACCCTCGCCGAAAACGAACGCTACGAATTCGCTTTCATCGCCGCCCCGCTCAAACTAACCGGCGGCACGGGCGCGCCGATAAGGCCGCTGGCAGCAGCGTTGTGATTCCTGCATTCCAGCTTGAGCAACTCCCTGACTAGGAATAAAGGTATTCTTCCTGCAAGTGCGCAAAATTAACTGCCTTGTACCCGGAGTTGAGTGCTGCCAAATACAAGCCCAAATCGGCGGTGAGGAGGGTAACATCGGCGCTGGACGCAGCATCGAGCAGAGCGGCATCCGTCAAACCTAACCGTACGAACTCAGTTCGTTTCATCGCAACGCTGCTAGCCTCACTCACCTCGTTGAGTTTCTCAACGATTTCCCTAAAGAAGAGGTATATGGCGTCCCGGGCTGGCGGCAGTATCCTCTTCGCGAGATTGGATGTCTCCGCCAGTACATGCGGTGTTACAAGCAACTGTTCAGAGCCTCGGAGATAGTCGACCAAGAGATCGAAGTCATTCTCGGTATAGGCAGAAAGGGCGTTGTGGTTCCTGATGTAACTCCGATCTGTGCGACCCACCAGCCAGAGGATGAACACCGTCGTATCCAAAAGGACCGCGCGATTCATGCCACAGTCAGCTCGCGGTTCTTGACCGATTTGAATTCGCCGCCAACAACTCGCACAACCTTGTACACTCGCTTTCTATTTGGTAGCAACACAGCCGGCAAGAGAGTGTCCTCACCCCACTCGCGCGAGAAACCGATCGTTACAAGCCATTCGTCCCGAGAATCGTTGCGGTCGATCTCTTCAAGGGCGATGTGGGTCGGCTTGTCTTCGGCGAAGAGCTCTGCGACTGTTCGCTTCGCCAAAGCAACCGCCTCCTTCGTGTTCATGGTCATCATCTTATCCTCACCAACGAAAGGCGCCGGCCCACACAACCGCAGTCGTAACCGAATACGTCTTTAAGTCTACTGGAAGTCTTTCACACGGCGATTCGACGAGTGTTTGCGCCGCGCCTTACTCCAACCAACCACACTCCGCGCCTTCCCCACAGAACAAAACCCGCAAGCCATCCGGCACATTCCCCGCCGCCCAGCTCTTCCCATTCACAAACAACGCCGTAGACCAAACCTCGGTATCGAACGCCGATGGCGCCACCACCGAAACCGCTAGCGCACCCTTCGCCGGCATGCCCGTACGCGGGTCCATGATGTGGCTGTAGACCACCCCATCCACCGTAAAGAACTTCTCGTAAGACCCCGACGTCGACAACGACTCATCGCGCAGGTACACGGTCTCAACAATGCGGTCCCGGGCCTTCGGGTCGCGAATCTCCGTGCGCCAGCCTTGCGGCTCATCCGGCGGCGCGCCCATCCCGTAAAGCGTGCTCGCCCCGCCGCTGACCATCGCCGAGTCAATCCCTTGCGCACGTAGCAAAGCGATCATGCGCTCCACCGCATAACCTTTGCCGAAACCGCCCGGGTCCAGCTCCAAGCCGCTACGCCCAAAACTAACCGTGCGCTTCTGCGCGTCCAGTGACAAGTGCGAATAGCCTACGCTGCGCAACGTCCACCAAATCGAAAACCGATTCGGCAGCGCGCCCTTGCCCTTATAGAATCCCCAGGTCTTCATCAAACGTCCGACCGTCGGGTCAAACGCGCCCTCGCTCAAGCGGCTGTACTCCAAGCACCGCTCAAGTACATCGAAGAACTCAGCAGACACCGCAACCGGGACGCTTGCAGCCTCGCGGTTCACGCGGCTCAACTCGCTCTCTGCAAGGTAATCGCTCAGCAGCCGGTCAACCTTACGCGCCTCTTCCAGCGCCGCATCCGCCACCACCGCCAAGCGCTTGCGTTCCGTCCCGTACAGCGCCACGCGAAACTCACTGCCCATGATCGTTGCGGAAGTCTCATACCGCTGCACTTCCGCGCCTTGCAGCCCGGGCAACCACAGCATGGCGAACAGCAACACGCCCATGCCGCCGCGCTTCTTCACTTCGTCCAGCAGATGTTCGATGCGCTTAGCGTGTTCCTTGCCCTTATCGATGCAGAACTTCATGCGCGGCACCCTGCGGATACGCATGCGCTTGAACAGTTGCTGGCGTAGCCAAAGCTCCGCCTCCTGCAGCGGCGCGACAAGCTCTTTCTCGACGTAGGGCTGACCGGGAATCGACGGACTCACAAACACGCGAGCCGTACTCAGGTCCGGCGCAATCTCCACGCGGTCGAGGAACACAGACGGAGTCTCGCCTTTCGGCAAACCAGCGAAGAGCAAGTTGCTCAACTCGCGGCGGATTTCTTCTGCGGCTCGATCGCGTCGATGACTCATAGCGGGTAGTTAGATGAGCCTCTCGATCGAAGAGTCGACGAGATCTCCTGCAAGTTGTTCCTCGGCTTCGGCCTCAGCACGCCGCAAGACGGAATCGACCACGGTAGCGTCCGATCCCACCGCGGCGACAGCCACCTGAGCGCGCTGCCATGAGTCTAAATGATCGGTCTCCGCTACGGAGAGCCCGTGGTTCTTCAGGCGATCTTTGAGCGCCCGGACAACCTGACGTTTGTCCTTGAGCGACTGCGCATCGCGAACGGCAATCTCGAGCGTCAACAACCCGACGACGATCAAGCTACAGCACGAGCTCCTGCGCGACCTTCTCCGTCTGGAACAGTTCGATCACATCGCCCTGTTTGACGTCGTTGAAGCCCTCAAGCCGGATACCGCACTCTTGGCCTGCGCGAACTTCATTGACGTCGTCTTTGAAGCGCTTGAGCGAAGCGAGTTTGCCGGAGGTGTGAACAACGATGTTGTCGCGCAACAGGCGAGCATGGCTCGTCTTGCTGGCCTTGCCCTCTTCGAGGATGCAACCGGCAACGGTACCCACCTTCGAGACGTGGAAGATCTCTTGGACGTTCGCGCGACCCTCGAAGGTCTCTTTGACGATCGGTTCGAGCAAGCCCGCAAGAGCCTTCTTGAGTTCGTCTTCCAGTTCGTAGATGACCGTGTGCAGACGGATGTCGATCTTCTCTTTATCCGCCAACGCAGTCGCGCTGCGTTCCGGACGAACGTTGAAGCCGACGATCACCGCCTCAGACGTCATGGCCAGCAGGACGTCCGACTCCGAAATAGCGCCGACGCCGGTGTGGATCATCTGAACCTCGACCTTGTCGTTCTTCATCTTGCCGAGTACGTCTTGCAGTACATCGAGCGAGCCTTGAACGTCGGCCTTGAGGACGATTGGCAGTTCCCTAATCAAACCGCGTTTGAGACGATCCTGGAACTGTTCTAACGACAGCCGCGAAGACTTGTTGAGGTGCTGAACCCTCTCTTTTTCTTCGCGGAAGCCGACAATCTTACGCGCCTTGTCGATGTCCGTCGTGACGTGTAACTGGTCGCCCGGCTGCGGCAGACTATCGAGACCCAACACCACGACGGCCGTTGCCGGTCCGGCCTCAGCCACCTGCGCACCGCGGTCGTCCAGCAAGGCGCGAACGCGTCCGAAGACCGAACCCACCAGGAAGTAGTCGCCGACGTGCAGCGTACCGTTCTGGACGATCACCGTCGCAACCGGGCCTTGGCCGCGGTCCAACTTCGCTTCAAGCACGGTGCCGATAGCCAAACGGTTGGGATTCGCCTTGAGTTCGCGGATCTCCGCAACCAGCAGCACGGTTTCGAGCAAACCTTCGATGCCGTCGCCTGTGATTGCCGACACGGGAACCATGATGGTTTCGCCGCCCCACTCTTCGGGCATCAAACCGCGATCGGAGAGCTGCTGTTTCACGCGATCGGGCTGGGCGTTGTCCTTGTCGATCTTGTTGACAGCAACCACAATCGGGACCTTCGCGGCCCGAGCGTGATCCATCGCTTCAAGAGTCTGTGGCATGACGCCATCGTCAGCCGCCACAACTAGGATAACGATGTCTGTAACAGCCGCCCCTTGAGCGCGCATTCGAGTGAACGCTTCGTGGCCCGGCGTATCGACGAAGACAATCTTTTTGCCGCCTTCCAATACCACGGTCGAGGCGCCGATCGCCTGCGTAATGCCGCCGGCTTCGCGCTCGGCGACGCTTGTCTTGCGGATGGCATCGAGCAACGACGTCTTGCCATGATCGACGTGACCCATTACCGTGACGATCGGAGCTCTCGGCTCCAATGCGGCTGAATCTTCGCTCAGATCCGTCTCCATCGACGCTTCTTCTTCGAAGGTCAACTCTTCAACCGTTGCGCCGTAGTGTCCGGAGAGATCCTTAATCATCTCCATCGTCAACGTCTGATTGATGGTGGCGAACAACCCCCTCTCAAACAGCGTCTTGATAATCAAGTTGGCCTTGATGCCCAGTTTCTCAGCCAATTCCTTGACCGTGGCGCCGTCGCCGATGACGATCTCCGCGTTCACCGCCTTGGTCGGCGTCTGCGGAGCGCGCGACTGGGCGCCTCTCAAAATCTTCTGTTCGCGTTCCGCTTCCGGATCGCAGCGGCGTGCGCCCGCACGCGGGCGTCGGGCAGGCATTCCGCCCGGGCGTGCGCCCCCTGGCGCCCCAGGAGCTCCGGGTCTACCCGGGCTTCCCGGCCGACCGCCAGTCGGCATCCCCGGCATCGCACCGCCGACGCCAGGACGCGGACGCTGGTAAATCGGCTGCCCTGGAACAATTCCCGGAGCTTGTCTTGCCTGCGGAGCTCCTGGTCCTTGCGGACGGCGTTCGCCCGCTCCAGGCCCAGCAGGCCGCCCAGGACGGGGCCCCGGCGATGAAGGCTGCTGCCCAGGGAGGTTCCCCGGCGCTCGGCGAAAAGATGGTGCTTGCGGCGGCCGGTGCGGTTGCCGCGCCGTCGGAGCGCCCGGCACGCCCATGGGGCGAGGCGCAGCAGCGCCCGGAGTCGGTCGCTGCTGCGGCGTCGCGGGAACTGCACGCCTAACAGGCGCTGCAACGCGTTCCGGCGAACGTCGCGGAATGTTCGGGATATCGGGTCGGCCAGGCGCAGCCTGTGGAGCAGCCGGGGCAGCGGGCATCATCGGCGGCGGCGCCGCAGGTCGAATGATGGGCGGCGGTTTGGGCGCAGCCTGGCGGGCAATCGGCTCGGGCGCAGCCTCGCCTTCAACGGCGGCGGGCTTGGGAGTTCTTACGAGCGGAGGACGTAATACCGGCGGTTTGATGGGACCGCCGCCGCGTACGACAGGAATAGTTGGGAGCACAGGTACTTTTGGAGCAGCAGTCGTGGAGGTGGGCGTAGAGCGGCGCGGCGCAGGCAGTTCTAATTCAGGTAAAGGCTCAGGCGCCGCGTCCTCGGCAGCACCATGCAGGCGTTCACGCAGCTTTTTGGCGGTCGCGTCATCAATCGAACTGGAGTGAGTCTTTTTCTCATCGACGCCTAACTCCGGCAACAAATCAATGATTGTGCCGGCTTTGACCTCAAGTTCTCTCGCTAACTCGTTAATCCGAATCTTGTTCGATGTCCGTGCCAAACCGCCTCCGTGCGTTTACGTCCTAGTTCACATCACCGCCAACCCTCTTTCGCGTTACGGGATTCGTCCTAATCGGCATCTGCCGATGTGGACTCCGCCGCTGTGGTCTCGTCGCCTTCCGATTCGTCCTCATCTTTGTAGTTCGAATCATCGCCCGCCAAATCAGCGGACTCCACGGACACACGCGGCATCTTCATCGTATCAAAGTCCTCAAATGGGATTTCGACGTCATCTTCCTCGTCCGTCTCGGCCCCTTCCTCCGGCAAGCCCGGCATCACGAAAGCGCCGGCAGGCACCGCAGCAGCAGCTTGCGCCGCGTCCTCTTCCGAGTAGCCTTCTTCGCCCGGCTCCACGGCGTATGCCTGTTGCGCCTCAAACTGGGCGTAGTAGCCGTTCACCGCCAATTGAATCTGCTCCAACACGGAGGCGTTCATGCCTTCCACCTGTTGCAGCATCTCCGGCGTCATATCCGCTAACGCTTCCACCGTCGCCGATCCGGCTTCGATCAACCTGTCCGCCACATCCTCGGGCAGCCCAAAATCGATCAGCACGCTCACCGGCGTCGCTGCGCCGCTCAACGCGGCCATCGCGTCTTCCATCTCCAGACGCTTGTCTTCTTCGCTCTTGATATCGATCTTCCAACCCAGCAGCTTCGCCGCCAAGCGCACGTTCTGTCCTTTCTTGCCGATCGCCAAAGACAACTGCGTCTCGTCGACCACCACTTCCAAGTGCCTCGTAACCGGATCCACCACCTGAACACGCGAAATCCGCGCCGGGCTCAGCGCACGCGCCGCCAACTCCACCGGATCTTCCGAGTACTGAATAATGTCGATCTTCTCGCCACGCAGTTCGCGAATAATCGACTGCACGCGCATGCCCTTCATGCCCACGCAGGCGCCCACCGGGTCTACATCGCGGTCATTCGAAATCACCGCCACTTTGGTCCGCTCGCCCGCTTCGCGCGCACTCGCTTGGATCTGCACCGTGCCGTCGTAGATCTCCGGAACTTCTTGCTCGAACAGCCGCTTCACCAGCTCCGCAGACGCACGCGAAACCACCACAGCCGGGCCTCTGCCCACGCGCTCAATCTGCTTGATGATCACCCGCACCCGGTCGCCGATCGAGAAGCTCTCCAGCCGCGATTGCTCACGCCTTGGCAACCGCGCTTCCGTCCGTCCCAAGTCCACGATAAGGTCCGGGCCCTCATTGCGCTTGATCGTGCAAGTCTCCATATTGTCCAGACGGTCCTGGAACTCTTCGCAAATCCGATCCCGCTCGGCCTCGCGAATCTTCTGGAAGATCACCTGCTTCGCCATCTGCGCCGAAATGCGGCCCAGTGCATCGGTAGGCTTCTGGAAGCGCAACGTATCCCCAACCTGCGCGTCCTTGTTGATCTTCTTCGCCTCGTTGATCGAGATCTCCTTGGAAGAGTCCGCCACCAGGTCCGCCACCGTCTTCACGGCATAAACCTCGACATTGCCCGTTTCCAAGTTCACTTCCGAAATCAATTCTTCTTTCGACTTGTAATACTTCCGCGCCGCGACGAGAATCGCGTCCCGCACCGCTTCCATGACGATGGCCGGGTCGATCCCCTTAAGTTTGCTGAGATCTTCGATCTGTGAATAAATCCCTGGCATCTCTATACACTTCCTCGTCGTTACGCTCTAAATCTCGACCACTAATCGGGTCTGCTGGACTTCGTCGAACCGCAGCCGCACCGTCTCATGCGGCGTTAACTCCACCGCAAAGCCGTCCTCGGCCGCTTCGGCCAAAACACCGGTAAACTGTTGGCGGCCGTCCATGGGGGCCTTCAACTTTACCTTCACCTTACTGCCCGCAAAACGTTGATAATCTATCGGCCTAATCAACTTGCGATCTAACCCCGGCGACGAGACCTCCAACTGGTAAGCCCCACCCGGCACAACGTCTTCCGCGTCCAAAATCGTCGACACCTGCCGCGAAACCGCAGCACAATCGTCCAACAACACGCCGCCCGGCTTGTCCACGAAAATCCGCAACAAACCCCGGCCCGAGCCTCTCCACTCGACCTCGACGACCTCGAAGCCCTCATACTGAGCGACGCGCTCGGCAATCGCCTTCACCCGCGCTTCTATGTCCTGTGACAGCTCCGACATGCTCTTGGGCATTAAAAAAGTGGGCTCTTGCCCACTGGTCAGCAGCGCCTATCGCCACAACGCCTTCAATTATAGGCGGCCCATCAACAGATGGCAAACCGAGGCGGCCGGGAGTCTCAACCGCCAGGGACTGGCTTGGATTTCGTCTTAGAAATCCGTGCCTGTCCTTTACTCGGCGGTCTGCGCATCAGCGGTGTCGCCTTCTAGCCGCCCAGCTCCTTCCTCAGGGCTTCGCCGCCCTTCTTCCAGAACTCATACAGAATCACCAAGTCCGTACCCAGCGACAAGTGCCGCACACCCATGTCGAGGTAATACTTGGCCTGATCGACGCTCCGTATTTCCGCCCGCGGCGGCACGCCCGCCTTCAAACAGGTCTCAATCACGCGCTTCTCCACCGCCTTCACTTCCGGCGACATGTGCTCGCCCGGCTTGCCCACCGACCAGGAGTAGTCCGCCCCGCCCCACTGGATGAACTCCGCGCCCGCTTCCAAGATGCCTTCCAGCGTGTCCACCGCTGTGTCCTTCTCAATCATGAAGGCCGCCACCATGTCTTCGAGCGCTTCGACGGTCTCCAGCCCCGTGCCGTAAGTCATCCACGTATTGCGCCGGTTTATCACCCCATACTTGCCGCCATGCTGCGGCGTCGTCGGGCGGATCGCCGCAATACACTCCTTCGCCTCCTCCGGGTTGCCAACATTGGCGAACAGGATGCTCTGGAAGCCCGCCCCGAAGGCCCTCTGCGGCAGCATCTTCTCGAATTCGTTATCGACTTTGATCATGCCGCCCATGTTGTGCAGCTCTAACGCCCGGCAAAAATTGTCGAGCCCCTCGAGGTCCCAGGGCACATACTCAGCGGCAAATTCGATGTAGTCGAACATGCCCGTATGCCCAGCCGCCTCAACCATACTGGGCGAAATCGTATATAGACGAGTGCAAAGGGTCGGCTTCTCAGCCTTTAACAACGCACGCAAGGTGTTCTTTCGCATAGAGCGCTATGCTACCGCAGGTGCGCCCCCCGCGCGTTGCCCCTCAATCCGCATCCGCCCAACCCGAGCCATGGGCGCAAGTCCATGGTCCCAGCGAAAGCGACATCAGCACCGCGACCCGCCTATCGGCAAGACTCTAGCGACCCGAGCCCAGCCGCGTAAGCGGCGGGACCGAGACGCTGCCCTTCGCTACTGGATGTAGCCCAGAGAGCGCAGTTTGTTAAGCATCTCAGGCGTTGGTCCGGCTGAGGCTAGATCAAGCCCGTACTCGGTGCGGATCGCCGCCGAGAGTTTTTCATGGTGACCCAGGATCTCCCTGGCGCGGGCAATCGTCTCAGGCTTCTCAGCTGCGAGATCATGCTGTTCAGTCGGATCCTCATCCAGATTGAACACCGCCTCCTTCTCTGTGTCGAGCCAGGACACGTACTTCTCGCCTTCCATCACGACTGAGCGCTGAGCACGCTTCCCAAATGTGGCGGCACTGACGATCGGAAAGGGATAGGCGTCCGTCTCTCCGCGAACGAGCGGCGTGAGCGGTGCAGCCCAGCCGCGGTGAGCATCCACCGAGATCCCCGCCAATTCTAAAATCGTCGGAAGCAGCGCCAAGGTCGGCGTATACGCCTTGATGCTTCGTCCTTGCGCACTGCCGGGGAGCTTGATTAGCAGAGGCACGTGCAATAGTTCCTGGTAAAGGGAGTGTCCGTGCAACGTCGAGCCGTGATCCCAAAACTCCTCTCCGTGGTCGCTCATGAGGATGATTAGTGCGTCGTCATAGATGTTCTGATGTTTGAGTTCGGCGATCAGACGACCGACATGCTCATCCACCTGTTGGACCTCCGCGCGGTAGTAGTCCGTATAGGAAGCACGATCCTCTTCCGGGATGCGGCTAGCTCCGTAGGGCGCCGAAAGTGCCGGCGTTGAGGCGGCGGCTTTGAGATAGCGCGGCGAAGGTGCGTATGGGTCGTGAGGATCGAAATATTGCATCCAGAGGAAAAAGGGTGCATCCTTCGCGTCGCGAATCCAACTGATTCCACGATCCGTAACGGCGGCGGTGTTCATTTCCGACTCCAGCGACGGGTTCGTTTCCCAAAGCAACAGCGACGTCCGGTACGAGCCCATAGCCAAAGCCGAATAAACGTCCGCTTCTTGAATGCCGTTCAGCATCGTGGCCGGTCGGTCGACGATCTCATTGCCTGAGACCAAGCCTGTGCGATAACCAGCGTCCAACAAATATTCTCCCAGCGTGCGCAAAGGAGCGGTCGAATAGTCGAACTCGCCGTGGTCGATATACGGAGCCACGCCGGTCATCACCGAATCCATCGAAGGATAGGTCCAAGGCGCCGGATAAATCGCGTTCTCGAAGACCACCGAATCTGCGGCAAGCCCGTCGATGTTCGGAGTGGGACGAGCGTCGGGGTTCCGGTAGGTCAAGGCGTCGGCGCGCAGCGTGTCCACGACGATCAAGACAATGTGAGGAACTTTCGGAGTCGATTCTGCGATCGTGACCGGCGCCGCAAGGTAGCGATTCTCGTGCAGCTTGCGAGCTGGGAGCCAAGCGGCAGCGACCAAGCCGGTTGCCAGAACAATTCCCACGATGCGCGAGGAGGACGATCTCAGCACGACCGCGGCTGTCGCCAGGATGATTACCGCGTAGATCGCGATCGCCACTTCCGGTTCGCTGCGGGCCCAGGCCCGCAGCGGAAATCTCGTCAGCCAATGAAATGAAAAGGTTTCCAGCAAAAGCAGGGCTGCAGCCGCGGCCATCATACCGACTCCGCCTCGCTTCGTCGCGACGGGCCGACCCGCCGTACGCCTGGCCACGAAGAGCAAAACCGCGCTCAGCAGCGTCGTCAGCAACCAGATACGGGGCGCAACCCCACCGTATGTCTGGTAGGCCAAGACGGCAGAAAAAATCGCAGCTACGCTCGCGAGCGCGAGAGGCGGAATGGTTGTGACTAGAGCTGCAGGCGCAACGACGGCAAGCAGAAAGACGACGTACCAGGCGAAGTAGCGCCCCAGCAGCAGAGCGAATGCTTGTAGCATGGTGGCGAGCCTTTCATAACCGGGCTCTAGGCTGGTAGCCCAGAAGAGCATATCCAACATGGGAGCGGAGAGCCCTATGACCAACCCAATCACGATGGCTGCAAACCAAAACCGCGGCGTTACAAGCCCTTTAGCCCGATCCCGAAAATCCATGTACTCCTCCGACGGTCCCCGATCTACGAAGAACCACAAATCCACTCTATCTGCCGGAGAATCAACACTCTATCGGTGCAAGGCCTTAGGCTGACAGCTTTTCCTGCTCCGCGAGAGCGGCCGGATAGGGCTGCTAAACGCGGCCCACCACGCATCTTTGGGTCAACCCGGCACGGCCGGGCGACATCGTTACCCTGTACGTCACCGGCGGCGGCCAGACGACGCCCCCCGGAGTAGATGGCGAATTGGCCGTGGCGCCCTTTCCGACGCCAGTGTTGCCGGTGCGCGTGACGATCGGCGGCGCGGACGCGGAGATCCTCTATGCCGGACGAGCGCCCGGCTTTGCGGGCCTGATCCAGATCAACGCTCGCGTCGGCAACTTAACCGGCCTGGATCTTGCACTGCTAGTCCTTGTGGGCGACAACGCCAGCCAGCCGGGGTTGACCCTGACTGTCGTGGCGCAATAGCTGAGATCGACGCACTAGGCGGTTGCGGCGTTAAGTGCGGCGAGGACACGTGCGGGCCTAAAAGGCACGCTGCGGATGCGGACACCGGTGGCGTCGAAGATGGCGTTGCCAACGGCGGCGAGCAACGGTTTGCAGGAGGCTTCTCCGGCACCGTAGTGCGGCAGGTCGGGGCGGTCCGGGTTGGGATCGCCGTTGACCAGAATGATGTCGATCTTCTCGGGCGTATCCGAGTGGCGCAGCGAGGGGTGCGAGCCCCAATCGACGCTGGTGACCTTCTCGGAGTTGAAGGCGACTTCCTCATGCAGCGCGCGGCTCAATGAATACTGCAGGGCACACTCGACGGTGTGGCGCAGGCCGACGGGGTTGACGACCAGGCCGCAGTCGTGGGCGCAGACGATGCGCTTGACCCACACCTTGCCGGTGCGGCGGTTAACTTCGACTTCGGCGATTTCGGCGGCGATGGTTTGGCTGCGATAGGAGTAAGCGAAGCCGCGTCCGGTGAGGATATCGCCGTCGGCGATGGGCTTAGGCGAGGTGCGTGTGTCCCAGCCATAGGCTTCGGCGGCCGCCTTTACGCAAGCGATCGAACGCGTACGGCGGAAGCCGTCGTCGTCGCCCGTGCCGGCCTCGAGCATCTTCAAACGGAAGGCGACAGGATCGGCGCCGGCTTGGTAAGCCATCTCGTCGATGAACGATTCGGAGCCGAAGGTGACCTGCGGGCCATCGGGGTCGCGGAGGTTGCCGGTGCGCAGAGGGGTTTCCCAGATCAGCGGCAGGCTGACGACGTGTGTCGAGAAGCGCCGGTTGGGAATGGCGTAAGAGTCCGTCGAGACTGAGGCGCGTCCCGCGGCGGGCGTGGTGCGGCGACGTCCGGTGAGTTGGGCGATGAGTACGGAGTCGTGCTCGTTATAACCGACGTGGTTGTAGTCGATGGCGCGGAAGTCTTGGTCGGCGGCGATCAGGTTGCCGTCCGCATCGAGGGCGCCGCGCATGCGCATGGCGTAGGCCGGGCCTTTGGTGTCCCAGGCAGTCTCTTCGTCGCGCATCCACTGCACGCGCACGGGACGGTTGAGTTTGGTGGCCAGGTAGGCGGCCTCAAAGCCCGCGTCATCGGCGGCGGTGCGTCCGTAGGCCTGCGGACCATCCATCCACACGACGCGGATCTTATCGGCGGGCATGTTGAGGAACTGGGCCACGCCGTTGCGCAGCCCATAGGACTTCATGTCATTCGAATAGATCGTGAGTTGACCGTCGGTGGGGTCCGCCATGGCGTGCGCTGGGCCGATGGCGGTGTGTCCGACGAAGGGCACGAAGTAGTCGCCCTCGAACCTTTTTGCGGCGCCGGCGAAAGCGGCGTCGGGATCACCCTCGAAGCTGGGCTGGCCGCTAGAGGTGGGCTCGGCGGCGCGCATGAACGAGTGCAGGTCGTCGGACGGCGGGAAGGGCGAGGCCTCGGGCTTCTTCCACTCTGCTTTGAGTTGGCGGGCAGCCTGGATGGCTTGCTCCTCTCGTTCGCAGACGACGGCGATGTAGTTGCCTTCGCGCACGACTTGGATGAAGCCGGGGATGCCGCTGACGGAAGACTCGTCGATGCTGACGAGCTGCGCGCCTGCTGTCGGCGGCTTGACGTTACGGGCATGCACCATGCCGGGGACTTTGACGTCGACGGCCCACTTCAACGATCCGTCCACTTTCGGCGGAATGTCGAAACGCTGCGGCGACGTGCCGGTCATCTTGAGGTCTTGGACAGCCTTGAGGGGAGCCTGGCCGGTGAGATCGTTGACGCGGTCCCCAGTGAGGGTGACGTTGAAGCGCTTGCCGCCGATGAGTTCGCCGTAGGTGATGCTGCGTGACGGATTAGCGGTGACGGTGACGACGCCGTCGCTGACGGAGAGTTGTTCGACGGGGACGTTAAAACGATCCGAGGCGAGGCTCAGCAAAACGCGGCGAGCTTCGGCGGCGACGCGGCGCATGGGCCAGCCGTCGGTCTGCAACGCGTCGGAACCTCCCGAGCCGCCCTGGTCAGGCGTGATGTCGGTGACGCCCATGACGACATCGGTGTTGTCGTAGGCGATGTCCAACTCGTCGGACATGATCTGACGGAAGGCTGTGCCGGTTCCCTGCCCTAGGTCGGTCTTGCCGACGTAGAAGGTAGCGGTGTTGTCTTCGCGGATGACGATCCAAGAATCGAGTTGATGGAAGTCAATGTCCGGATAGGGGCCGGCATCTTGTGCAGAAGCCAACGATGCCGAGCTGATGCCGACGACGAGCAGGCCTGTGTTCTTGAGGAAGTCGCGGCGGGACGTCATGCGTTTACCTCTTCATTAGCGGCGGCCATCGTGCGCGCGGCGCGTTTGATGGCGGCTTGGATGCGGTAGTAGGTCATGCACCGGCAGAGCGTACCGTCCATGCCCTGGCGGATCTCGGCGTCGGTCGGATTGGGGTTGTTGGCGAGCAAGACCTTGGCGGTGAGGATCTGTCCGTTTTGGCAGAAGCCGCACTGCGGGACCTGTTCGTCGATCCAAGCCTGTTGGACCGGGTCGAGTTGTCCGTTCTGCGAGAGCCCTTCGAGCGTGGTGATCGCTTGTCCAGCAACGGAGGAGGTCGGCGTGATGCAGGAGCGCACGGCGCGGCCGCCAATGAGGACCGTGCAGGCGCCGCATTGCCCGAGGCCGCAACCGAAGCGCGGGCCGGAGAGGTCAAGGTCGTTGCGCAGGATGTAGAGCAGTGGGGTGGAGGGTTCAACGTCGACGACGTGCGTCTCGTTGTTGACCTGCAGTGTGATTTCGCTCATGTGTGAAGGCTCCGTCCGATTGGCGTTTAGTTTAGCCCACCTAAGACCGCTCCTTGACAGTCGCGGCTCGGCAGGATGTGAGCTAGGCCACGCCGGCTTCGGTCATCACGGCTTCGCACTTGGTGCGGATTTCGGTGGCGACGGTGAAGGGGTCGCCGTTGACGATCTCTTGGCGGAAAAGTTCGACGGAGAGAGCGCCGGCATAGCCTTTCTCAGAGAGCTTGTGGATGATCTTGGTAATCGGTGTGACGCCGTCCCCGGGGATCACGCGGTAAGTGTTGTCGGTGAGCTCGCGCGGGGCGTCGAGTAGGTCTTGGAAGTGGCAGTGGGCGAGTTCGCCGTGTTCGAGCATGTCGAGGTCTTCGAACTTGCTGAGGCCCGACCAAAAATGGAAGAAGTCGAGCATGGGGAGGATGTTAGGGTGATTCGCCTCATGAATAACTTTAAGTGCGGAGCCTAGCGTTGAGAGATGCTTTGAGGTCCTGGTGAACTCGATCATCCCGGTGAGGTCGTACTCAGCAGCGATGTCACCGGCCTCGCGGATGCAGCCTGGAGTGGCGGCGAAATCTTCGAGCGTGACGGGACGATTCGTACCCGAAGGCGAATAAATTCTCTCAAGACCGAGCTCCTTGTACTGTTCGCAACGCGTGCGCCAGGTTGCCAAAGCGTTCTCGTGTTCGGGTCCGGGCAGCCACAGGTCTGGCGCGCTGACGACGGCGGAGACGGGAGTCAGATCGTTGTCGGTGAGGATCTGCTTGGCAGCATCAAGCGTGTCCGTCTCGAGGAATGCGTTGAGCAGGCCGTCGTTGAGCTCGACGTACTTGATGCCGGCCTTGGCCCAGCCTTCGAGCGAACCCCTATAGCCGGCGGGCCGTGCTGTGTTTTGGTGGATGCTGAGCTGCATTTTGGTCATCGGAGTAGGCGCGCTCGAGTCTGCGGTCTCCGGTTGGGAGCAGCCGGTTGCCGCCGCGGTAGCGGCGACGGAGGCGAGGGCGAAGTTTCTGCGTGTGATCATAGCTACCTACTTAGGCATTGCTGCGAGGACTTTTTCGATGAACTCGGGCAAGGCCGATCCTTGTATCCAGCGGGTAACGACGACGAGCCCGTTTTCGCGGTCGACATAGATAATGTTCGAGCCGGCGCCGACGTGCCGAAACGCGGATTCGGGCGCGGCGGGAATCGCCTTGCGGCCGGTGTTAAGGAAGAAGTTCATGAAGCCGTAGCCGGGTTCGGCTTTGGTTGGCGTCTCGGCCATGGCCAGCCATTTCTGGGAGAGGAGTTGGCGGCCGTTCCATTTGCCTTTGTTGAGGGTAAGATAGCCGAAACGTGCTTGGTCGAGGGCGTTGATGTGCATGCCGCCGCCCCAGTGACCGCCGCCAGGGACGGAGTTGATCATCTGTCCGTCGACCTCGACCCAGGAGTTTTTGTAGCCCTGCCAGCGCCAAGTGTTGGAGGCGCCGATGGGATCCATGATGCGCTCGCGGAAGAGCTGCGGCAGTGGGCGGCGGGCGACTTGAAGCGCGACCAAAGAGAGCAGGTTTACACGCACGTCGTTGTATTTGTAGATCTCGCCGGGCTCGTAGTGTTTGCGGGTGCGGTTGGCCTTGACGTCGTCGCCAGGGCGGTCTCCCCAGTCGGGTTTACCCCAAAGCGTGCCCTCCCAGTCGCTGGTTTGGCGCAACAGGTGGTCCCAAGTGATTTTGCGGTTGTGCTCGGACTCGAAGAGTAAACGGGTGTTGGGGTTGCCGATGCCGTTCTCTTCGTCGCCGGGTTCACCATCGCCGACGGGCAAAGCGATGGGCGGCATGTAGTCGCGGACAGGGTCGTGCACGTCACGAATGAGTCCATCGTCGAAGATGAGTCCAACGGTCGACGACAAGACGCTCTTGGTGACGCTGAAAGTCATGTCGACGCGATTGATCTCGCCCCACTCGGCGACAACGTAGCCGTCTTTGATGATCAGACCGGATTGCGGTCCGCGCGTGCGGAAGGGGCCGAGCGGTTCGTCGAAAGGTTCCCTGCCCCAACTAAGCGGGTGATTCTCTTCGAGGTCGCGCAAGTCCGTGCTTTCGCTGGCGATGGAGAAGTCGACGGCAGCCTTGAGCGCGGCTGCGTTGATGTTCATCTGCTCAGGCGTGCGGCGCTCCCACTCGCCGCGCGGCGGGAAGTAGGCTTGTTGGGCGATCGCTGAAATCGCGACGGCGAAGAGCAGCGTTGATCTGACGAGCTTGGTCAGCATGAGAGGACTCCTAGTGCGGCTGGGCGATGACTACGTTGAGCTTGAGGACCGGCCGCAAGGTGTTGACCATGATACAGCCGCGCTCGGAAATCGTGACAAGCTTCTGGAACAGATCGGGGTCGTCGTAGTCGCCGCTGGCGGTGATGGTGATCTCTTCATAACGCGGGGGGTCGCCTTCGAGACGTCCCACGATTTCGGCTTTAACGTTGGAGACAGCGGCCTCGCGGGCGCGGATGGCGGCGTACATGTTGCTGAGGAAGCAGCCGCCGATGGACGAGAGAAACAGTTCGCCGCCCATCGGACCAAGATCGTTGCCCCCTTTGGCTCCAGGGCGATCAACGAGGACATGGTGTTCGCGGATGGTCGACTCCGAGGTGGTCGGGCCGACTTGTTTAAGCGGTACGGTGATATTGGGCATGACGTTTAGCGTGCGACGGCATTGTAGCGCGCCCAGCGGTGTCAAGGGCGGAGTAAAAATAGACCAGGGCGGCGCCGGAAAACTAGACCAGCTTGGAGTGGAACGG
>JAQCLD010000114.1 GCA_027592785.1 Acidobacteriota bacterium
CGCAGTGCAGGTGCGGGTGATGTTCGAGCGTTTGCCCCCAAGTGTGCAGCACGGCCAGCAACCCGCAGCGGGCCGCCAGCCTGCTCTCGCTCAGCTCGAGCAGCGTCTGGGCCGCGGCGCGAAACAAGATGCCGTAGACGATCGCTGGGTTCTGGAGCGCCAAGGGGCGCAGCTGATGCGGCAGCGTAAACACGACATGAAAGTAGGCGACCGGCAGCAACTCGCCCGTCCGTTTGTCGAGCCACTCGGCACGTGCCGCGGCTTGGCATTGCGGGCAATGCCGATTGCCGCAAGGGTTGTAGGCCAGCTTGCGATGGCCGCACTTCTCGCACTGGTAGAGGTGACCGCCCAAAGCCTGGGTGCGACAGGCTGCGATGTCGGCGAGAGCCCGGCGTTGGGCGACCGACGTTGCCGCTTGTCGTCGGAAACGTTCCCCGTGGGCTCTCACGACAGCGGCCAGCGTGGGCCGCTCGTCGCTCACGGCTGCTCCGGGCCCAGCCGCTCGGGAGAGCGCGAGTCATGCGCGGCGAATGCCGCCACGTGCCGCACGTAGGCCTGGATCGTGGACGAGGCGTAGTTGCGGACTTCGAGATCCTCGATGAACTTCTGACGTAAGCGGGTCATGGCATGCTCCTTGAAAGGGAAAAGATGCCGCTGATGATGCCTGAGCTTGCCCGGGAAAAGGTGCTGCTTAGGCCGCTGACGTCAGAGATTATCTACAGAGGTCTAGAACCGCCTCGCGAAGCGCAGCTTCGACCCACCGCGTAGCGGTTAGGTTGTGTGCCGGGCATGTCTGAGAGCTTGGAGGTGAAAGTCCTCTGCACAGCCTGATGGAGGCGAAGTGCTAGGGAAGCGCAAGGGCGTCGTCGTGAGGCGGGGTCTGGAGGAAGCGTGAAACAAAACCGCGACCTGACGAACAGAAACCGGATAAGAGGCATCCTTGGTCGGACGAGCGGACAACTGATCGCGAAGTCCAGATCCATCAAGGGCCAAGGCTGTCGATCCGGCAGGTGTGCGGCGAAAGCGATCAGACTTACCCCGGGAGATCTGCGTTCCGTCCCCAAGTTCGGGACTGAGGAAGTCGAGAGGCGACCTGATCGGGACGCAGAAGTCAGCAGAAGGCAAAGTAGGCCATGCAGTCGGCAGAGCTAGTGAGGCACTCCAAAGAGTCGAAAGACGGAGCCAACGGATAGGCCGAGCCGAGAACGATGGTCGAAGGCCCGAACGGAAGAGAGCGGCAAGTAAGACTCGCAACTCATGGACGGAAAGCGGCAGAACATCCAGCAACGACTGGCCTTCATGGACGAACCGACGGGTGAAGCCCCAAGGTTCGCCCAGCAAGGGACCGAATCGTCTGCGGTGAAGCGGGAATCTGAAAGCCCGGCGCGAGAAGAACGACTGATGGAGGAGGTGTGCCAGCGAGACAATCTTGTGAAGGCTTGGAAACAAGTCCGGGGCAACAAAGGGAGTCCGGGCGTTGATGGCAAGACCATCGACGAAACCCTGGACGACCTTCGTGAACACTGGCCGGCCACCCGGGACCAGTTGCTTCGAGGAACTTACCAACCGCAACCGGTGCGCAGGGTGGAAATCCCGAAGCCCGGCGGCGGGGTCAGGAAGCTGGGCATCCCTGTGGTGCTTGATCGACTGATCCAGCAGGCGGTCTTGCAGGTTCTGCAAAAGCGCTGGGACCCTACGTTTTCCAATAGCAGCTATGGCTTTCGCCCGGGACGTTCGGCGCATCAAGCGGTGGAGCAGGCGCAAGCCTACATCGCCGAGGGCTATCAGTGGGTGGTAGATATCGATCTGGAGAAGTTCTTCGATCGAGTCAACCATGACCTGTTGATGGCTCGTGTCGCCAAGAGTGTCGGAGACAAACGATTGCTGAAGCTCATTCGGGCGTTTCTAACCGCCGGGGTGATGGAGGATGGGCTGGTGAGTCCTGTTGACGAAGGTACGCCGCAAGGTGGGCCTCTATCACCGTTGTTGTCGAACCTTGTACTCGATGATTTGGACCGGGAGTTGGAACGGCGCGGCCATCGATTATGTCGCTACGCTGACGACTGCAACATCTACGTTCGCAGTCGCCGGGCGGGGCAGAGAGTGATGGCCGGCGTCTCGAAGTTTCTGACAAAGAAACTCCGGCTCGAGGTCAACGAATCGAAGAGTGCGGTGGCTCGACCCGACGATCGGAAGTTCTTAGGCTTTCGCCTGACGACTGGAGAGGAGCCTCAGCGATTGATATCGCCGGAGGCGCTAAAGCGGTTTCAGGCGCGAGCGCGAGAGCTGACGAGCAGGACGCGCGGGATCAGCGTCGAACAGATGATCGGCTCCTTGAAGCCGTATCTGCTCGGCTGGCGAGGCTACTTTGGCTTCAGCCAGGATCCGCTGGTGCTCAACGCACTGGATGCGCGGATCCGCCGGAGGTTGCGCATGATGATCTGGAGACAATGGGGAAACGGGCGCACTCGATACGTCAATCTAAGGCGGTTGGGGCTGGCGCACTTCGCTGCGGCAGTAGCCGCCGGTTCACCCACTGGTTTCTGGTCGATGTCACGACATCCGGCGGTCCAGCAAGCGCTGCCCAATGCCTACTTCGACTCGCTCGGCCTGCCGAGACTGTCGTCATCTTCGACCGCTTAACTCATCCGAACCGCCGTGGTACGGACCCGTATGCCCGGTGGTGTGGGAGTGGGGAGCCGTGAGGCCTCCCCCTATCCCGATCATTGTCCTATATCGGAAGGACCATTTGTCCTGAACGATTTTGGCGCTGCCCAAGGGGCTATGGAACGCCACGGGCTGGAAATCCCGCTTCCAGACGCCGGCCGGGCCTGACTCGGCTGGCCTTCCTACCTCGGTGCACGCCGATCCAAATCGATGCGGAGCCAACCCGGGGGATTTAACGACAGGAGACAGACTGAATGGCTCGTGTAGTACCCTTCCGTGGAATCCTTCCCGCCATGCAGGTCCCTTTCTGCGCCGACGGCTCGATCGACGAGCCTGAGCTGCGCGGTTTCGCGCGCTGGCTGGGGGAGCGTCGCGGGATCGGTGGGTTGGTGACCAACGGGCACACGGGCGAAGTCTTTGCGCTCAGTCCCCAGGAACGGGCGCGAGTGACTCAGATCGTCGCCGAAGAGGCTGGGGATCGGACGCCGGTCATCTCGGGTATCTGCTGTGAGACGGGATCGGAGAGGCGGTGGAACACGCCGTCGCGGCCGAGAGAGCGGGAGCCACAGGTCTGCTGGTGATGCCGCCGCACTACTTGGCTGCGGTTCGGGATGCGCCCGGAAAACGTGATCGACCATTTCAAGGCGATCAGCGCCGCCGTGGATATCAACCTAATCGTGCACATCTATCCGGCGTGGACCAAAGCCTCTTATTCGTCGGATTTGCTGGCGGAACTTGCTCGCCTGCCCAAAGTAACGACCTTTAAAATCGGCACCCGCGAAATGTCGAAATATGACCGCGACATCCGCGCGATTCGTGGCGCGAATCCGGAATGCACGATCCTGACGTGCCACGACGAGTATGTGCTGGCCTCAATGGTGCAGGGCGTTGACGGCGCCCTGGTTGGATTTGCATCGCTGATCCCGGACCTGCTGGTCGAGCTCTACGAAGCGGTCTGCCAGGGCGATCTGAAGCGTACCCAGAAGATTCAGTCGCGCATCTACATCCTCAACAAGGAGGCCGTCTACGCCGATGGCGAGCCTTCTAGCGAAGCCCATGCGCGGATGAAAGCCGCGATGGTTTTCGCGGGCCGGCTGAAGTCGGATCACACGCGGCCGCCAACGCGCCGCCCGCCCCCGGCGATGTTGGAGCGCCTACGCAAAGCGGTCGAAGAGGCGGGACTCCTCGCGGCCGCATACTCCGAGGAAGCCGCTCCCGCGGGGACGCGTTAATTCTGCCTGGATGGCACAATCGGGAATCTGTCCGGAAGGTGTAACGAATGAAATCGCTCCACGTGGCCATGGTGTCCGTATTACTGGCGGCGGCGATGCTTGCCGCCAATTCGTGCCAGCGGCCCGCCACCATCACCATTACCATTGGTGCCATGCCGCCCGGGACCTCCTGGTACTTATTTGCGGCGACTCTCTCCGGGCTGCTGCAAGAGCGTCTCCGCGTCTCCCGGCCGATACGCGTGTGGAAGTCATCGCTCGCGGAGGCGGCGTCGGTAATCCCATCCTCGTAGATCGCGGCAATGAAACGATCGCCCTCCGACTTTGTCATCCAGGCCTCCGACCAGCTGTATCAGCTTGCTCCTGGCGCTGTCACCCGGAACGATGACGGGGCCGGATAGCCTCCCTTGAGCGCCGCCTCCCGCTGATCGAGGCGCAGCTCGTTCATCGGCATCTGCGCCCCATGGCACAACTGACAACGCTGCTTGAACAGCGCCTCAACCTCGGAGAATTGGACGGGGCGGTCGATCGCTGGAGGAAGTTCTACCATCTGCGACGATGCCGGCATCCCCACAAACCATCCGGTGCACAAAACGGCGAGATGAGTGACCGACCTGCGTAACCGTCGCATGTAAGAATCCGCAAATGAAAAGAGATTTCAGTTGTTGCATAGATGAAGCGAAAATGGAATAGCGACCGTGTTTTTTGGAGCCCGGCCATTCCGCCCCTTCTCTGTCCCATCAATGGGAACAATCCATCCCAGAGACGAACGCCGCCGATCCCTATCCGCGTGCTATTTCTGAGGGATAGGCTCGGAACCCATCTGGCCCCAGGATTGCGCTGTCATTGCCCTGGAGAACCTTGACGGCTGTTTTTTGGCAGGACGTTCACTACGCGTTTCGCCGGTTGCGGGGGAACTGGACGTTCACCTTCGTGGTCGCGCTCACTCCGGCGCTTGGAACCGGCGCGAACACGGCGATGTTCAGCATCCTCAATGCCGTGCTGTTGCGCCCGCTGCCATTGAAGAATCCCGATCGGCTGCTGATGTTGTGGACCGCGTTTCCGGCGGCCGGTGTCAACGAGGATCGCACCTCGGGTCTGAACGTGGAGGACCTGACGCGGGAAAGCCGGTCGTTCGAGGATGTCGGCATCGCCGACCCCGTTACGATTACGCTGACGGGCGGTCCGGAGGCGACACGGGTATCGGCCGCGGCGGCTTCTGCCAACCTGTTCCCGCTGCTGGGAGTGGCTCCGGCTATCGGCAGAACCTACACGCCCGAAGATGAGCAGCGGCGCGAACGGGTGGTCGTGTTGAGCTTCGGGTTTTGGCAACGGCAGTTCGGGGCCTCCCTCAACGTCGTCAACCAAACCGTTGAGATCGACGGCGCGACGGCGGCGATCATCGGGGTGATGCCCGCGGATTTCTCGTTTCCCGACAAGCAGGCGCAACTCTGGTTTCCACCCACCATCCTGCCGAGTTGGGATTCGCGGCGCGAGCAACGCGACGAAAATGACTGGCTCGTGATCGCCCGGCTCAGGGGTGGCGTTACCGTGCGGCAAGCCCGAAGCGAACTGGCCGCCGGCGCCGGCCGGCTGGCGGCCAGCTATCCGAAGGCCAATCGCGGACTGCAGCTTCGCGCCGTGCCTCTGCTCGCCCAGATGACCGGCGAACAGACGCCTGTCACTCTGATGGTATTGTTCGCCGCCGTGGGATGCGTGCTGTTGATCGCCTGTCTCAGCGTGGCGAATCTATTGTTGGCCAGAAGCGCCGCACGCAGCCGCGAAATCGCACTGCACACTGCACACTGCACTCGGTGCCAGCCGTTTGCGGCTTGTGCGCCAGTTGCTTGTGGGAAGTACATTACTGGCTGTCCTCGCCGGTGGTTTGGGCTTGGCCTTTGCTCAATTGAGTATCGAGGTTGTCTCGTCGATGGGGCCGCCCAGTATTCCGCCGCTGGATGAGGCCAATCTGGATTGGCGCGTTTTGTTGTTTACCGGCGCGGTTTCGATCGTGGTCGGCGTCCTGTTCGGTTTGGCGCCCGCTTTGCGAATTTCCCAAACCTCCTCGGCCGAGACCCTGCGGGCAGGAACCGGGCGCACTACGGCCGGCGGCGGTGGTTTGCCCGCGCGGCGCATGCTTTCGGCGCTGGTCGTGGCCGAGTTCGCCGTCGCCGTCCTGCTGCTGGGCGGGGCCGGATTGCTGATCCGCAGTTTGCAGCAGGTGCAGCGCGTCGACTCCGGCTACGACCACCGCAATGTCCTGTTGGTGTCGATCTTAGCCCCCGCGCTCGGAGACGCTCGCGCGGTGCGTCGTGCTTTTCGATGAAGTTCTGCGCCAGATTCGCACGCAACCAGGGGTGGTATCGGCCGGCTCCATCGGCGACTTCTTCATTGGAGTCAACTTCGAGAATGCACTGACGATCGAAGGCCAGGCCCAGTCCAACGGACGCGGACAAGTACGCGAGGAAGCCGTCAACGGAGACTTTTTCGAAACCATGCGTGTTCCGTTAATTCGCGGTCGCCTGTTCACCGCCGGCGACAACGCCAATACCGTTCCGGTCGCGGTCATCAACGAGGCGATGGCGCGCCGCTATTGGCCCAACCAGGATCCGCTCGGCAAACGCGTGAAACTCGGCGCGCTCGATTTGCGCGCGCCGTGGTTGACCGTCGCCGGCGTGGCGGGCGACATGCGCCGGCGTAGCCTGGAGTCCAAGTCGATTCCGCAGATCTTCCGGCCGTTTCAGCAAGAGCCGGACCGCGGTATGCAGGTCGTCGTGCGCGCAAGCTCCCGCCTGGGCTCCATGCCGGCAACGATTCGGGCAGCCGTGCAAGCCGTCGACGCTCGACTGCCGGTTTATGGCGTGGCGTCTTTGGATAAGCTGCTCGGAGCTTCGTTCGCCCAACGACGCTTTCAAACCCTGCTGCTCAGCCTGTTCTCCGCCGTGGCGCTGCTGCTGGCGGCCGTGGGAATTTACGGAGTCTTGGGCTACTCGGTCTCGCAGCGGACCCAGGAGTTCGGAATTCGTATGGCGCTCGGCGCCCCGGCAGGGAAGGTGGTCGCGGCCGTCCTGCGTCAAGGCCTCGGTCTCGCGGCTGGGGGATTGGCGATCGGACTGGTCGGCGCGGCAGTTGTCCGGCGCGCACTGAGCAGTCTGCTGTTTGGCATTCCTCCCAACGATGCTCTTACCTTCGGGGGAGTCCTGGTCCCGTTGGCGAGTGTTGCCGCCCTGGTGTGCTACATTCCCGCCCGGCGAGTTACGAGGATTGACCCCGTGATCGCCCTGCGCAGCGAATAGATTTCGTGCTTCCTCGAGACATCTCGGATGGCTGGCCGCAAGGCCTGGATTATCGTCTTGAGAGCGGCGGCGGCGCGGCTGCCATGATGGAAAACTTTACGGCCGGACAGGGAGAGAATACGAAACGTGACGTCGCAACGAATCGGGTTGATCGGATTAGGTTTGCTGGGTACGGCTCTGGCCCGCCGGTTGATCGGCGCCGGTCAGCCGGTATTCGGATTCGATGTAAGCGCGCTGACCGCCGCGAGGCTCTGCTATCCCTGGGAGGGGAATGCAGCGCGGACGCCGGCGAGGTGGCTGCCGCATGCCGCCGCACCGTCTTGAGTCTGCCTACCTCCGATATCGTGCTTCGAGTTCTGGAGGAGATCGAGCCGAAGCTGCGGCAGGGCACGATCGTGATGGACACAACGACCGGGGATCCCGAAGCGGTCGAAGCCGTGGGACACCGCCTGGAGCAGTTCCAGGTTTTCTATCTCGACGCCACAGTGGGAGGTTCGAGCCGGCAGGTCGAGGCCGGCGATGTGATCGTCATGGCGTGCGGCGATCCGCAAGCCGCAAGCTTTCGAGCAATGCGAGGGCGTGTTTTCGAGTTTCTTGCGGCGCACTTTTTTCCTTGGGCCCTGCGGCAGCGGTTCACGGATGAAGCTTGTCCTCAACCTCGCGCCGGGCCTGCATCGCGCGGTGCTGGCCGAAGCCCTCACGTTCGCCAAGCGCTGCGGCCTCTCGCGCGAGCAGGCGCTCGAGATCCTGCAGGCCGGGCCCGCCTACTCCAAGGCGATGGACATCAAAGGCCAGAAAATGCTGCAGGAGAATTTCGAACCCGAGGCGCGGCTTTCGCAACACCTCAAAGATGTGCGGTTGATTCTGGCCGCAGGCGAACGTTGCGACGCGAAGCTTCCGCTGAGTGAGGTCCATCGAGTGCTACTTGAATCTACCCAAGCGGCCAGCTATGGCACCTCCGACAACAGCGCCGTTATCAAAGCGTTTGAGCTCTGAGAGCCGTCGCAGCGACTGTACTGCCGTTTGGTTGCCCGCTGCGTTGAGTGGGCTATCCGTTCATCATCTCGTCCCAGGTGACCTCGCGGCGCAAATCCATCGCCATACGCCCCAGAATGGCGGTCAATGTGCTTTCCGCTCCGCGCACGCCCACGTTCTCCGGTTTTCCTTCGGCGATGCGGTTGACGAAGGCTTCCACCGAGTCGATGGTCGAGTTGCGCGGCGCCTTCTCGATCGTATCCTGATCGGGATTTTGAAAGTGCCGCCAATGAGTTTCGGAAGTCTCCACCATGCCGTTGTCGGCGAAGAACTGCTCGTGCACCTCGCGATAGTTGTTCGACGCCAACGTTGCGCCGGTGAGCGACGCCTGCACTCCGTTGTCATACTGGTAAGCGACGAAGTTGTGATCGCGCATGTCGCCGACCTTGGATACGGTCGCGCCTCCGGAGCCGATCGCGCTCTTGGGGTGGCTTCCGATGAACCAGTTGAGTACGTCAATCACGTGAACGTTATTCTCAACAATCAAATCGCCCGCAAGTTCCTTCCAGACGTGCCAGCCGGTGATCTTTTCCATATCGGTTTGCGGCCGGGGCACATCCAAGGCGAGCGAGCTGACGCCGCTCTTGATGAAGTGCGCGTGGCCCATACGAATGTTGCCGACGGCTCCTGAGTCGACGAGTTGTTTGGCCTTCAGGTAGACCTGGCCGTAGCGCCTCTGGAAACCGAAGGTGATGTTGACGTTGCTGTCGGCGCTGTCGGCGGTGTGCATAATGCGTTTGCAGCCTTCGACGTCAACCCCGGCCGGCTTCTCGATGTAAATGTGCTTTCCTGATTTGACGGCCGCCTCCAGGTGCTCGGGGTGCAGGAAGACGGGCGTGGCGATAATGATGGCATCGACGTCGCTGGCCAGCAGATCGTGGAAGTTGGTGTACGTCTTCGGATTTTCGAGGCCGATTTTTCCCTTGGCCTGCTGCATCTTCTCGTCGAACAGATCGCACAGGGCCACGATCCGCCCCTTGGTATTTTTCTGCAGCGCGGAGGCCACCGTCGTGCCGCGGCCGCCTGAACCCAGCAGACCCACGGTGACAGCCGAATTCGCCGCGCTGCCGGCAATGGCGGCTGCGGGCACGAGCGCGGCGGCTTTGAGAATATTTCGCCGCGATAGGTTCGATGCAAGGTCATTCATGGCTGATCTCCGTTCTCTCGCTCCCGGGCTGAATCGGTGCGCTGGCATGGGTAGGCGACCAAACGGCCGTCCGTCGTCGCGGTGGCGGATTTTATGTGCTCAGGCAACATGCCAGCGGCGCGCCCGACCAACAGGTGCTCGTGATGCTAGCCTTTCAAATGAAAAGTGTCAATCACAAAAATGAAACCGAATGAAGCCATTGGATTGGGAACATCTTTTGAGAACATCCTGCAGCCGCTTGCATGGCACGGGCCTGCCCGGGCGCCCGCTCTTGGATTTTTGGCGTAGGGCAGGTTCTCAACGGGGTGTCTCAACGGGGTTGCGCCGGTTGACACCTGTGTGTATAATCCCGCTATGCACTTCGAGATGCGAGTTGCATCAAGCACCTCCTGTCATCCTGCCTAGGTGCCGGTGGCTGCCCCCTTCGCGGCAATGGAATGGAAGATTGGTCGAATGAGCAAGCCCCTGAATATCGATCGCAGAGAAATGATCAAGGTGACTGCCGGATCGGCAGCCCTGGTGGTATTCCCGCCGGCATCGCTGGCCGCTCCGCAGCAACACGCCGCGACGACGGTGGGAGCAACGCAGGCCTCGTCATGGCAACCCAAATTCTTCACTCCCGAGCAAAACGAGCTGACCACTGCGCTGGCGGAATTGATCCTGCCCGAAACCGACACGCCCGGCGCCCGGGAGGCCAAAGTCAACGAGTACATCGACCTGGTGCTAAGTGACGAGATTTCCCAGACGCAGAAGGATTTCCTGGACGGTCTGGCTTGGATGAACCGCAGGAGCAAGGAGCTGTTCCAAACGGATTTCCTGGCCCTGAGCAACGAGCAGCAGACCGGGATGCTGACCCGCTTGTCGGACGGCGGCAACATCGAGCCCGAAGACCAAGGCGGCCGCCGGTTTTTCCTGGACATCCGGCGTAGAACCGTCTTCGGGTATTACACATCGAAGATCGGCATCCACGAGGAACTCGAGTACAAAGGCAAACAACCGCTGCCGGAATGGATCGGATGCCCCCATCCCGGACACCACGGTGACGAAATCTGATGGGAGCCTAATCTTCGACCATGGCGATAAAAATATACGATGCGTTAGTAGTGGGAACGGGCGCGACCGGCGGAATGGCAGCGAAGGTTCTGGCCGAGCAAGGGCTGCAGACGCTGCTGCTGGAAAGCGGACCGACGATCAGCAGCGGCGATTTTCTCACCCATGCGATGCCCTATGAGTTTCCGTTTCGCGGCTCGGGCAGCCCTTCCAGGATCAGGCGTGTCGGCCGCGCGGCTGCCTCGGAGAAGACGCCGTTTGACGGCTATTACTCCGAGAACGATCAGCATCCCTACTCGTTTCCGAAGGGCAACCCCTGGGGTTCGTCGCGTTCGCGTATTCTGGGCGGGAGGACGCTCCATTGGGGCAGGCAATCGCTGCGGCTGGCCGAATACGATTTCAAGGGCGCTTCCATCGACGGTCAGGGCGTCGATTGGCCGTTCGAATACCGCGACCTGGAACCCTACTACGACAAAGTCGAGGATTACATCGGCGTGCAGGGCATGACGGAAGGCATGGCGGGAATTCCCGATGGCAAGTTTCTGCCGCCTTTCGCCTTCAATTGTTTCGAGCACCTGATGAAGAAGTCGGCGCGCAAGCTGGGCTGGCAGCTGACCGCACTCCGCACCGCTCAATTGAGCCGCCCGCACCGGGGCCGCCCCGCCTGCCACTATTGCGGCAGTTGCGGCTCGGGTTGCGACATTGGCGCTTTCTTCTCAACGGTGGCCGTCACGCTACCCGACGCGCTGGCGACGGGCAACCTGACGTTGCAGACCGATTCGGTCGTGCGGCAGGTGCTGGTTGATGAGGAAGGGCGTCCGAAAGGCGTCGGGTATCATGACCGGCTCAGCAAAGACTACCGCGAAGTGTTCGCTAAGGTCGTGGTGCTGGCCGCCTCTACTCTCGAATCGGCGCGCATCATGCTGAACTCAACGTCGCGGCATCATCCCAACGGGCTGGCCAATTCGAGCGGAGCCCTGGGTCACTATCTGACCGATCACATCAGCGTAGGGAACATCGTGGGCGTGCTGCCGGATCTGGTCGGCGGTGACATTCTCAACGAGGATGGCAAGTCGAATGGCTCTTACATTCCGCGTTTTCAAAACGTCGGCAGCCGGAATCCGGATTTCATCCGCGGCTACGCGATCATGGTCAAGGGCGGCGCGCGCATCTTTCCGGGCCAGGCCCGCGAGGTCGATGGGTTCGGCCCCGCTTACAAGCGAAGGATCAAGGCGCTCCACCCGGCGATGGTGAACGTATACGCGAGGGCCGAACCCCTGCCGATCTATGACAGCTACGTCGAGATTGATAGGGATCTGGTGGATGCCTGGGGCATTCCGGCGCTTCACATCAACTACAAGCGCACCGACAACGATTACAAGATTCAGAAGCACTCCTTCCAGAGCATGTTGGAGTTGATGCACACGGCGCGCGTGGAGATCCTGTCGGCGAACGACACGTTGGCCACGCCGGGGACAGTCAGCCATGAACTGGGCACCGCGCGCATGGGGCATGATCGGAAAACCAACGTCCTGAACGCCTACAACCAGGCGCATGACGCGAAGAACCTATTCGTTGTGGACGGTGCCTGCTGGCCGAGTTCCGCGTGCCAGAATCCGACGCTGACGATGCTGGCGATTGCCTGGCGGGCCAGCGACTACCTGGTCGAGCAATACCGCAAGAACGAGCTTTGACCTTCTGGGTCCGCCTCTGCGGTGGGATGCCCGCCGCAAAAGGGGAGCGTGCCGGTGTTTTCAGGTTTGTCGAGGAGTTGCAGCTTGCCAGCCGTTGCGTAGCAGTTCGCTCAGCTCTTTTCGCGTCGGGCCGAGATCCGACTTTTCCGCCAGGTTGTCGACTTCCTGACGGCTTCAGCGAGGGAGTTGGCTCCTGATTCCGTATATGATCTCCGGGCTCGCCTGAGGGGTCTCCTGACAACAGCGGCGGACTGGGAATGGATACCAGAAGGCCGAAACCCAGCAGCCGGTCGGCTTAGGCTTCCAGAGAGGCTGGAACGGCAGCGACCCATACCAACGCCTCAGCAGTTTCGTTCGCTCCTGAACGGGCTTCGCCAGCCGTACCGGGCGATTGTAGCTGTCGCTGGTCTGGGCGGCTTACGCAGGGGCGAGATCGCTGCGCTGCGCTGGAACGATCTCGAAGGCACGAAGCTTCGTGTCGATGAGGCCGTGTACCGAGGAGAACTCGGAACTCCCAAGTCTAAGAAGTCTCGTCGCTCCGTTAGCATCCCTTCACAGGTGCTGGAGGCGCTGGAAGACTGGCGCGGCCAGTGCAAGTTCACACAACCCGAGGACTTCATGTTCTCGATACGAACAAACTCGCCGATTGATCTCAATCGAGAGATGGAGCGGACCATCAAGCCGATAGAGGAGAAGCTCGGCATGCCGCGCTTCTCTTGGCATGATTTCCGTCATGCCTACACAACGTGGGGCCGTCAGGCCGGCGTTGAAGCCGAGGTCATGAGAGACCAAGTCGGCCATGCTTCGGTTGCGATGACCCAAGACGTTTCCACGCACTTTGGAGATCGCGGCGCCGCTGCGGACCGCATCGGCGCGTATGTATTCGCGGCTGAAGAAGCAGTGAAAG
>JAQCLD010000013.1 GCA_027592785.1 Acidobacteriota bacterium
GGCCGTATACATTTGCGCAGACCACACCCGCCTCTTCTTTTTCGCTTGCAATCAGGCGGCGGACCATACATTCCTATAAGTCCGCACGTAGGCAATGACCCTTTGGGCCGGTTCTCCGTGATAAGTCAACGCTCAGCTCTGCGTAACCCGTAAGGCCTGGCCGTCAAACCACGACGAACCGATCACGAGGGCGGGCTGGCTATTCTCCAAATTCCGTGATTCTGCCAGCTACTCCAGATTCGCCTCGTGAGCCTGCTGCAGGGCCTGGACGACCTCATCGTGCTCGCGCTTGGCAGCCGCAATTCGACCTTCCAAGAGGCGGCGCTCGGACTCGTCCTTTTCTCCCGCGAGCAGAGTCTCATCGTGCTCGATTTGTTCCTCTAGCGCGACCTGTCTGCGACGAACATTTTCCAGCGCGGTCGCCTCTTCGGCTTTATCGAACACCACGGCCTCTGGAGATGTCTCGGCTTGCCGCCCATTGCCGGCCGCGGCGCGCCGAGGAATGAATCGGAGCGCCTGCTCCAACGCGCGCGTATTCATGAAGTTCGGTGAAACGATTTCGATGCCGGCGGCATGCAGCTCGTCCATCACCGCACCCCGTAAACGCGAACCGGACGACAAGATGCTCTTTACGTCGGTCAACAATCCGGCGGCCCGATATAGGACTGAAAAGTCGCCCAGGGCCTTGATCTGTACAAAGGCATCCTCAAGTCCGGCCCTGCCGGCGGCGGTGAGCAGCAGTCCTTCTACCTGCTCGCGCGGCACATCGTAGCCTAGCGACACTTCGGCTGAGATGATTGTGCCCGAGTTGCGCACCACCTTCACGGGATTGGTCACCAAGTAGGAGTTGGGCAACGTCGTCAGATCGCGATCTTCGGTCTGGATCTCGGTGTGGAACAAGCCTCGCTCCGAAACCCGTCCGAAGTGATCGCCCACACGCACGAAGTCGCCGATCTGAAACACGCCGACGACCCGCAGCAACACCCCGGCCATCGCGTTGCCGATGAAAGTCGTCGACGACAGCGCCAGGGAAGCGCTGAGAAGGATTCCGACCAGGCTCAGCAACTGGCCCCGCAGCGTATCGCTCACAGGCAGCGCCATGATGACGACGAGCAACCCGGCAAGGGTCAGCCCGAGCATGACCAGCTGAATGCGAAATCCCGACCCAACCTTACCGGCGAGTCGCTTCTCAAGCAGGTACTTCGTCAGAAACAGGACCGCCAGAACGACAATCAGCACCGCGACCGACGGAATGGCCGGAGCCAATAGGCTTAGCGCTGCATCAAGCGTGATCACTGCTTACGGTCGGTGGGTTCCAACACCGTGTATAGTCTCGCATTTGATCGTGCCGGTCA
The DNA here is from genome assembly GCA_027592785.1 of Acidobacteriota bacterium. GTDB lineage: Bacteria > Acidobacteriota > Terriglobia > Bryobacterales > UBA6623 > CAMPKL01. Next base: position 1,356 of record JAQCLD010000013.1, read on the forward strand.
CGAGAGGCGGGCGGGCGCTTCGAGGACGGCGGCGGGGACTACAGGGCGCGGACCCAGATGCTGCGACCTCGCTTCTCGAACTCGACCTTGCCGAGAGCCTCAAGCACGGGCGTCACGTAGGAGGCGAAGCGACCGCGATATCCCTTGCGCAGACCGTACCACCCTTTGACGGGGTTGGCCTCGGAGCGACCCCAGTGCTCAACGGTGCCCGGCTTGGGCTCATCCTTTTCGTCCTTGTTGCCGAGCTCCATCCAGTCGCCGTGCTGAACCAGCATCGCGTGGAGGTCGTCAAGGGCGCGGATCTGATAGTGCAGCCAGGTGGAGCCGACCTGGCAGTGGAGCACCTGCTTGGTTTCGTCTCGGTGCATCTCGTATTGGGCGCTCCCGAGCGGGGTGTTCAGCACCCAAGGATCGTCTGCGGTTCCTTTGCCACTGGCGATACCAAGATTCCTCCGCCGGAGTTTCGTGCCGGGCTGGAGTCAGTTTAGGCGTCGACGTACATGGTTGTCGATTGACACAGGTGCAGGATCGTGGAGTCTGTTGCGACTCAACCGTCAGACCACGCCACCGATCAGGAACGGGTGAGGCTTTGGGACTGGGCGCGCAGCATGCCGCGGACGGCCCAGATGAAGCTGGGGCCGAAGGTCCAGGCGGCCAGGAAGGCGAGTACCGCGATCTCCAGGTCCTGCGGGCGGCGCTCGCCGACGTGACGAATGGCGGGGTAGAAGAGCGCCGCGACGCCGAACACGGCGACGCAATGCCTCCAGGCAAAGCTCCAGGTGGCCGAGATCGATTGGATCAGGTCGAGCTTTCTTCGACGCTGCAGCAGCGTTACCTCGACGGACCTCTTGACTGCCCATACGGTGGCCGCACTCTGGGCGATGGCCACGTAGGAGCCGAAAGGCCGTGTCCACTGGAAGGACAGGCCGGCAACGCCTTCGGGGGATACGCCCACCTTATATCCGAGAGCGAGACTGACGCCGATACCGAGTAGGGTGATGCACACGTTGGCGACGAGGCTGCGCCAGGTGATTGCGGCGGTCGCCTTGAAAGCGGTGAGCCAGGTAATCGCCAACCCTCAATAGTTCCGCTTCGGGCGGGGCTAGGTCAATGCCGGGGGGCGCGAAGTCGCCTAGACTGGTACGCTCTACCTTCGCCATGGATCAGACTTTGAAATTGCTGCGCTCGTGGCGGCCGAATACGGCGGGCTTGGCCGCTCTTTTTACGCCGGAGGAGTGCAAGCGGCTCGACCTGGCCCGAAGGGCGGCGGGAAGAGGCAAGCGAGTGGTCGCTTATTGCGTATTCGAGAATCCGTTCGCGCGCGCGGGCGGCGTTTTCGCGGTGGCCACGCACTTGCCGCCGGCGCTGCGTGCGGCGGGAGATGAGACGGTCATCATCACGCCTTTCCACCGCAACCTCGAAACGACGCCAGGCTACGACCAGGTGCAGTACCTGGGGGACATCGAAGTGCCGTTCACGAGCGGCACGACGAAGGCGGAGTTATTCGAAACTTACGATGGATTGGGGAATCGTTGGATCTATGTGCAGTCGTGGGGAGTCTTCGATTCGCGCGGCGGGCCGACGCGCAAAGATCCCTACGCGTACGACAACACTCAGTTCCTGCTAAGAGACGCGCTGTTCTTGTCGAACAGTATTCCGGTTGTGTTGGCGCACTTGGGCCTCAGCAGCAATGTCGTGGTCCATGCACAGGACTGGCAGCTTGCGGCCACAGCACTTTCGGTGAAACAGGCGCTGTTGAGCGGCGTGCTGCAATCGGCAGCGACGGTATTGACGTCGCACAACCCCTACGACCAGGGGCTGCCGGACGATAGTTTGTCGTGGATCACGCGGCGGCTGGAGCCGGAACAGTGGCCGTTTGGCCGGGATACGTTTTATGAACGCATGATTCCGCTCACGGATGTTCCGCTGTCGACGGTGAGTCCGGGGTTCGCGCTGGAGATGACCGGCGATCCGCTGCAAAGGAAGCACTTCACAGGCCATCTGCAGACGGTCTATGCCAAACACGGAGTGGTGGGGATTAACAATCCGCTATTCGGCGAGCCAAAGCAGGCGTTCAGCGAAGAAGCCGCGCGTGCGGCGGCAAGCGGAGCGCCGGAGAAGATTCTGGCGGAGAAGTCCCGCAAGCGGCAGAAGATGCTGGAAGTGCTTAGCGCGTACGAGGACCCCAGGATCGGCGGAGGCCTGGACGGCGGTCCGGGCAAGAAGCTGACCGAGCTGCCGCCGGAAGTTCCTGTCTTCTTGATGTTTGGGCGGCTGGACCCGCGGCAGAAGGGGTTTGACCTGTTAGCCAGAGCGATTGAGGGTGTGCCGCGCAATGCGGCGAAATTCATCCTGACGCCGATTGTCGGAGCGGGCACAGAGGAATGGGCGGCGGATCTGATGGAGTTGGCCGAGCGGCGCAAAGGCGATGTTGTGACCTACCCATTCCGCATGGAACACGGCTACATGGAAGCGCAGGCTGGCGCGACGTTCGCGGTGATGCCGTCGTTCTATGAGCCCTTTGGGGCTGCCACGGAAGCTTATCTGGCGGGAACGCCGGTCATCGCCAGGGCCACCGGGGGCCTGACCGGGCAGGTTGTAGACCACGAAGAAGACAAGACGCGGGCAACGGGATTTCTATTCAAAGAGAAGCTCCCTTTGGGGGCAAGTTGGCCCGCTATCGCGTCGGCCGGACCGGATGAACGTGTAAGCGTTCCGCTGTACGTGGGGATGGCTGAAGCGCTGTATGATTCGCTGCGAAAGGCGGCCGCGGTCTACGCGAAACGTCCGACCTCTTACGGCAGGATGCTGGCGAATCTCTACGCCAAGGCGGAAACGTTCAGCGGCGAGCGAGCTGCCGCCGGCTATCAGGCGCTATACGATCTGGCGGTGATTGACGAGCCGCGTTTCTAGTAGCGCCCCTGAGCCTGGGGCCGCAAGCGATAGTCCTGGGTCTGGATGCGGACCTCTTTGCACATCTCGAACAGGCGAGAGACGGCGCGCTGCCCGATGCGGTCGCCCAGACTGTCGTCGATCTGATACTTGCCGCTGGCGGCGTCCTTGCGGGCGACGGCATCGCCGCGTTCACGCAGGGCGAGGTTGGTGGTGACGATGATCGGCTTGTTCTCGTTGTAACGGTGGTTGATGATCGCGGTGACGGTGTCGAGTACCCAGTCGGTGACGCGGTGTGCGCCCAAATCGTCAAGCAGCAGGATCTCGGCATCGAGAGCGGTCTGATAGGCGGCGCCGTCGCTGACGTTCGAGGACGGATTGTAGCCGTCGCGGATTTTCTGCAGAAGAGTCTGATAGTCGAAGAAGACCGCGTCGAAGCCGCGATCGAGAAGACGACGCAGAGCGGCTACGGCGAGGTGCGTCTTGCCGACCCCGGGAGGGCCTTGGAGCAAGATGCCGCGGTAGCTCGCCGTGGGGTATTCGGAGGCGAAATGGCGGACGGGGAGCATCGCCGTCGAAAGCTTGTCGTAGTCGTTGGGATCGCCGGGCAAACGGCAGGCGAAGTTGTCGAAGCTCGACTCACGGAAACGATCGGGGACTCCGGCTTGGGTGAGACGATCGCCGATGGGCGCGGCTTTGGCGCAGCCACAACGGACGACGGCGGTAAGACCGTCTTTCTCGGTTTGCTTCCAGCCGGTGCCGTCGCAGTCAGGACAATTTGGATCGAGGGGCATATTGCGCCTTGCGGCTATTCGATGACGACTAGAACTTGACCGGCGGCGACTGAATCGCCGGGACTCACGCGGATCGCCTGAACCGTGCCGGACTTGGGCGACTTCACCTCATTCTGCATCTTCATGGCCTCTACGACCAAAACGCCCTTTCCTGTTTCAATGGCCTCTCCCACTTCGACGAGGACCGCAACGACCTTTCCGGGCATGGCAGCCTTGAGTGCAATCGTGCCATGCTCGGCGTCCGCTCCCTGGCCGCGCGACCATTTGCGGGGGTCATGGATCTCGACGGATAGGCGGGTCGAGCCGACCCAAACGTGGCCGCCGCCGTCGATGGTGACGTCCGTGCTGCGGCGATCGATCAACACCGAGTAGACGTTGGGCTCGACGCAAACGACATCGGCGTTATGCGGGACGCCGTCCACCAGCAGCGTGCGCTGGGAACTGCTGGAGGACGGAGAGGTTTCGACGGTGAGCGTCTTGCCGCTGATCAGGTACTGCCGCCTCATCGCGGACGCACCATCTTGGCCCTGGCGGCGGACCGCCAGGCGGAATCTTGGCGCTGCGGCTGGGCGGCAGGCGCCTGGGACGATTCTTCGCTGAGCGCAAACAGAGCGGCCACGACGGCTTCGTTGGCCGACGCGTCGACAGCGGACCGCTCGTCACCGAGAAAGCGTCCGATGAATCCCGTATCAAGGTCTCCGGCACGGAAGGCGGGGTCGTCGATGATGTCGCGAAAGAAGCCGAGCGTGGTTTGGATACCGGTGACCTGGTACTCGGCTAGAGCCGCGCGGAGGCGGTTGAGGGCGTCATTGCGGGTTGGGCCCCAGGCGCAGAGTTTGGCGATGAGCGGATCGTAGTGCAGCGGCACTTCCCAGCCGGGATAGGCGGCGGAGTCGATGCGGATGCCGGGACCGGCGGGCTCGCGTAGCGTGGTGATCCTGCCGGGCGAGGGCAAGAAGTTGTTGGCGGGATCTTCGGCGTAGACGCGGCACTCAACAGCGGAGCCAAAAAATCGGATATCGGACTGGGCGAAGCGCAGCGGCTCGCCGGCGGCGACGTGGATCTGTTCGGAGACGAGGTCGATGCCGGTTACGAGTTCAGTTACCGGATGTTCGACCTGGAGGCGCGTGTTCATTTCGAGGAAAAAGAAATTCCCCTCCTGATCGGCGAGGAATTCGACCGTCCCGGCGTTGATGTAGCCGGCGGCGCGGGCCGCTTGGATGGCCGCGTCACACAGAGCCTCGCGGATCTCGGGACGCTCGGCGAACAGCGGCGATGGGGACTCTTCAACCACTTTCTGGTGGCGGCGCTGCAGGGAGCATTCGCGCTCGCCCAGGTGCACGATATTGCCGTGAGCGTCTGCGAGGACTTGCACCTCGACGTGACGCGGACGGGGGATGGCCTTCTCGATGTAGACGGTCGCGTCTCCAAAGGCGGAGAGCGCCTCGGAGCCGGCACGCTCCCAGGCAGTCGGCAACTCATCGGCGGAAGCAACGAGCCGCATGCCTTTACCGCCGCCGCCGGCCGATGCCTTGATCATCAGCGGATAGCCCAGCTGTCCGGCGAAGACCAGCGCGTCTTCGGGCGTGCGGATGTTGCTGCTGCCGGGCACGACGGGAACGCCGGCTTGCTGCATGACGTCGCGGGCGGCGGTCTTGGATCCCATCAGCTCCATCGCGGAGGACGGCGGGCCAATGAAGGCGATTCCCGCCTCCTGGCAGGCTTTGGCGAACGCGGAGTTCTCGCTAAGGAATCCATAGCCGGGGTGAATCGCGTCAGCTCTTGTCGTACGCGCGGCGTCAAGGACCCGCTCGATGGAGAGGTAGCTCTCGGCAGCCGCGGGGGGGCCGATGGCGACGGCCTCGTCAGCCAGGCGCACGTGTAGCGCGGTCCGGTCGGCCTCAGAAAAAACGGCGACGGTCGGGATACCCATGGCCCGGCAGGTGCGGATGATGCGCACGGCGATCTCGCCGCGATTGGCAATCAGAATCTTGCGAAACACAGGCGTCCAGTTTACGACGGAAGGCGCGGCGGCTCCGTTAGTGTCCTAAAAATGCGTTGGTCGCTAAGAAAGCCTGGGGACTTCCAGAAAGTCCAACCGGATTCAAAAAAATCTAAACTCGCTATAAAGCACACTCAGAGCCATCAAGAAATATCGATGCCTGGAGAGGACAGATTAAGCTCTGCGCATTAGAGGGACAAGACATGATCAAGGCACTTCCGGTTCGTTTCACCACGTTTCTCGCTTTCATTCTTCTCACAGCCGCTCCTAACGCGCAGACGCCATCCCTCATCCCGCCGCCATATCTGTCGCCGCGGTACATCGCCGCTCCGGATGCACCGTCCAGCATTGTTATCGCTGGGCTAGATGAGCCTGGCGAACGACTAGTGGTTACGGGACGCGTGAGATATGGGATGACGCCCGTTGCCGGTGCATCGGTCTATGTATTTCAAACAGATGTGAAGGGGCTGTATGCACCTGACCGCAGTCGCCCGGACGCCGAGTTGGATCCGAGACTGCATGGCGCCTTGCGTACTGATGCCCAGGGGCGGTACCGGTATGAAACCGTTCGTCCGGGTAGCTACGGCGGTAATGCTGCGCACGTTCATTACACAGTGGTAGCCCCGGGTTACAAACCGCGAATTTTTGATCTGTGGTTTCAAGATGATCCGATCCTCGTGGCGCGCCGCCAAGCCGGAGAACCACAAATTCAGCAGTCGATGCGCAACAGTCCGTTTTACAAAGCGGCGCCTGACCTCATAGTTATTCGCCCTGTGGTACGTGACGCCGCTGGCATCTGGCACGCCGTGCGGGACTTAGACATGATTCCAGAGTAGTAGTTCGCTTTATAGCAATTCCGCCAACTTGAACAATACCGCGGCTTCGGAAGCTGCATTCTGGCGGGTGCGGCGCTACACTAGCGGCACAACTTGCAGCGATTCCGATGGGTCGCCCTCGCGGCGGCAGCGGCGATGCTATTCGCCGCGGAAAAGGGGCGTAAGGAGATCCCCCTCGTTCACGCCGGCGGCGTAGTCAACGGCGCCAGCTTTGTCCCTGCTCCGGACAACTTTGTGGCCCCGAATTCGATCGTCTCGATATTCGGCGTGGATCTGGCGTTGCGCACGCAAGCGGTAACCAGCGACACGTTGGAAGGGGGCAAACTGCCGCTTCGACTGGGCGGCATCACGGTAAACATTGGAGGTCAGCAGGCGCCGTTGTATTTCGTCTCTCCGACCCAGATCAACGCGCAATTGCCGGCCAACCTGACTCCGCGGCCGCAACCTTGGGAGCTGACGATCGTCCGCGAAGGCCTTAGCGATCCGCCCGCGGCGAAGTCCGATGTCTTCGTGCGAGAAGCGGCGCCGGGGCTGTTTCCGGTAGTCGCCCATGTGGATTTTTCAGTAGTCGGGCGAGGCGACCCGGCGGGCTCCTGGCCGGCTACGCCGGGCGAGGTCGTGATCCTGTTCGGTACGGGGTTCGGCCCGTCGCAACCGCCGGTGGATACGGGCCAGCTGCCGCCGTTCGCCGCGTCGACGCAGTTGCCGCACCGGGTGTTTATCGCCGGGCAGGAACTGGCTCCCGAGCAGGTGTTGTACTTCGGACAGGCGCCTTTGTTCGCGGGGCTGCAGCAGGTGAATATCGTTCTGCCAGAGGCCCTGGCGACCGGGGATTACGAGGTGCAAGTCGAGGTAGCCGGCGCAATGAGCCAGACCGGCGTGTTGATCGCGGTCGATGGCAGGTTGGAATAAAGGTGAACCCGAACCGGCTCCAGTGCGTCTAAGGCTACAGGGGAAGCTGCGTTCGAGAACGCGGCAGACTCTTCGGGGCTGGAATCGTCAAGGAGTCTCCATCATGCGCCTACTAATATCTGTCGCCCTTCTATCTTGCGCGGGCGCGATGCTCAGCGCGCAGGAGTCGCAGGTGGTGCAGATTGAGCCAACGCCCGCCAAGCTGACGGAGCGTCCCGCGCCGCCAGCGGAGGGTGAGACGATTATCCCGATCGGCACCAGGGTGCCGCTGGTCTTGCTCAACAGCGTCAGCACCAAACACGCCAGTCCGGACGATCTGGTCTACCTTGAATCGGTTTACCCGGTGGTGGTGAACGGGAGGATCGTAATCCCTCCGGGGACCTACGTTTCGGGCCGGGTGACGAGCGTGAAGCGGCCTGGCCGGGTGAAAGGTAAAGGCGAATTGTACGTCCGCTTCGAGCAGATCATCCTACCTAACGGGATTATTCGCGACCTGACGGGCAGCGTTGGAGCGCTCGACGGACGCTCGCCTGAAGGTTTCGATAAGGAAGAGGGCAGGATCACCAGCGAGGGCAACAAGGGCGGCGACGCCGCCACGATCGGCGAGTCCGCGGCTACGGGAGCCACTATCGGCGTGATCGCCGGCGCGGCGGGCAGCAACGCCGGCCTGGGCTTGGGGATCGGTAGCGCCGCGGGCGCGGCAGCAGGGCTGATCGGCGTTTTGGCCTCGCGGGGACCCGAGGCGATCCTCGAAAAAGGCACTCAACTGGACATGGTGCTCGACAGGGGCTTGGTCTTCAAAGACGAAGATTTGGAGTTCGATAATCCTCTAGGAGCCGGCAGAACTCGCGACGCCGGAAACGGTCCAGACCCGAATCGCAACCGCCAAGGCAACAGCGGCCGACGGTTCCCGCTGTAAGCGCCCGATTCATCGACGTTAAACATTTCGCCTGGTCCCCGTATAATTCGAGGGTCGAGGCGAACACTCTTGCCCAAAAAAAGTCAGCAGCTCTATCTGGCTCTGCTTGGCGTCCTGTTCGCGGCGCTGGTGGCGCTATCGTTCTGGCACACGTCGCTGAGCTTCGGTGACTTCCGCCCGGACAACGCGGTCATCGGCTTTGTGCTGTGGGGGATGCTGACGCTGGTCGCGCTCAGCGTGCTGGCGCTTGGCTTCCTGCTTTTCCGCAGCCTACTGAAACTTTACGTCGAACGGCGTCAGGGGCGGCTGGGGTCCAAGATCAAGACCAAGCTGGTCGGCGGCGCCTTGGTGTTGTCGATCGTGCCCGTGGTCGCGATGGTGGTTTTTTCGTTCACCATCATGAGCAGGACGTTCGACAAATGGCTATTTGAGCAAACCCCGGAGATTGTCGCGGACTCGGAGGCCATGATCAGAGAGTGGAACCGAAGCATGCGCGACGACCTCGCCGCGGATGCTTCGCGTGTGGCAGCGCTGCCGTTGGCTGCGGTTCCTTTCCAGGCCGCCGGAGCGCCGGAAGGCGCACTCGATGAGTTATCGGAGATCCTCCAGAGACTCGATGCCCAGTACGTGGGCTTCTTGCCGATGGGCGCGACTTGGGCGACGTGGGAAGTTCGCTCCGGCGCGCTCATCGACGGAGCTGTCGAATGGCTGCTTCCCGACGGCGAGGCGTCGGGCATCAACACGAACAACTTGGTTTGGGGCGTCGCTCCGATTCGTAGGGACGGAGAACAAGTCGGCCGGGTGGTCGTCGCCTGGCGAATCCCCGATGAGATCCAGTCGCGACGAGCGGCCATGGCGCAGCGCGTCGAAGAATACCGCACGATTGAGGCCGAGCGAACCAACTTTAGGTACTTCTATCTCGGGCTGCTGGGGCTGATCACGATTTTCGTCTTGTTCGTCTCCGTTTGGCTGGCGCTTTATCTGTCGCGGCAGATCAGTACGCCGATTGAGGCATTGATCGAGGCCACGACGGAAGTCTCCAGCGGCCATTTGGAACATCGCGTACAAGTTCCGGCGATGGATGAATTGGGCGGACTGATCGCGTCTTTCAATCGCATGACGCAGAGGCTGGAGGAGCAGACGACGGAACTCCAGCAGAGCAACCAGGAACTGGAGAAGGCCAACGCCGAAATTGATTCGAGGAGGCGGCTGATCAACGCGATCCTGGAGAGCGTGACCCCCGCGGTGCTGTCGGTCAATGAGTTTGGGGTGATCTTCAAGGCGAATCCGGCCGTGCGCCAGATCTTCCGGCTGCCGGATGAGCGGGCGCCCCTGAGCGTGGATGACTTGTTTGGGCCCGAGGACCGCGAAGACGTGCATTACATGCTGCAACGCGCGCGGCGGACGGGACTGTGTTCGCGGAACTTTGAGTTGCAGAGCCGCGGCCACATCCAGCACTTGACCGTGACGGTGACCTCGCTAGACGCCAATGAAGAGACAGTTCGCGACCCGGCCGGATACGTGATCGTCGTGGAAGATATGACCGATCTGCTGCGCGCGCAGAAAGAGGCCGCCTGGACAGAGGTCGCCCGAAGAGTCGCCCACGAAATCAAGAATCCGCTGACTCCGATCGCGCTGTCCGCCGAGCGGATGCAGAAACTGCTCAACAAGATGGCCGAGACGGACGACCCCGAGGCCCGCCGCGAATTACGCGCGAGCTTTGGGCGATCCACGCAGACGATTGTGGGAGAAGTGGAAACGCTGCGACGATTGGTCGACGAATTTGCGCAGCTGGCGCAGTTCCCGAAAGCGCAGCTGGAGAAGGGCGACTTGAACGATGCAGTACGGGAAGCGATGGCCGTCTTCGAGGGTCGTATTGACGATATCCAACTCAAAGTCGACTCCGCCGCGTCGCTGCCGGCGGTCATGATCGATCGCGAGCACATCAAGAGACTGACCGTGAACCTAGTCGATAATGCCGCAGAGGCGTTGGAAGGGGCGTTGGTGAAGGAGATTGTTGTCCGCACCGCCTCCTCCGAAACGCCGGACACTGTGGTGTTGACCGTCTCGGATTCGGGCCCAGGCATATCTCCGCAGGACAAGGAGCGTTTGTTCCTGCCCTACTTCTCGACCAAAGAGCGGGGCACGGGCTTGGGCCTGGCGATCGTGAGCAGAATCGTCGGCGAGCACGGGGGAACCATTCGAGTTGAAGACAATCGGCCGACGGGAACGCGGTTCATCGTGGAATTGCCGGCGGCTGAGGTTCCAGCGCTGATGGGGACAAGACAGACGTGAAGCCCGGCGAACGTGTTCTGATCGTCGACGACGAACCGGGCATACGCAGCTCGCTGTCGGAAATCCTTACCGACGAGGGTTACTTCGCCGAGGCGGTGGACTCGGGCGAAGCTTGCCTAGAAATCCTGCAGCGCAAGGCCTTCCAATGCGTATTGCTGGATATTTGGCTGCCGGGAATAGATGGTCTGCAAACGCTTGAGCGGATTGAGCAGATCGATGCGACGCAGCGCCCCGTTGTGGTGGTGATCTCAGGCCACGGCAAGATCGAGACAGCGGTGCGGGCGACGAAGCTTGGAGCGTTCGACTTTCTAGAAAAACCGCTGTCGTTGGAAAAGGTGGTCTTGACGGTTAAGAACGCTTTAGCCAATCGCCGCTTGAGTCGTCAGAACAAAGAACTTCGATCCGAGAGCGTAGGCTACAGCATCATCGGCGAGAGCGTTCCGATGAAAGCCTTGCGGGGGCAACTGGAGTTGATGGCTCCGACAAGCGGCCGCGTTCTAATTTTCGGCGAAAGCGGCGTGGGCAAAGAACTGGTGGCGCACGCCCTGCACGCGCGAAGCCTGCGGGCAAGCGAACCGTTCGTCGAAGTCAACTGCGCCGCTATTCCCGAGGAGCTGATCGAGAGCGAGCTATTCGGCCATGTGAAGGGATCGTTCACCGGCGCGATGGAAGACAAGACCGGCAAGTTCCAGCAGGCGGACCGCGGCACGTTGTTCCTCGACGAGGTCGGCGATATGAGTCTGAACACGCAGGCCAAGGTACTGCGGGCGCTGGAAAGCCAGCGGTTCGAGCCTGTCGGCTCGGGCCGCCGCGTCGAGGTGGACGTGCGCGTGATCGCGGCGACGAACAAGAATCTCGAAGAGGAAATCTCGAGCGGAAATTTTCGCGAGGATCTATTCTACCGGCTCAATGTGATTCCGTTCTTCGTGCCCCCGCTACGCTCCAGGGCCGAGGATATCCCACAGCTGGCGGAATACTTTCTGAACCATTTCTGCCGCGCCTATGGACGCAAGCCCAAGCATCTATCGGTGGATGCGATCGAGGCATTGATGGGCTACGCCTGGCCGGGCAATGTCCGCGAACTCCGCAACCTGATGGAGCGCATCGTCATCATGCATGCGCCCGAGCGCGTGGACACGAACGACTTGCCGCTGCCGGGGGACCCGCGTAAGGCGGCGCCGCGGACGGTGGCGGGAGAGTTCCAGCCGCTGGCGGAATTCCGGGCTGCGTCGGAACGGCGCTATGTACTTGAAGTTCTTGAGGCTGAAGGCGGCAACATGACGCGCACCGCGGAGGCCTTGGGGCTGGAGCGTAGCCACCTCTACCGCAAGATGAAGTCGCTGGGTATTTCCTCCGCCGACGCCAAAGACTAACCCTGCGTTCGGTCTACAATAGTCGTCACCATGAAAGGGAACGACAAAGTCATCGCACGCCTCAACGAAACGCTAGTCGCGGAGTTTACGGCGATCCACCAGTACTTCATTCACGCGGAGATGGAGGACAACTGGGGCTACAAGAAGCTCGGCAACTTCGTGAAGCGTCAGTCCATTGACGAGATGAAGCATGCTGAGAAGCTGATCGAGCGGATTCTGTTTTTAGACGGAGTCCCGTCCATGGGCGAGCTAAAGCCGCTGCACATCGGCCAGGACGTAAAGGCTCAGCTGGAGAACGACCTACAACTCGAATACGACGCGGTTCAGCATCTCAACGTCTGCGTCTCGGATGCGCGCGAGGCCGGGGACAACGGGTCCCGCGAGCTGTTCGAGATGATCCTCAAAGATGAAGAAGAGCATGTGGATTGGCTCGAGGCGCAACTGCAGTCGATTGCCGACATGGGCATCGGTCTGTATCTCGCCCAACACCTGGAGCCCGGACAGTAGGAAAGGGCATGTCTGCTCGTCCCAAAAAAAGCGGCTCGTAATTAACCGATGGGCTTAGAACTGCACCGTCTCGACTGGATCGTGATCATCGTCTACTTCGCGATGATCGTCGCGGTCGGACTGTGGGCCGCACGAAAAGTGACGGGTACGGCCGACTACTTTATCGGCCATCGCGGCTTCAGCGTTTGGCTGGTCATCGGGCAGGCTTTCGGAGTCGGAACCCATGCCGAGATGCCCGTATCGCTGGCCGGCAAGGTTTACCAATCCGGCTACGCCGGTATTTGGTACCAGTGGAAAAACCTGTTCATCACGCCTTTCTATTGGCTGCTGGCCCCGCTGTTTCGCAGGTTTCAGAGAACGACCACCGGAGAAGTTTACGAAGACCGTTACGGGTCCTGGATGGGCGCGGTCTACACGATCTTCGCGCTGTCGTATTTCGTTTTCAATATGGGCGCCATGTTGAAGGGCGCCGGGAAACTGGTTTCCGTGGCGACTGGCGGAGGAATCACGCCGAACACCGTGGTGCTGGCCATGACCGGCACGTTCCTGATTTACTCGTTCGCGGGTGGGTTAATCTCGGCCGCTTATACGGACTTCGTCCAGAGCTTCTTTATCATTGCGTTGTCGTTCCTGCTCATTCCGCTAGGCCTACAGCGCGTGGGCGGATTCACGGGCATTCGCGAGTCGTTGTCGCCCGAGATGCTGTCGATGGTGACGCCGGGAGATGTCGGCGTGTTCACGATCTTCATGCTGACGATCAACGGTTTGATCGGGATCGTAGCGCAGCCTCACATTCTGGCCAGCGTAGGTACAGGGCGCGATGAGTATTCCTGCCGCATGGGCATGGCTGCGGGAAACTTTGTGAAGCGCTTCTGCACGATCGGCTGGGCGCTGGCGGGCTTGATCGTCGCGGCGATGTTGGTGCAGAACGGCGGCACGCTGGCCGACCCGGAGGATGCCTTCGGGTACGCGACGAGAGAACTTCTGTTCCCCGGCTCGGTCGGCTTGATGATCGCCAGCGTGCTGGCGGCTAATATGTCGACCGGATCGGCGTTCACAGTGGACGGCGGCGCTTTGTTTACGCAGAATTTTTATCGGCGATACGTCACCGGCGATAAAAGCGACCGCCACTACCTCAATGTCGGCCGCTTCGCCGGCGTTGCGATGACGACCTTGGGCGTCGTCTTCGGCTTGTACGTCGACAGCGTGCTGCAAGCGTTTCTGTTCACCGAGACGATTGCCGCCTTCATGGGCATCAGCCTGTTCGGCGCCATTAGTTGGGAACGAGCCAATCGCTGGGGGGCCTTGGCCAGCCTGCTGGTCTCAAGTTTGACGTTCTTCTGGCTGACTTGGAACGAATTCGGCGCCTTGCTGCAATGGGAAGCACTGAACTTCGGCATTGCCCTGGCCGCCGGATTCGCCTCCTTGGTTGTTGTTAGCTGGGCCACACCTCGGGAGCCGACGGCGATGACCGAACCGTTCTACGCCCGCCTGAATCAGCAGACGCGCTTCGACGAAGCCAGCGGCACGGAGCAGCCGGTCGAAGCAGAGGGTCACGATCTGTTGTTCGTGCATCTGTTCAACTTGCGCTTGAGCGAGGGCCTCGGGGCCTTCTATCGCCGCTTCCGGGTCGACATCAACGGCCTCGTGCTGGCGTTCGGCGTGGTCGCCGCGCTGATCGCCCTGGCCAAGGGCATTCTCTACCTGCCCTAGTGGCCGCCGCCCGCGGTCGGACCGGATTCCGGCAGAGGAGTCTGGCTGGTATGCGGAGGCAGAATGGGGTACTCGAACTTCGGTTGCGTACCGGTCAGCGTTAGCAGGAACGACGTAATCGCATCGACTTCGGCCTCGTCCAACTCGGAGCCAAGTTGCGAGACCCCCATGACGGCGACGGCCTGCTTGAGATCCCAGACCTTGCCGGAGTGAAAGTAGGGCGCGGTCAATTCGATATTGCGTAGTGAGGGCGACTTGAACTTGTATTCGTCCGAGGCCGTCTTGGTGACTTCGAAGCGGCCCTTGTCATTGGCAGGCAAGATGTCTGCGCCGGGTTTCTCGACGACGCCGAATGAGAAGTAACCCGTGCCGCCGACGTTGACGCCGCTGTGACAGTTGACGCAGCCCTTGCTCATAAACAGTTCGAGCCCACCTAGTTGGTGCGCGTCGAGCACGTTCTCTTGTCCGCTGAGGTAGCGGTCGAAGTCGGACCAGGGCGTCAACAGGGTGCTTTCAAAAGCTTCGATCGCCAGGGCCATGTTGTCGAAAGTCACTGGACCCGCCTGACCGGGAAACGCCCGTTCGAAGGCCTCAACGTAGCCCGGCATGCTGGTGAGGGTCGCGATGGCTCGGTTGGGCGTGGAGTTCATCTCAACCGCAGCCTGTACGGGGCCTTTGGCCTGCTCTTGGAGGTCTTTGGCGCGGCCATCCCAGAACTGCGCCAGGTTGAAGACGGCGTTCAGGACGGTGGGACTGTTTCTCGGCCCCTTGGCCCAGCCGTGGCCGATCGACGTTTCGAGCAAGTCCACGCCGCCGGTAGCGAGGTTGTGACAAGTGTTGCAGCTGATTAGCCAGCTGCGAGAGAGTCGCGGATCGAAGAAGAGCATCTTGCCCAACTCAACCTTTTCGGGGGTCAGGGGATTGCCTGAAATCGCTGGCGGGCTGGTGGGCACGACTTCAAACTGGGAGCGCGCTCGTTCGAGCAAAGAGCCCTGAGCCCAAGCTGCCGCGCTGAAGATGGAGAGGAGAAAGGTGAGTATGAGGAACCGCTTCATGAGATTGCCGGGTGGGCCTGGCGCACGCCGAGAGTTGCGCGGGCGCCTCTCTCCAGATTAGCGGCTCTGCGAGGCTAGTCGCCCGATTTTCAACTCAGGATGTCGAGCCGCCAGTTCGGAGCGGCGTAATCGCTGCAGAACGTTGCCGCCTACTTCCGAGGCGAGCGAACCCGAGATGGACGCGCCGCCGCGCAGCATGACGACAATCGTCAGCGTCCGGTCGCGGTCCCGCGCAAAGGAGGCGAACCAACCAAGCCGTGTACGCGACCGTTGCGAATTTACGCTGCAGGTGCCGGTTTTGCCCCAGACCGACGTTCCAGAGGCCCGGGCGCGCTTTGCCGTACCCGTTCGAACCGCCTCGGCCATTCCCTTCTCGATCTCAGGCAGCCAGTCGCCAATGGCCAGATGCCTCTTCAGGCGGGGCGACAAGGCAGTTGCTTGGGACTGGTCTTCGGGGTGCTGCAGGTAGTACAAGGAACCGCCGTTCGCGATGGAGGAGACAAATGCGGCCAACTGTAGCGGCGTAACGGAAATTCCGTCGCCAAATGACGTCATCCGTCCGACGCCCATGTCATGCTCGACGGCTGGGAAGTTGCCGATCTGCTCGCCCGGAATGTTCCAGCCCGCCTTCTCGCCAAATCCTAGCCAGCGGGCGTAGCGGCGAAAGCGGCCAAACCCCAAGCGCTCTCCCAACTCGTCGAAAAGCACGTTGTTGGATATGGCCAGCCCGTGGACCATCGTCATGAACCAGCCGCCGGGAAAGTAGACCTTCTCGGCCGGCTCGATCAGGCCCTCGCTCAGCGCGGCCAAGCCAGCGACTAACTTGATGGTCGAACAGGGGATGTAGCCGTCGGAGAGAGCCAACTTCTGGTTGACCATCGAGAGAATCTGGCCGGTTTGGGCGTCGGCAACGACGATCGAACCATTCAGTCGACCGAGGGCCTCGACGGCCGCTTGCCGAACCAAAGGGTCTTCGCCGTCGGCCCAATCCCCGGCCGGCGAGTTCGCATAAGGCCTGATCGTATAAGCGCGACGTGCCGGTTCGGCTTGTGCGGCGCCGGTCGCCAGCAAAATCAAGACGGCGATAAGAATGGCGCGGGTCATGGACCCACCCATTCTAGGCGGAGCAGACCGTCTAAGTGAATAGGCTAGGGGCGCTTAGTCTGATTGCTAAGAGAAGCGCTTTAGCCGTGATACCAACGAGGGAAGACAGCGACAATGGGGAACTTTCTCCTCGTCGCCGGTGTCTACCTTGACAATGAAGCTCCCCGGCGGCTATTTGCCGGGGAACTAGGCGGCTGATAGGCTATAGGCAGTTCGGTAAGAGCTGATGCACATCTTCGATTCGCTTTTGGCGCAGCAAGGCATCGAAGACCCCGAAGCGGGTCTCACGAGACGCTTGAAGTGTAGGGAGTCGGAAGCCTACGCCGAACTCATCGAGAAATACCCAAAGCCCGTATTCGGCTTTGTCTACAGGCTGTTGGACTGCCCGGACGACGCCCCTGACGTAACTCAGGAAGTGTTCGTCAAGATATTCCGCAACATAGACGATTTCCGAGGCGACAGCACGCTGAAGACCTGGATTTACCGCATCGCGGTCCACGAGGCGTCCAATCGCCGCCGCTGGTTCAACCGTCATCGCCGATCCGAGGTCTCTATCGAGGCCAAGAACGAGGAACGGGGTTCGGCTTGGGAGTGGCTCCGTGATAGTCGTGAAGGCCCGTTTGAACAGTTGCAGCATGTCGAGCGACTGGATTTGGTCGAAGAGGCCCTGCGAGATATTGACGATCGACTGCGGGCTGCAGTGGTCATGCGAGACCTAGAAGGCTTGAGTTACAACGAGATCGCCGTGTCGCTTGAGGTCTCCTTAGGGACCGTGAAGTCGAGGATCCTGCGCGGGCGAGAAGCGTTAAGAACCGCGCTGCAGCGGCGCCTATCGGGCGCCTTGAGCGGCGTCCGATTACAGACGACGACTGAGTAAATGTCATGCACTGCTCATGGATACAGCAACGATTGTCCGCTTACGCAGAGGGAGAGCTGACTGGCATTGCGCGTTTCGTAACGCGGCTGCACCTTCAGGTTTGTCCTTCGTGCTTGCGTGACGCGGAGTCGGTGGAAGCAGCATGGTCGCCGCTGAGGCTCTTGCGCAGGCCGGAGCCGCCGACAACATTGGCCACGCAGTTGCGGGCGGCGATCTCACTCGAACTAGCGCACGGCAACCCGTGGCAGTGGAGAATGTCGCGATTGAAATCGGCCCTGCGAGACAGCATGCGGCCCATGGCGATTCGCACGATTAGCGGATCGCTGTCGGCGGCGTTGTTGTTTGGGCTTGTCATGCCCGCCCTATGGACGCTGCCGGTGGAGGCGAGCGACGATATTCCCGTCACGTATCTGACGAAGGGGTTAGTGAGCAACCCGACGTTAGAGGCGGAAGAGTTGTTCCCGTTCAGCGAAGACACGGACGTTTTGGTCTATATCGACACAAGCGGTAAGATGTACGACTTCCAACTGCCCGAAGCCCAACGTCTAAACGTGCAGTTGAGAGCTGAGATCGCGCAATCCCTCTTGTTGGCCGAGTTCGAGCCGGCGACCTTCTTCGGCCAACCCGTGCTGGGCCGCGTGGTCATCACGTTCACAACCGTGAAGGGCTGAGTGGCTTCCGCTAGGAAGTCCACCGCAAAGCGCGGTCCGCGCCCTCGGCTGGGCCAGCATTTTCTCCACGATCAGGGAGTCCTGGATCGCATCGTCGCCGCGCTCGCGTTTGACGAAGACCAACTCGTTGTCGAAATCGGCCCGGGCCGGGGTGTGCTGACGAGGCGTCTGCTGGCGGCAGGCGCACGGGTGCGGGCCGTGGAGTTGGACGCCTACCTGGCCGGTCGGCTTCGCGAGGAATTTGCCGCCGAACCCCGCTTTCAGCTGATTGAGGACGACATCCTCAACGTGGATATCGGCGCCTTGGCCCAGGGAGAGGCGGCTGTGTTAGCCGGCAACCTGCCCTACTACATCACCTCGCCTATCATCCGACGGGTCCTAGCTGCGGGCCGCAGCTACGAGAGGGCGGTATTCCTCGTTCAATTGGAAACAGCACAGAGGATCGCGGCTCTCAAGGGTTCGCGCGACTACGCTTACTTGAGCGCGCTGACGCGCATGCAGTCCGATCCGGAAATCCTTTTCAACGTCCCGCCGAGCTCCTTCAGCCCGCCGCCTCGTGTTCAGTCGGCCGTGATGCGTCTCACTAGCCGAGCAGACGCAACGCCGGACCCGACGTTCGTGAAGTTCTTGGAGGCGGCCTTTCGGCACCCGCGCAAGACGCTGCTCAACAATCTGGGCGTCCTCTATGAGAAGGCGGCCGTCGGCGGCGAACCCGAGTCAGGACTTCGGGCCCAACAATTGGATGTAGAGGAGCTGCGGGACCTGTGGGAGCGTCTAGAGCAGCGAGTCCCATCCGGCTAATTCGAGGGCTTTGACGAGCGCGGAAACCTTCTGGGCTTCGGAACGCGGACAGATCAACAGCGCGTCGGGCGTGTCGACGACGACCAGATCATGAACGCCGACTAGGGCCACGAACTTTCCCGCTGCATCGACATAGTTGCCGGTGGCGTCGAGCGCTTCGATGGGAGAATGAGCGACGTTGCCTGCGAGATTCTTAGTCCCCAGTTCGTAGGCCGCTTGCCAGCTGCCGATGTCGTTCCAACCGAAGTCTTTACAGGGGAGGCCGACGATGTTGGCGGCGTGCTCCAGGACCCCGTAGTCGATGGAGACGTTGTCGCATTGCGGGTAAGCGCTGCGCAGCTTCGCCCGGAAAGCGCGGGAGCGGGAACTGGGCAGCGTCGACAAAGCGGCGGCGGTTTTCGGCAACAGCGCCTTGATCGCCGCATCGATGACCTCCGCCTTCCAGACAAACATTCCGCTGTTCCAAAAGAAGCGGCCCGCCTTGATGAAGCGCGTCGCGGTTGCTTTGTCCGGCTTCTCGCGAAAGCGCTTGACCGGAACCGCCACAGCGCTGCCCAGTTTCGTCCCGCTGGGGAACTCTATGTAGCCAAAGCCCGTTTCGGCCCAGCGCGGTTCGAGACCCAACACAACCAGCCCGTCGTCTTGCGCGGCACGGACGGCTCGAGATAAGACTTGCAAGAAATGCTTCGGCTTGGCGATCAGGTGATCCGAAGGGAACACTCCCATGACTGCGGAGGGATCTTGCTGGAGGATCAAGCGTGCAGCAAGCGCGATGGCGGGCGCGGTGTTGCGCTGCACCGGCTCGGCGATCACTTGATGACGCGGCACGGTCGGCAACTGGCGGCGAATCGCCGGGGCCAAGATGTCGTTGGTCAGGATCCAGATGCGCTCTGGAGGAATCAGCGGAGATAGACGGACAACAGTCTCTTGCAACAAAGAGATGCTGCCGTGGAAAGGCAACAGCTGCTTCGGCGTCTTCTTGCGGCTACGAGGCCAAAACCGGGTGCCCCGCCCGCCCGCCAAGATGACGGCATGCAAGGGCGCTTTGCTCATCGCTCCAGTTCGTAGGGGTGAATGAGATGGAACGTGCGGGCCCAGCGAGTCTTCGAGAAGAAGTTGAACATCAGATCGCGCAAATGAGCCGGAGAAATCCCCGAGAATTGCTCGGTCGGCGCGTCGTAAGACCAATAGATGATCAGCGGCTTGCCGATGATGTTCTTGCGCGGCACGAAACCCCAGTAGCGACTGTCCAGGGAATGATCGCGATTGTCGCCCATGGCGAAGTACGAACCGTCGGGAATGACGACATCTCCGCCGGAGACGTTGCTCTCCAGCATCTCGATGGCCTGCGGATAGACCTGACCGTTCGGCGGTGATGGGAAGTTGTCGCGGTAGTACTCGATGTAGTCCGACTTGTGGATCACGTAGGGCTCTACGATTTCCTTACCGTTGATCCAAACCTGCTTGTTGATGATGTGGATTCGATCGCCCGGCACTCCGATCACACGTTTGACGAAAGTCTGGGACAGATCGACTGGGTAGCGAAATACGATGATGTCGCCGCGCTCTACATCCAGGTAGGGGAGCAAGCGGGAGGCCACCGGGTCGGACGGCGCGTAGGCCAACTTGTCGACCAGCAAGTGATCGCCGATGAGCAGCGAGTCTTCCATCGAACCGGTCGGGATGACGAACGCTTGAACCAGCGTTGTTGTGCCGAACAGCAGCAACAGAATCGTCACGGTCCATTCGGCGATGACGCCGCGCGCGGCCGATTCTTCCTTCTTCGGTGCGGGCTCCGCCGGCTTAGCGTCGGACTTCTGCTTTTCTACAGGCACTTTTGTAGTTTAGCTCTTCAGGCGACAGCCTAACCGCTCAGCGCTGAGTCACTTCCGAATAGATCTCGAGCACGCGCTTTGCGGATTTATCCCAGCTGAACGCCTTCACTCGCCGCGCGCCGCGCTCGCGCAGCAGCGCGCGATGTTCGTCGTCGACCAGAACCCGCTGAAGCCCCCTGGCGATATCGAACACGTTTTCCGGGTTGACCAGTTCTGCAGCATCTCCGACGGCTTCGGGCAACGAGGAGACGTTGGAGGTCACAACCGGAGTCCCGTTGGCCATGGCCTCAAGAGGAGGCATACCGAACCCCTCGTAGAGCGACGGGAAAGCGAAGGCTTCGGCCGACGCGTAGAAGACCCGCAGCGTCTCCACGGGGACAAACCCGAGAAAGCGAACTGAGTCCTGGACTCGTGTGCGCAAGACGGCATGCCGAACCTCGGGGAGGGCGCCAATATCGTCGCCGATGATGATCAACTTCAAGCTGTGGAGCTTGGTATGCTTCTCCAACCGAGCCTTAACCACAGCGAAAGCGTCGACCAAACGGGGCAGGTTCTTGTGAACCTGAATACGGCCCGCGTAAAGAATAAACGGGTCGGCGACGGAATAGCGCTCCAGCGTGCGCTGACGTTCGCCGTCGGTCACCGGTTGGGCGACCTGATCGTCGACGGCATCGTAAACGACCTCTAGATTGCTCTCAGACAAGCCCAGGCGCTTCACCGCGTCCCGCTTGGTCGCGTTAGAGACGGCGATGACCTTCGCTGCCCGCTTGAGACCCAGGCGCAAGGCGGAGTTGGATAGATTCTCCTTGAGCTTAGATCCCTCCGCGGTGGGGAACAGGATGTTGTTGAGATCGTGAAGCGTAGCCACGTAGGGCCGTGGAGTGGACAAGGGAACCCAGCGATGCGGTACGTGAAGCGTGTCGAGGCCAAGTCGCCGGAGGGCCAAACCGTAGGTCAGGTGACTTCTCGGCGCGTCGTAGCGGCGGTCGTACGGTTCGAAGGAAAAATTCGCCGGCAGCTCGCCCAAGTGCTGCAAGTGCTCGTGGCGGCCTATCAGTACGAAATCATGTCCGGTACCGACGCGAGCTAAGGAGTGCACCAAATTCTTGGTGTAGGTGCCGACTCCAAATCCGTCGGCGCGGCGGATATCGATTCCGATTCTCATTGCCGAAAACTCCGCCGTTCATGACCAGTGCGTCCACAATCCGTGGTTCCGACAACCGGCCATCCGCAACGACTGGGCCAATCTTACCATGCTAGAATCAACGGTTTACGGTCACTTGACCGCGTCCCAGGACAGTTACTTTCACCCCTTATGCGCTGGAGCCGTCTGTTTATCCCGACTCTCCGCGACGCACCGGCCGAAGCTGAAGTCATCAGCCACAAGCTGCTGCTGCGCGCCGGTTACGTTCGCCAGTTATCGGCCGGATTTTACTGTTACCTCTATCTAGCGAAGCGCTCGCTGAACAAGATCGAACGGATCATTCGCGAAGAGATGGACGCCATCGGAGCGCAGGAGGTCTATACGCCCGAGGTGCATCCGGCGGAGTTGTGGAAGGAGAGCGGGCGCTGGGACTCGATCGGCCACGATATGTTCCGCTTGCAGGATCGTTGGGGCCGCGATCTGTGCCTGGGGATGACCGAAGAAGAGGTCATGACTTGGCTGGCGAAAGGGGAGCTGCGCTCCTACAAGCAACTGCCGCAGATCTGGTACCAGATCCAGGCGAAGTTCCGTGATGAGCCGCGCCCAAAGGCTGGCCTGATGCGCGTACGGCGCTTCACGATGAAGGATTCCTATTCCTTCGATCTGGACGCGTCGGGACTGGACGAGAGCTACAAGAAGCACTACGGCGCCTATTGCCGGATTTTCGACCGCTGCGGCCTCGACTACTTACCTGTTGAAGCCCATTCGGGGGCCATGGGCGGCAGTGAATCGCACGAGTTCGTAGCGCCTTCGGCCGCGGGCGAAGACTGGCTCGTGGAGTGCGCCGATTCCGGGTACGCAGCCAACGTCGAGAAGGCCGTGGCGCGGCCTAAGCCGGCGCCCGAGGACGAGCCCGACGAGAACCCTCCCGAGGAGTTCGACACTCCCGGCAAGAAGACGATTGAAGAAGTCGCCAGTTTCGATGGGCTTCCAGCGACTTCGCACATCAAGACTCTTGTGATGGTTGCCGACGGCAAACCGATTCTCGTGCTGCTGCGCGGCGATCACGGCTTGAATGAAGCGAAGCTCGAGGGCATCCTCCAGGCACGTGAACTGCGCCCGGCGCATCCGGAAGAACTGGGCGATTGGATGGGCGCGGGCGCCGGTTCGCTCGGGCCTGTCGGCGTCGGACCCAAGCTAAAGATCCTGGCTGATTCCGCGCTGGAGGGTCGCAAGAACATGATCTGCGGCGCCAACAAGGACGGCAAGCATCTGCGTAACGTCACCCCGGGGCGCGATTTTGAGGCGGAATTCGTTGACGTCCGCCAAGTCGAAGACGGCGACCTCGACATCCAGTCGGGCTCTCCCGTCCGGCTGCGCAAGTGCATTGAGATCGGCCACATCTTCAAGCTGGGTTACCGCTATTCGGAGTCGATGCACCTGCGCGTACTGGACGTAAACGGCAAAGAAGTCGCCCCGATCATGGGCTCCTACGGAATTGGCCTGGAGCGCATTCTCACCGCCGCTATTGAGCAGAATAATGACGAGGGCGGCATGGCCCTCCCAGCCTCCATCGCGCCTTTCGAGGTCGTCGTGACTCCCGTCAACTTGAAGGACGAACAGCAGGCTGAAGCGGCGGAGCGTATCTACGCTGATCTGAAGACTGCGGGAATCGATGTATTATTTGACGATCGAGCCGAAAGGGCGGGCGTCAAGTTCAAGGACGCCGATCTGATCGGCATCCCCTATCGCATCGTGGTAGGCAAAGGAATCGTCGACGGCAATGTCGAGTTCGTGGACCGCGCGAGCCGTCAGGCCTCGGATGCTAAACTTGAGGATGTCGTCAGTCTGCTTGCGGAAAAGCTAGTTCCGACTAGGTCTTAGCCAAAATCCAGCGCCCAGGAGACAGTCCGCCTAACGCGACATGAGATCGGACCATGGGTAATCGCAAGTCAAAAGCATCCGGCAATTCAGGCTCGTATATTTCTTCGGCTTTGCAACTGGCAAATCGGCCGGTGGTTAAGGTCTTCTTGGCACTGGTGTTGCTTGCGGGCGTCGCCGTGGTCGCGGTCTTCGGGCACTTCTGGTGGAAGTACGCGAAAGTCGTCGATGCGCGGCTGGCAGCTGGGCCATTCAACCAAGCTTCGAAGGTGCTTTCGGCGCCCGAACCCATTTTTGTAGAGGACAAGCAATCGATCGAGCAATTGCTGGCGAGATTGCGTGAGGCCGGCTATTCGGATTCACGACACAATCCGATCGGCAGTTTCCAGATTCAAGAGAACGCGGTCGAGGTTTATCCCGGACCGCTCTCCTACTTTGCCCAAGAGCCGGCAGTCGTTTATTTCGAAAACGGCGCGATCAGCCGCATCGTTTCGCTCAACGACAATACGCCGCAGACGGCCTATGAACTGGAGCCCGTCCTCGTTACGCACCTGTTCGACGACGAACGCTCGAAGCGTAGGCTTTTCAAGTTCGAAGACTACCCGACGGTGCTCGTCGACGCCATATTGGCGATTGAGGACCATCGGTTTTTCTCGCATTGGGGCGTCGATCCGATTCGGCTCACTAAGGCGGCTTACGATGGTCTCGTCGCTTGGAACCAGCCCCGCGGCACGTCGACCCTCACGCAGCAGTTGGCGAGGAATTTCTTTCTAACGCCTGAGCAAACCCCCAGCCGCAAAGCCGCAGAGGCACTCATTGCCCTCCAACTGGAGATGCGGCTGACGAAACAGCAGATCTTTGAGTACTACTCGAATCAGATCTTCATGGGCCGCTCGGGCAGCTTCAACGTCATGGGCATGGGCGAAGCGGCCCGCGCTTACTACAACAAAGACGTCCGCGATATCGACCTTGCCGAGGCCGCGCTGCTTGCCGGACTGCCGCAGGGTCCCAGCTACCTGAATCCTTACCGCCACCCGGAACGGGCGCTGAATCGGCGCAATCAAGTACTGCGCGCCATGCGCCTGCATGGCTTTATTACCGAGTCGCAGTTTGAAGAAGCCGACGCGGCCGAGCTCCAGCTCGCCGAGGGACATATCGAGTCGACCGAAGCCCCCTATTACGTCGACCTGGTCAACGCGCATCTGAAGGAGCATTTCGATACCGAAGAGCTCATCACGCAGGACTATTTGGTCTACACGACTTTGGATCGCTCGCTGCAGGAGGCCGCAGTCGAGGCCGTCCGCGTGGGCATGGAAGAAGTCGACAAGCTGATCGCCGCACAGCGCCGTTGGGGCGACAAAGAGCCGCCGAAGGCGCAGGCAGCCTTGGTAGCCCTCGATCCGTCCACAGGCGAGGTCAAGGCGATCGTGGGCGGCAGGATCTACGGACAAAGCCAGCTCAACCGCGTACTGGCCAAGAGGCAGCCTGGCTCCGTTTTTAAGCCATTTGTCTACGCTGCAGCCATCGATACGGCGCTGGACGAAGAGCGTATGCAGCTGGCCGAGCTACATCCTGAACTCTACGAAGATGCGGAGGACGCGCCGCCGTTGTATACCCCTGGCCAGGTCTTCACAGCGGCCAGTGAGGTCGACGACGTCCCCACCACCTTCTGGTTTGACGACAAACCGTATGAGCCGGCCAACCACGGCAATTCGATCTATGGCTTGGTCAGCTTTCGCGAAGCCCTGCGAAAGTCCATCAATATCTCCACCGTCAAGATCGCGGAAATGGTGGGCTACGACCGGATCGCCGACCTAGCGATCCGGGCCGGCCTAGGCGAGGGAATCAATCCGACTCCGGCGCTGGCGTTAGGATCCTACGAAGCGACCCCGCTACAGATCGCCGGCGCCTATACGACCTTCCTGAATGGCGGCGTCATGAAGCGCCCGTACTTCGTGCGTGAGGTTCGTGACCCGGAGGGCAGAGTCCTACACCGTCAAGAGCCGGAGGAAGTGCCGGTAATGGACCCTCGCACGGCCTACATCGTGACCGACATGCTGGAGGACGTGCTCAATCGAGGCACCGGCGTCCGCGCTCGGTTCGCCCACAACTTCACGGAGCCGGCCGCCGGTAAGACAGGCACGGACGACGATGGCTGGTTCGCAGGCTACACCAACAATCTACTGTGCGTAGTCTGGGTGGGCTTCGACGACAACACCGACCTAAGCCTCGAGGGGGCGCACTCAGCGCTGCCGATCTGGGCGGAGTTCATGAAGGCCGCTCATTCCCTCAGAGCCTACAAGAACCCAGGCGAGTTTGAAATCCCTGAAGGCATTGTGACCGCGGAACTCGATCCTGATACGGGCGAGTTGGCGACCTACGCCTGTCCGCGGCGAGAGAAAGAGGTATTTATCGCGGGCTCCCAGCCCACCACTTTTTGCCGATTCCACGGCAGCGGCGGCCAGTTGGCCCTGGCCACCAATGTTGCCGGCTGGGACAGCGGCGGCGACGAGGCCGAGAACGCCGCTCAAGCCACTCCGAATGCAGGGCGGCGCAGCGCCGAAGCATCGGCCGCGTCCGGTCAAAAGCCCTCTCCGAAGGTCGAAACCAAGGAGAAAGGCGGAATTTTCGGGCGCGTTCTGGATATCTTCAAGAAGTAGCCAACCGTCCCCTCCTCCGCTTGCCCCCCTGTGTAATCCGGCGGCCAAGTGTTAGAGTAAGCGTCAGCAGAGGCCGTGTAGCCCTGGCTCCGAGCGGTCATCGCTGTCAATAGGAGGACGTGATGCTGGCAGCCCTCATTGGAATATCGCTGCTCTTCCCGCAGCTCATCGACTCAACCAAGACCCTGAGCAAGCCGGTCCCTTCCGCCGCTGAAATCACGTCTGAGAAACGCGGCGACATCTTTGTGGCCCGCAAGATGTACCGGGAAGCGGTGGACTCCTATCAGCAGGCTCTCAAGGAGTTCCCGCGCGACGCACGGCTCTACAACAAGCTCGGGATTTCCTTTCACCGCCAAGAAATGTTTGGGCAGGCCCGGCGCAGCTACGAGCAAGCGTCGCGGCTGGACGGGAAGTACTCCGAGGCGGTCAATAATCTGGGAACCATCTACTTCGCCGAGCGCCGCTACAAGCGAGCGCAGCGAACCTACGAGAAGGCGCTCAAGCTAACTCCCAACTCGGCTGCGGTTCATAGCAATCTAGGTACGGCGCTATTCGCCCGGCGGCGCTACAAGCAGGCGACCGCATCCTACATGAAGGCGCTGGAACTGGATCCGTCAGTGTTCGAGAACGGCGGCCGCGGAGGTACGACCTTGCAGGACCGTAGCGTCGAGGAGCGGGGCAAGTATTACTACTACCTGGCCCAAGCCTTCGCGGAAAACGGCCACTATGATCGCTCGGTGATCTACTTGCGGCGCTCGATCGAAGAAGGATACGGCAAGGCCAAGAGGGCGGACCAAGATCCTGCCTTTAAAGTCATGTACGAATTGCCCGAGTTCCTGGCCATCATGAATCCCGAGACCGCCGCGGTTCGTTAACAGGCCGGGCGCCGCCTGGCTGGCCGGATAGCGCCATCCATGCGTTACGATCTGTAAGCGGACGCAAGAGACGTCCGGTGGTCCCCTTTTGAGGGTTTCGTTCGTCATCCCACATCGCAAAAACCTGGTGCTTCTCCAGGCGGCGGTTCGCTCGATCCGGCAGCAGCAAACTCCCGACGGCAGGGCGCTGGAGGTGATTGTCGTCGACAACGCCTCCACTGAAGGCGCCCTTGCTTGGGCCGAAGCCGAGGGGTGCGTGGTCATCAGCATGGCCGCGAACCAAGGATTCGGAAAAGCGGTGAATCACGGGATCCGCGCGGGTACCGGCGACTGGATCGTCGTAATGAACGACGATGTGGAATTGGAAACGGACTGGCTGCGGCAGCTGGAGGCGGCGCTCGAGCGAACGCCTGCGGCCTGGTTCGTATGCGGCAAGACGCTGCAGTTCGCCGCACGGGGGCGAGTCGACGGCGTCGGAGATGCGATTTCGAAAGGCGGTACGGCCATGCGTTTGGGCAACGGCCGGGCCGATGGCGATAGGTTCAACGTGGGTAGAGCGACGTTCTTCCCGTCGGCCACAGCGACTGCGTTCCGCCGTACATTCTTTGAGCAAGCCGGCCTGTTCGACGAGACCTTCTTCGCCTATCTCGAGGACGTCGATCTTGGTCTACGAGCCGCGCTGGCGGGGTTGGCGGGCACTTACGCTCCGGCTGCTAGGTCTTATCACCACGGCAGCGCGACCGGGCAGGCTTGGAGCGCAGATATGGTGCGCTGGATCACCGGCCACCAGCTGTTGCTGCTCGCAAAGTTCTTCCCTGCGCGTCTACTCCTAAGAAACGGCTGGAATATTCTCGTGGCGCAGAGTTTGTGGTCGGGATTGGCCATCTCCCGCGGCCAATCTCTGGCCTGGGTGCGCGGACTGGCGCTCGGCTTGCGTGGGGCCAGGCGTGCTCGGTTCGACGGCAGGGCGCTGCGCTCGCGACCGGAGCGCTTAGCGGCCGTACTGACGTCCTCCGAACGAGAGATCAGGAGCTTTCAGGAATCTACCGGCTTGGACCGTTATTGGGCATGGTATTTCCGCTTGACGCAGCTGCCCTGGAGGAAGTTAGGGTGAGCGTCGCGGCGGTGATCGTGACTTACAACTCAGCCGCGGCAGTCGCCAAATGCCTGGCTCATCTGGACGGGCCTGATGAGATCGTCGTGGTCGATAACGCGTCAAGCGACCACACCCTCGAGGCGGTTCGACACACTGCGCCCCGGGCCAAATTAATTTCGAATCAACGAAACAAAGGTTTCGCTTCGGCGGTCAACCAAGGAGTCAACGCCTGCGGTTCGGATCTAATCCTGCTGATCAACCCGGATGCAGCGCCAACCGCGCCGATCACTGTGCCTGGCGCCCTCGCACAGAGAGCGATGCAAAACAACATCGGCGTCGTAGGAGGCAAGCTGCTCGGATTGGACGGCTGCGTGCAATCGGGCTTTACCGTGAGGGCGTTTCCGACAAGACTGGTCCTGGCGCTTGAGGCGCTCGGAATCAATCGTCTTTGGCCCTCCAACGATGCCAATCGGCGCTATCGGATGGGCGATTTCGACTACGACCGTTCTCAAGAGTGCGAACAGCCGGCCGGAGCGTTCATGATGTTCCGCAGATCGCTCTTCGATGAATTGGGCGGCTTCGACGAGGGCTTCTATCCGGTCTGGTTTGAGGATGTCGACTTTTGCTTGAGGGCAACCAAGGCCGGATATCGGAACTGGTACGAACCGGCCTCGGCGGCGATTCACGAGGGAGGCCATTCTGTAACGCGGGTAACGCTGCCAGAGAGGCAGAAGTATTGGTATGGTAGTCTTTTACGCTTTGCCAATAAGCACTTCGATCCTTATTCCGCAGGATGTATTCGAGCAAGCAGCGCGATCGGCCTCGCGCTGCGAGGAATCGCATCGAGTTTTAGTGCTCGCCGCCGACCCGAAAGACAGGCCTATTTCCAGGCCATGCGCATGATTTTGACTGGCTCAATCGCCAACTCGCCGTCTAAAACAGAGCGAGAAAGGTAAGAAGCAGACTTTCATAGCCTGAACGTCAATTGAGAAGTAGATGAACGGCAAACCCCGGGTTTCAGTCACAGTTGTGACCTACAACAGCGGCCGCTTTATTCGCCGCTGCCTCGAGTCGGTACTCGATCAAACCTACTCCTTCATGGAGGTGATCGTCGTCGACAACGCTTCCAGCGACGGAACGGTCGACATCCTCGAACCGTTTGAGGACCGCTGCACCGTAGTCTACAACGAAGAAAATAGCGGGTTCGCGGCGGCTCAGAATCAAGCGATTGCGCTGTCGAAGGGCGAGTGGGTGTTGACGCTCAATCCCGACGTAATGCTGCTGCCTGACTTCATCGAAAGGCTGCTGCTAAGCGCTCCGGCCGACCCCCAAGTCGGGACCTTGTGCGGCAAGCTGTTGATGGTGGACGCGTCGTTTACGATCCCTGACAAACAGGTGGTCGACTCGACCGGCATGTACTTCACGCCCATGCTGCGGCACTTTGACCGGGGCTGCCTGGAACAGTACAACGGCCACTACCACAACCACGAATACGTCTTCGGCGCGACCGCGGCGGCGGCCTGCTATCGCCGCGAGATGATTGACGATATCGCTGTGGGCGGCGAGTTCTTCGACTCCGACTTCTTCACCTATCGCGAAGACGCCGACGTCGCCTGGCGAGCTCAGCTGTTGGGTTGGAAGTGCCTCTATGACCCCACCGCGTGCGGCTACCACGTGCGCAAGCTGCGGCCCGGCATGCGCCGGCAGCTGGCCCCGGAAATCAACATGCACTCGGTGAAGAATCGCTTCTTGATGCGCATCAAGAACATCACGCCGAAGCTCTATATCCGCCACTTCGCGGCCATCACCTTTCGAGACTTGGGCATCCTGGCATACTGTCTCGTCGTCGAGCGTTCATCGTTAGAGGCATTCTCGCTTTTGGCGCGTGATTTCAAGAAGACCCTGGGCAAGAGAAAGCTGGTGCAAGAACGCAGGCGCGCGGACGATGCCTATCTCGCCCGCTGGTTCCGCTTCAAGCCGGTCAGCGAACCCTTTGAAGCCCTGGCAATGGCCAACGAGCCCACTACGAAAGTCGGCCGTAAGGTCTGAGGGGCGCAGGACCGCGATGCGCATCGCGCTGCTAGGCACGCGCGGCATTCCGGCCAACTACGGCGGGTTTGAGACATTCGCGGAAGAACTGTCAGCCCGCCTGGTAGAACGCGGCCATCAGGTCGTTGTCTACTGCCGAACCAACAATGTTCACGAGAGAGCGTCGCCCTACCGCGGCGTCGAACTCAAGTTCCTGCCGACAATTCCGCACAAATACCTCGATACGCTCGCCCATACCGCGCTTTCAACGGTTCATGCTCTGTTCGGGCGCTTCGACGCAATCCTCTATTGCAATAGTGCCAACGCCGTCTTCACCCTTGCTCCGCGACTCATCGGCACGCCCACGGCGCTGAACGTCGACGGGCTTGAACGCGACCGACGCAAGTGGAACAAACTCGGCCAAGCTTGGTACGCGCTGTCCGAGCGACTCTCCTGTTGGCTGCCGGCAGCAACCATCACGGACGCGAAGGTTATCCAGAACTACTTCGCCGAACGCTACAACAAGAGCTCCCATCTGATCGCCTACGGCGCCGACTTCGAAAAAGAGTCGTCGACCGAGACTCTCGAACGCCTCGGCCTCGAGCCCGGCCAGTACTTCCTCTACGTCAGCCGCATGGAGCCCGAAAACAACGCCCTGTTGGTTGCCAAAGCCTTCGCCCAAACTTCCGTCCCGCAGCGGCTGGCGATAGTCGGAGACGCCCCCTACGCCGCGGACTATATCCAATCAGTGAAAGCGGTGACGGACCCCCGCATCGTGATGCCTGGAGGAATCTACGGCAAGGGCTATCGCGAGCTGCAGTCCCACTGCCTGGCCTACATTCACGCCACCGAAGTGGGCGGAACGCATCCGGCTCTTATCGAGGCCATGGGCCGCGGGGCCCCTACTCTCTATCTGCAAACCCCCGAGAACCTCGAGGTAGCCGGAGACGCCGGAATGCCTTTCGAACACAGCGAAAAGACCCTTGCGGACCTGATCCAAATGGCCGCCGCCATGGCCCCGGCTCAACTCGATCAATGGGGCGCCCGTGCCCAGACGCGGGCACGCAGCCGGTATGATTGGGAACAGGTCACCGATCGGTACGAAAACTTGCTCTCGGCCCTGATTCAGCGGCGTACGTCGCTGGGTTAGCATAGAATCCGAGTCGTCTCGCGGAACCAGCTGCTCTCCGCGTGCGTATCAGGTGTTCCCAGCGGAGGTTCCATGCCCATCAGTAGAGACTTGCTTGAAATATTATGCTGCCCCAAGACAAAGGTCCCGGTGGCGATGATGTCTGCCGAACAAATCGCCGGCGTCAACGCCCGCGTAGCGGATAAGCAGCTCAAGTACGTCGATTCCAGTGCAGTGGATTCACCCTTGCAGGAAGGACTGATCACCGAAGACGGCCAAACGATCTACCGCATCGATGACGGCATTCCAGTCATGCTCATTGACAAGGGCATTCCTGCGAGTCAGCTGGAGGGTTAAGCGACGATGGCCGGTTGGGAAACGCTGATTTCGTCCCTCGGTCTGTCCTTCGCTTCGGGCGTCAACCTGTATGCGACGATCCTGGTCGTTGGGCTGGCCCAGCGCTACGGCTTCATCGAAAACCTGCCGGGACCGCTCCATGCGCTCTCGAATCCTTGGATCCTCGGCATCGCCGGAATCTTATACGCCGCCGAATTCTTGGTCGACAAGTTTCCCTTCGTTGCAACGCTCTGGGATGCTGTTCATACTCTGATCCGGCCGCTGGGCGGAGCGTTGATTGCGTTGGCTGCGGCTCACGAAATGAGCCCGCTCGGCCAGGCCGCGGCGTTGCTCGTCGGCGGCTCAGTGGCCTTGGGGACACACTCGACCAAAGCCGGCTTTCGTATGTTGGCCAATACGGCTCCCGAGCCGGTGACCCACTCACTGATTAGCGTGGCCGAGGATGTCGGCGTGTTCGGGCTCGCAGTGTTGGCGTTGACCTATCCTTGGTTAGCGTTGGGCGTCATGGTCGCCCTCGTCGCCATCTTCGCCTACCTGGCGCCGACGATCTGGCGCATGCTGCGTTTCTTGTTGAGTTGCGCATGGGGTTGGCTCGCTGCGCTTCTCGGATCACTCCCACAACAGGAGCGAGAAGCTCCGCAATGGCTCAAGGACCAGTTGGTCAAAGGCCGTTTCCCGGCGGAGGATGTGAGAATCTACCGCGCGTTTTCCCGAACGAATGCGGGCGGGCCACGCTACGGCATCGGTTTCTTGGTGCTCGCCGGGGAAGGCGTTCTCTTTGCGCGGGAAGGCATGTTCCGCAACACGCTGCAACAGCTTGGCGCGTCTGAGTCGCTTTCCATCGCCGAAGGCGCCGTCTGCGACACCGTCGTATCGCAGGACGGTCGAATGAGCGTGTGCCTAGCCAAACATTGGGCGGAGCTCTATCGGACTGACTTTCTCGGCGCGTCCGATCGCAACGCTGCGGAATCCGCCTAAGCCCTGTATACTGACCCGGTGAACTCCGCTACGGGTTCACATCCAACCGGCCCGGTCGCGGCAGGTCTCTTCGACAAACAATAGGACGGTGTTCCCCGAATGCCCTTCGCCAGGGTTTCTGCCTGGGCGCTGATTGCGCTGCTGGTCTGCCTGTGGGCGCTCTACAACCGTCGCAGCGCCATGGAAAGAATGCGGCTGATGGAGAAAGATCATCCTACGCCGCCGCAGGATAAGCATGCCCCTCTATAAGACGCGGACCGCCGCCCTTTACGGCGTCGAGGCGTTGCCCATCGATGTCGAAGTTGACCTCTATCAAGGGCAGCCGGGCGTTTTCGTTACTGTCGGCCTGCCTGATACAGCCGTGCGGGAGAGCCGCGAGCGGATCAAGTCATCGCTGGTTCATTCCGGGTTTGGCTATCCACGAAAAGCGATCACCATCAATCTGGCGCCCGCCAACATCCGCAAAGAAGGCGCCGCCTTCGATCTGCCGATTGCCCTGGGAATTCTCGGCGCGATGGGCGCCTTAGAAGCAGGAGCGCTTTCGCAATATTTGGTGGCGGGCGAACTTTCGCTAGACGGAAGCTTGCGACCGATACGCGGCGCGCTGCCCATGGCCATCTGCGCCAGAAACGTCGGCGCAACGAGATTGATCGTTCCCGCGGAGAACGCCGCTGAAGCGGCCATGGTCGAAGGAGTGGAGGTTTTCGGGTTTCGCCACCTGACCGAAGTCGCCAAGCTTTTCAGCGAGAACGGATCCTGCCAACCGCAGCAGCCTCAGGTCGCGACCGCGCGGTCCGAACGCGGCGAACCCTTCCTCGATTTCAGCGACGTGCGCGGGCAGGAGACCGTCAAGCGGGCGATGGAAGTGGCGGCCGCAGGAGGCCACAACATCCTGCTAGTCGGCCCCCCCGGATCAGGCAAGACCATGTTGGCCAAGCGCCTGCCCGGGATCCTGCCGGATCTCTCCCTGGAAGAGGCTCTCGAGACGACCAAAGTCAACAGCGTCGCCGGCGTCCTCAAGCCCAGCAGCGGGTTGCTGCGCGAACGTCCGTTCCGCGCCCCTCACCACGGAATCTCTAATGCCGGATTGGTAGGCGGAGGATCGGGCATGCCGCGCGCTGGTGAGGTTAGCCTCGCTCACAATGGCGTGCTCTTCCTCGATGAATTCCCCGAGTTCCCCAGGAACATTCTCGAGTTGCTGCGGCAACCGCTCGAAGACGGCGACATCACCATCGTTCGCGGCGCCGTCAGCCTGACGTTCCCTTCTTGTTTCATGCTGGTCGCAGCGATGAATCCTTGCCCGTGCGGCTATTTCGGCGACCCGCATCGCGAATGCCGCTGCACGCCGCCGCAGATCCAACGGTATGTCGGCAAGATATCCGGCCCCTTGCTCGACCGTATCGACATTCACGTCGAGACTCCTCCGGTGAAATATCGCGAGCTGCATTCTACACCGCAGGCGGAGTCATCGTCCGCAATTCGCCAGCGTGTTGTGGCCGCACGAGAAATCCAGCTTCAGCGCGGTTTCGCCAACGCCCGCATGCCGACGAAGGTGCTGCGCGAGCTGTGCCAACTCGACGCCGCAGGCGAAAGAACCCTGGAAGCTGCGGTCGAACGCATGGGCCTCTCCGCTCGGGCTCACGACCGCATTCTCAAGACCGCGCGCACCATTGCCGACCTGGCAGGAGAGCCCGCCATCGGCGTCCGGCATCTCGCCGAGGCCGTCCAATACCGCAGCTTAGACCGCACCTACTGGGTCTGAGTCCATTCGCATTAGGGCCAGTATGAGGTGAAATTGCAGGGATCATAACGTACTCGTTATGATCTATCGATTGAAGGCATAACTCCTGTGTGATACCATGACTCCGTGCAAGGTCTATTAATTCCTCGACGCGCGCGGTCGTAGCGTCATCAAGGAGTGGCTCCGTAAGCAGCGCGTGCCGGCAGCCCAGATTGCTCAGTTCCAGGAGAACATTCGGGCTGTAGAGCAGCTAGGTATAGATGCCTGTTCCGGCTTAATTGACGGTCCGATCAAGAAGAACAAAAATCCGATAACCGGTATTTACAAGATGAAACTGCACGGGAACAAGGGTCACGTTCAACTTCGTCCGATGCTCTGCCGCGGACCGTTTCGGCTCGACAACTCAGAAATTACGCTTCTGCTTGGAGCGATAGAAAAGGACGGCGAGCTCTTGCCCACGAATCATTTGGAGAAGGCCGATGAAAACCGATCTATCTTGCTTGCCGACCCGTCAAGAAGAAGCAGAGAACGCCTACTGGGAGACTGAGGCGCTGCGCAAGGAGCTCCTTGAGGATGAAGAGTACTGCTATGCGTACGCCGATTCGTTCCTGAACACTTGGGTAGCGTCCCAGATTAGGGTCATTCGGGAGCAACGCGGCATGACTCAAAAGGAATTAGGTGAGGCGATCGGGACCCAACAGGCTGGCATTTCGCGACTTGAAAGCATCAACTATTCGGCATGGAAGACAGGGACGTTGCGTCGACTTGCCAGGGCCCTCGGCGTACGTCTGCGCATCAGCTTCGAGCCCTTCGGGACCCTGCTCGATGACTCTGAGATTCTAGGCCCAGCGTCCCTTGAACGCGTACGCCGCGAAGGAGATCCCCGCTTATTGCATCCCAAGCCAAGACCCGCTTCATCCGAGCGGTTCATCGCGTCGATGAGTATCTTCGAGAGACCCTTCTCCCATTTCGGATCAAGCACGCAGCCAGAGGTTAGGACAGGAACAAGAACGGGATTGGAGATCGTAGCAAATGTCCGATGACAACAACCTTCCAAATAGGCCAACTGTAAGACACAGCAAACAGCAGATTCCACCGCTGTACTGTGACGCCACCAACTTATCTACCAACCCCTTTGGCATCAAGATGATTTTCGGCAGCACGCTCGTTAGCGACGACGCGCAACTGGAGATCGAAGATCACGTGACAATCGGAATGTCTGCCGAGCACGCCGCAGCGTTTCATCGCGTTCTCGGGGATCACCTCAGGGCGTTCGTTCAAGCCGCTGGGGAGATTCGAGGGTTTCCTGAGTTCAACGATGGAGGCACTGCGCATTCCGAAATGCTCGCCAGCAAGATAGAGAGTAGTCGTTAGGACCGCAGCCTAGACCGCACCTACTGGGTCTGAATCCGCCCTTAAGCCAGCGCGACCGGTACACTGTTAGATTCGTCTGCAGGGCCTTCGTTGACAGATCCAATCGAACTTTGGGCGGTAACCCTCTCCAGCGTCGCCCTGCTCAGCCTGTTGTCTTTCGTGGGGCTCCTGGCGCTGTCCCGCCGCAGGAGCGGCCTCGATGCCCTAATTCCCCATCTGGTGGCGCTCGCCGCCGGCAGCCTGCTCGGCACCGCGCTGCTGCATGTGTTGCCCCGCGCTATTGATGAGCTGGGGACTGGCCTGCCGCTGTTTTTATTGCTAACCGGCTCGTTCGTGGTCTTCTTCGCGCTGGAGAAGTTCTTGTGGGCCCATCACCACGGGGAAGAGGAATTCGAAGGGCACCACCATGGCCCCAAGCCAGTGGTCATGATGAACCTCATCGGCGACGGGCTGCATAACTTCGTCGATGGCGTAATCATCACAGCTAGCTTCCAGGTGGATATATCTGTCGGGGCCGCGGCGACGCTTGCCGTGGCCATCCACGAAATCCCCCAAGAGATAGGCGACTTCGGCGTGCTGATCCACGGCGGACTGAGCGTCAAACGGGCGCTATTCTTGAATTTTCTCTCCGCGACGATGGCCATCCTCGGAGCCGTCGTGAGCTTGTTGGTGGGCGCCGAATCGCAGAAATTCGTCGCGTATCTGCTGCCGGTAGCCGCAGCAAATTTTCTATACATCGCCGCCGCCGATCTCATCCCCGAATTGCACAGGGAGCGCGGCGGCAAGAAGGCCCTGGTTCAGGTGGCCTTGGTGGTCCTTGGCGTCTTATTGATGCTCGGCGTCAAGTTGCTGGCCGAGTAATCCGGCGACCAGGTACAAGTCTCAAGCAGCCGTTTCGCTGTGAGTTCCAGTAACGCTTCCCGTTCCTGCGGAGCGCCCCCTAACGTCAGTCCGACCCGCTGCGCGGCCGAACCGAGCACCTGCTGCGGCGGCACGCCCTTGCGCCGCGTTTCGCGAATCGGTGCGGACGCCTCCTTCTTGCTCAGCTTGCCCCCGTCGTCGTCTCGTATCAGCGGATGATGCACAAAAAGGGCCGCTTGCTCACGTCCCAATAACTTGCCGAGCCGGATCTGTCGCCCGGTCGAGGGCAACAGATCCTCCCCACGAACCACCAAGTCGACGTCCTGGATCAGATCGTCCACCGTCACGGCGAACTGGTACGTCCACTGACTCGACCGATCGCGCAACAGCAGATCGCCGCACTGAACGCTGGGGTCTTGCGACTGTTCACCGAGCAAGCCGTCCAAGAAAAATTCCGCGCCGCCCCCGAGTTCGATCCGAATTCCCCCTTTCGTGGACTCCAAGTTACGGCAGAGGCCATCGTAGGGCAGTTCGCCGTCGGCCGACGGCAGTACGCGCGCGGCGATCTGTTTGCGGCTGCAGCTACAGCGGTAGACGTGGGCCTGCCGCTTCAGGCGCTCCAGCGCCGCCTCGTAACGATCTTCGCAATCGCTCTGGCGGTAGGGGCTCCTTCGCTCCAAAACGTTTGCGGGCACAAACCCCAGCCAATCCATATCTTCGAGAATGGCCGCCTCAAACTCCGGCCGACACCGCCCTCGGTCGTGATCCTCCATCCTCACGATGACTTCCGCGCCAAACGCTCGTGCCGCGCCCCACACATACAGCATGTGTGCGACGTGACCCAGGTGGAGATATCCGGTCGGGCTCGGCGCATAGCGAGTCCGTCGTGTAGGCGTCATGGGATGGGTATCGGGGATATGGTCATCATATATTCACCGTCGCGCTAGAATCAGAACTGGAACCTTCCCGCTACGTCGGTTCCTTCTTTTTCCCATGCTCTGTCCTTTTTGCGGCGTCACAGCGGATAAGGTCGTCGACTCCCGCGAAAGCAAGGAAGGCGACGTCATTCGCCGACGGCGCGAATGCCTGGAGTGTAACCGGCGCTTCACCACTTACGAGCGCATCGACGAGATCCCCTACATGGTCGTCAAGAAAGACGGCCGCCACGAGCCGTTCGAGCGTCAGAAGGTTCTTAGCGGCCTACTGCGCGCCGCCGAGAAACGGCCGGTCAGCATGATGCAGCTTGAAGAGCTCGTCGGCGCCGCTGAGAATCTCGTGGCCACCGCTGAGGATCGCCACTGCACCACCTCGCATATCGGCGAACTATTGATGACCAAACTCAAGCGCATCGATAAAGTCGCCTACGTGCGCTTCGCGTCGGTCTACCGCGAGTTCGAGGACGAGCAAGAGTTCCTCAACGAACTCGCACAGCTCGTCGCCAAGGACCCCGCCGAGTAGCCGCCTACTTCGCGGCCACCAGTCCAACCATCACCTTCGCGCCGTTTTCAGAATTCATTCCGACGATGGTGCCCGCGGGAGCCTTGGCTCCGAAGGCTTCGCCGATGAGCCCGCGCACAGCCTCCGTGTCGGCGACGTCAGTCAAGTAGACGTCCGCATAGACCACGTTGGAAAGATCCATCTCGGCGAGACCGAGGACGAGTTTTTGGCGCGTCAGGATCGCCTGGAACTGCTCTTCGAGACCTACTCCCGCCTCGGGCATAGCCAAAGCCGTCACGTACAACGTGTTTCCTGCCAACACGGCCGGACTTAGCCCGGCGCTGGCCTCTTCGCCAGCCGGATACAGTCGAGTCACCGTGTATTTGTCTTTCGCGGCAATGACAGCGATTTCGACCGCAATGTCGCCCGGCAAACGCCCCACGGGAACCGCCGACCGGGCCGCGCCGCTGCCTGCGGGCATCGCCGCCGAGAGACGCGCCTCGATCTGGGCGGTATCTTCGAGATCGGGGTAGTAAAATGCCGCCGTCACGATACTGTCAAGCCCCAGCTGTTGAGCAGCAATCGTCGCCTGAATGGTCTGCAGTGTTCGATCCGTTTGAGCGCCGGCCTCTGGTGAGGTTTCTCCCGTCAACGGATCGCGCCCGCCCTGGCCGGAAACATAGAGCATATCGCCCGCCATCACCGCCGGCGAATAGGGACCCATCGCGGGCGGAATCACCTCAGGCGAAGGCCGCACGATGCTCATGGATGCCGCGTCTTGATAGGCGATGCACGTCACCGTGATCCGCCCGTCGTCGGGAAGCGCCGCGACTTGAACCGTGGTTCGCGCCGGATAACGCTCTGACTCAAAGTAGCTGGCGTAGATTCCGTTGACGGTTTGGTAGTCGTCCATGTCCGCCAGTTGAAGGCGGCAATTGACGAGATTGGAGAATTCCAGTCCCTGCTCATCAAGCACCGCGCCCAGTTTGTCCATCGCGCCTCGGGTGCGAGATTCGATGTCGCCGCTGCCGTCGGCTGTCTGACCTGAAAGATAGACCGTTTGACCCGCGGCGGCAACCTTCGCGAACTGACCGCTTCCGGGCTCATTGGCGACGGTAGTTTCGGACGTAGGAGGAGTCGGGGAACACGCGGCGCAGAGCGCAAGAACCAGGGCCAGCTTGTTTGCTCTCATGCCCCAAGTTAGCAGAGCCGTCGCCGCTGACTGCAACCCAAGAGCTACCGCTTGCCGGCCTTCGGCTACGTCCGATCGACGACCTTCCAGCACCTTTGCATGCAGTTTTCGGGTGACCGGCCGGCCGTTCTGCGGTATGCTATCTATCTGGATCGAAAGGTTTTATCCCGTACCGGGACTCTCCGACCGGTCAGAGGCGCACCGTACTATGACTGATTTGTGGGTACTCCGGGCAACGCTTGTCGTTGCTGTAGCTGCAATCATCGCTGACGTGCGCCCGTTCGGGACTTCCCTCAGCGGCGCGGTCGGACTAGGAATGTTTGCCGGCGCGATCATCGTGTTGGCCGAGATGCGCCTGCGCCATGCCGCCTTAAAGCGCGTCATCGGCGGCGCCGTGGGCATGGTCTTGGGCGTTGCAGGGGCGGCAATGGCCGCCGCCGCGCTGCGCTCAGCGGTCGGTGAAAGCACCTCCGCCGCACTACAAATTCTCATTCTCCTGTTGGGCGCTTATCTTGGCGTCGCCGTCGGAGGGGCACAGGGAGACTCTCTGAACCTCGGCGCCGTCGCGGCCTTTCAGCACGAAGCGACGCAAAGGGCGATCAACAAGATACTTGATACCAGCGTCATCATCGACGGCAGGATCGCCGAGGTCGCCGAAGCGGGATTCCTGGACGGGCCGATCATCATCCCGCGCTTTGTCCTTTGGGAACTGCAGTCGATTGCCGACTCCGCCGACACCGCGCGACGCAACCGTGGGAGACGCGGGCTCGACATGTTGAAGCGTCTGCAGGAAAACGGCGATTTGGAAGTCAAGATCGTGGAAGACGACTTCCCGCGGCTGAAAGAAGTCGATCAGAAGCTCGTAGAACTGGCCAAGAACTACCACGGCAAGATTGTCACCAACGACTTCAACCTCAACAATCTCGCCGCCTTCCAGGGCGTCGCTGCCCTCAACATCAACGAACTGGCCAATGCGGTGAAACCCGTTGTCCTGCCGGGCGAATTGATGCACGTGCTGATCCAAAAAGAAGGCAAGGAACAAGACCAAGGCGTGGCCTACTTGGACGACGGCACGATGGTAGTCGTCGACCATGCCCGGCATCTGATTTCCAAGAAAGTCGACATCTCGGTCACCAGCGTGATTCAGACCGCCGCTGGAAAGATGATTTTTGGCAAACTGGAGGCGGACCGGGGCCAGTCCAGACCAGACGATGCCAGTGAATTCAGCGCGACGGCCAACGCCAGCTAGGTAGATGAAAGCGGCAGCAATCATTCCGGCCGCAGGGCTGGGCACACGGATGGGCCGCGGGGCGTCCGAGGCGTCGAAGCGCAAACAGTTCCTCTCCATCGGCGGAGCGCCCGTCTTCGTCCACACGATTCGCCGCTTTACCGCCGCCGCGTCCATTTCCGAGATCCTCATCGCGGTGCGCGAGAGCGATCAAGAAGATGTCGCCGCACTGCTCGCCGAAGAGACCTTTTCCAAACCCGTTCGCCTCGCGCCCGGCGGCCAGAACCGCCAAGAGTCTGTCAAGAATTGCCTCGCCCTGGTAGGCGACGATGTGGAGGTCGTGGCCGTCCACGATGCCGTCCGCCCATTTGTGACGATCGCCTTGATCGATCAGGTCGTCGAACAAGCACGGCGCGACGGCGCCGTCATCCTCGGCGTGCCCGCTGTCGACACGGTCAAGCGAGTCGATCAGCGCATTGTCCACGCCACTCTGCCGCGCGAGACCATTATGCTCGCTCAGACGCCTCAAGCGTTTCGCACGGATCTGCTGCGGCAGGCTTATGCCGCCGCCGACCGCGACGGCTTTACTGGCACCGATGAGGCCAGCCTTGTGGAGCATCTGGGTCAAGACGTTCACGTCATGATGGGTAGCCCGCGGAACATCAAGATCACCCGGCCGTCAGACCTTCAGTTGGCCCAGTTCTATCTAGAAAATCCCGAGGACGAAGCGTAGGCGATGGCGCAAGAGTTTCGCACCGGTATAGGCTATGACCTGCACCGCCTGGAGCCCGATCGCAAGCTCATCATCGGCGGCGTCGAGCTGCCCTTCGAAAAAGGGCTTGCCGGCCACTCCGACGCCGACATCCTGATGCACGCTATCACCGACGCGCTCTTAGGCGCCGCCAGCCTTGGCGATATCGGAGAACTGTTTCCGCCCACCGATCCGCAATGGAAAGATGCGGACAGCGAAGTCTTTCTGCAGCAGGCCCGAGAGTTGGTCGTAGGCTACGGCTATCGCATCGTCAACGTCGATGCGGTTGTCGTTCTGGAGCGTCCCAAATTGTTGCCGCACCGCCAAGCGATCCGCAAGAACTTGGCGCGCATCCTGGCCATCGACGCTGACAGAATCGGGCTCAAAGCCAAAACGTCCGAAGGCGTCGGCCCCTGCGGGCGCGGAGAAGCCGCCGAAGCGCATGCCGTAGCGACTTTGGTTCGCGATGCCGCTGCCAAACTGATGTAAGGCGGCAGCTAGTCCCCAGC
This sequence comes from Acidobacteriota bacterium, assembly GCA_027592785.1. Classification (GTDB taxonomy): domain Bacteria; phylum Acidobacteriota; class Terriglobia; order Bryobacterales; family UBA6623; genus CAMPKL01. The sequence goes on from JAQCLD010000013.1 coordinate 43,183, forward strand.
CAATTGAGCGTCGGTGTAGCGATCCCTATAATCGCGCAGCTCTCGACGAAGCTGAGCCATCACAGGCCACTCGCCCGCCGGCGTTAAACGCGTTTCGCCGATTCGCGCAACCGGCAGCAGTTCCCTCGTGGACGAGGTAATAAACACTTCCTCGGCTCCCAGCAGATCATCCACCGCGAGCACCTTTTCTTGAACCTTCGGGCTGCTGCGCAGCTCCGAGAGCATCACTTCGCGAGTCACTCCCGGCAGCAGGCCGGAATGCAGCGGCGGGGTGTAGGTGATGCCGTCCCTTACAGCAAAGATGTTAGCCGACGTACATTCCGTGACTTCGCTCCGTTCGTTTAGCAAAATCACCTCGTCGAAGCCCTCGCGGCGGGCATCTTCATACATCGTTAGATTCGCCGACCAGGAAAGCGTCTTGGCCCCAACAAACGGAGACGCGGCGAATCGCGCGTTGGCCCTCACGCTTAACGAAGCTGCGTCCGGCCAGGGGGAGAGATCGTCGGTCAGCACCACCCAATCAGAGGATGCTCCTGTTCCTGGACCTTCCCAGCGGCCGCCTTTGGACCGAAACACGCAAATCCGCGCCACGGCTTCCTGCGCATCGTTGTGGCGAATGAGTTCTGCGAATCCGGCGCGAACGGCGTCCAGATTGACTGGTAAGTCGACGTGGATCAATTCCGCATCACGGCAAAGCCTCGCCCAATGCCGCTCCATGGCAAAGGGGACGCCGCGGCCGATCCGCAAGGTCGAGAAAACGCCCCAGCCTGACAGCAATCCCAACTGTCCAGGCTTGAAGATCGACTCGTCGGCCGAAACGATCCGACCGTTATACATGACGTAACGATGCATCTGAATCAATTATCCTGCCCTGACCACCGCCATCGCTCATAAGCTCTCCAGCGCATCGACCGCGCTGCGCAGACGTCGCGTGAGGCTGCTTTCACCTCGGCGCTCAATCGCCACCGTGATCTGCTGGTAATACCACATGGCCCGCTCCCTGCCGCGAAATCTCTCCCACGCCAACGGCCCTTCGGCTTTGAGGCTCTCGATCGTGCTTTGCGCCTTGTGAAGTTTGTCCGCGGCTACAACCAGCACTACGGACTCCATCGCTTGATCCAAGCTGCTGATGAAGTCTTGCTTGCGCTTTTGCCAGGCGGGCTTCGGACTATCGTAAGCGTCCGTGCATCCGTCGACGATTCTCGCCACGCGATCGCCGTACCGGCTGCGAATCTCCTCCAACCGTGGCACGCCGCCTTGGTCTTCAACCGCGTCGTGCAGCAATGCGGCGATCGCCTCGTCTTCATCGCCGCCCGCCTCTAACACCAGCGAACAGACGGCCAGCAAATGGGCGACGTACGGCACGGCGGGCCCTTTCCTCGCCTGCCGGCGATGCAGCGCGGACGTCCAGGCCAACGCTTCTTGGAAACGTTCGCTGAGATCGACGCTGGGCGCATCATGGTCTGCTTGTTTCATAGAACGCCTTAGACCGGCCTCCGGAATGACTGTCGCGCTTGCTCGGCCCGCGAGCGCGCCGTACAAATCTCCTGATGATCGTTAACCAAACCCATCGCCTGCATAAAGGCGTAGACGGTCGTCGGACCCACGAACGACCAGCCGCGCTTCTTCAAATCTTTCGACAGCGCGTGCGACTCCGGCGTCGTCGCCATCTTCAGCAGCTCCGCGTGGGTCAGCTTCTTAGGCCGGCTAGCCGGCGCCGGTTCATAACGCCAGAAGTACGCCGCCAACGAACCAACCTCCGCAATCAGCTCCTGGGCTCTACGGGCATTGTTGATCGTCGACTCGATCTTGCCCCGATGACGGACAATTCCAGCGTCGCCCAGTAATTTCTCCACTTGCTTGGGACCAAACTTAGCAACCTTGCCAATCTCGAAATTCGAGAATCCTTTGCGGCAATTCTCGCGCTTGTTCAGTATCGTCCGCCAGCTCAGCCCAGCCTGGAACCCTTCCAAGCAGATCTTCTCGAATAGCCGGCGGTCATCGGCAACGGGAAATCCCCACTCTTCGTCGTGATAAGGCACGAAAGCCCCATCACCCGCGCACCACCAGCAACGAACTCGCCCGTCGGGTCCCTCGAACGATTTGTCTCGCACCGCCATCGTCAGTTGCCAGTTTAAAACCAATTGCCGCCGTCAACGCCGCTCGGCCAAGTAAACGCCCGCCAAAATCACCGCACCGGCCAGGCCCAAGTTCAACGATACCGACTCCCCCAGCAGCACCCATCCGAGCGAAGTCGCCGTCAGCGGCTGGATGTATTGCACCCCGGCGATCCTTGACGCCGGCACGTGGCCCAGCGCCCAGTAGTAGATCAGGTAGCCGAACACCGACGGGAAGACGGCCATGTACGACACCGCCCACCACGCTTCGCTCGGAACCGACAGCAGCGAAAAATCGCGGTAAACAATCCAGATCACAGGCTGCAGCAATGCCGCGCCGCTCACGTAGGCAAGCGAATTCAGCACGACCGCGCCGTACTGCTGGCGCGCCTGCTTACCGAAAACCGTGAATGCGGCGAACAGCAACCCGGCCACGACCAGCAATGCGTCGCCTTGCAGCGATGGGTTCCCGCCGCCGCTGCGGTCCATAGCCAGCCAAACCGCTCCGGCGACGCAGACGGACATCCCGATCAGCTTCTTTGAGGTAATCTTCTCCTGCCCGCGCGATGCCGCCAGCAGCAGGATGATCACCGGCACCACGCTGTAGATGAACGCCGCATGCGCCACGCTCGTCAGGCTCAGCGAGGTGACGTAGATAAGCTGATTGCCCACCTGCAATCCCGCGCCCAGCAGGGCCAGCTTCCACCAGTGCCCGGCGTGGACGACTCTCCTAGCCCGGAACAACCACGGCAGCACGATCAAAGCAGCGATGGTGGTGCGCACCGAAACCAACAGCGGCGCCGGCAGATGCCGCAAGGCGATCTTGGCCGCAATCGGATTCACCGACCACATCACGACCATGCATCCAACCAGCCCCCAAAGCAGCGCCGGGGTAGGGTTCTGGAGGCTTAGCCGCCCTTCGCTTCCTGCCAAAGCGCCTCCATCTCTTCGAGAGACGCCTGCTCCAATGTTCGGTCTTGGGCCGCGAGGCTGCGTTCGATATGCGCGAACCGGCTGCGGAACTTCGCGTTCGCCCGGCGCAACGCGATCTCCGGGTGAACTTTCAAATACCGCGCTACATTCGTCGCCATGAAAAGCAGATCGCCCACTTCGTCCTCAAGATCGTCGGCGTTTCCCGACTGAGCCGCCTCTGCAATCTCAGCCATCTCCTCATCGAGTTTCTTCTTGAGGTCTTCGAGGCGCTCCCAGTCAAAACCGGTCTTGGCCGCCTTCTTGCCCACCTCGAACGCCTCAAGCAGAGCCGGCTGATGGCGTGGGACAGACTCCAACAAACCGGCAACCTCTGGCGCCGGTTTGCCGGCCTGCTCTTGGGCTTTGATCTCTTCCCAGCGCTCCACGACTTGGTCCGCGGTATCGACCGAGTCTTCACCGAAAACATGCGGATGCCGTCGCACCAGCTTCTCGGTTATCGATCGGACCACGTCGTTGATGTCAAACAGTCCTGCCTCGCGAGCAATCTCAGCCTGAAAAACCACCTGCAGCAAGACATCGCCTAGTTCTTCAGCCAGATGATCCCAGTCCTGGCGGTCGATCGCGTCCAGCGCCTCATAGGTCTCCTCGACCAGATAAGGCCGCAAGCTCTCTAGCGTCTGCTTGCGGTCCCACGGACAGCCCCCCGGCGCACGCAGACGCGCCATGATCTCGATCAACCTTTCGAATGCCTCGCCGGACATGGGAGAATGAGCAACCTGAAAGCGCCAATGTAGCACGCGCCTTCCGGCCCAATTCCCGAATGAACGTTGTTGGCGTCATCCCTGCTCGGTTTCACTCCGCACGCCTCGAAGGCAAGCCGCTGGCCCTCATCGGCGGCCGCCCAATGATCCAACACGTCTACGAAAGGGCCGCCAAATCTGCGCTGCTGACTGACCTCTTGGTCGCCACCGACGACGCTCGCATCTTCGACGCCGTGAGCCGCTTCGGCGGCAAGGCGGTGATGACTTCCCCCACTCACCGCTCCGGCACCGACCGCGTCGCCGAGGCGACCGCCCAGGCAGACGCCGATGTCGTCGTCAACATCCAGGGCGATGAACCCTTCATTTCGCCGCGCGTCATCGATCAGCTCGTTCAACCGTTCCACTCCGAGTCCGGCGTCGAGATGAGCACCTTAATGCGTCCGATCGACAACGATCGCGACCTCCAGGACCCCAACGTCGTTAAAGTCGTAGCCGACCAGTCCGGCTTCGCGCTCTACTTCTCCCGTTCGCTGATTCCCTACCCCCGAAACGCGTCCCCTGACCATCCGGCCTTCGAGCACATCGGCCTCTACGCCTACACCAAGACTTTCCTCACCGAATACTCGCAAATGGCGCCCACGAGACTTGAGCGGATCGAGGGCCTAGAACAGCTCCGGGCCCTCGAAAACGGCCGCCGAATCCGCGTCGTCGAGACCCACGACCACCTCGGCCTCAGCGTCGATACGCCCGCCGACCTGGCACGCGCCGAACGGTTCCTGGCGCAATCGCCCAACCTCTAGCTCACAGCGAGCCCTCCAGCCAGAAAGGTACAATGGAGGTAATCCCGCTATGTGCTATCGAATCCGCAGCGCTACGGCGCCCGTCGTGCTCTCCTTGCTCCTCCTCGCCGCTTGCGGCGGCGGCGCAGATGAGGCCGCCGCGCCCCAGGAGACATTCCAAGTCGATCCCGCCGTCGCGGCATCCGTCGCCGGCACGGTGAAATTCGCGGGTGAAGCCCCGAAACTCGTCCCCATCAACATGGGCGGCGATGCGGAGTGTAAAGACACCCATGACGGCCCCATCTATCCGGAAACCGTTGCCGTCAACCCCAACGGAACGCTCAAGAACGTCTTCGTTGTCGTGACGGCTGGGTTGGAAGGAAAAGCTTTCGAGGTCCCCACGACCCCGGTTCACATCGACCAGCAGGGCTGCATCTACGTGCCGCACGTGGTTGGCTTGCAGGTCGGTCAGCCGCTTGAGGTCACCAACAGCGACCCCACGCTGCACAACGTACATCCGCTGCCGCGCGAAAACGTCGAGTGGAACAAATCGCAGGCGGCCGGAGCAGGGGCCATCGACGAAGCCTTCTCCAAGCCCGAGTTCATGATCCCGGTCAAGTGCAATATCCACCCCTGGATGCGCGCTTACGTCAACGTCGTGGAGCACCCGTTCTTCGCCATCACCGACGAAAACGGCGCCTTCTCCATCACCGGTTTGCCTCCAGGGGAATACACTCTTGAGGCAGTCCACGAGCGCTTTGAATCGCAGGAGTACCAGTTCACCGTGGCCGCCGGCGAGCACGCCGCGGCCGAGTTCACCTTCGGCAACTAACTGTTCGAGCCGCCTAGATGAGACTGGAACCCGAGGCAGCTTCGCAAACTCCTGTCGCTGCACCGTCGGCGATCTGGGATTACTTCGAACTGACTAAACCGAATGTCGTCTGGTTGATCTTGATGTCAACCATGGTCGGCTTCTATGTCGGCTCCTCGACGCAACTCCACGTCAGCCAACTCATCCATACCGTTCTAGCGACGGCGCTGCTGGCCGGCGGCTGCGGCGCGCTGAACCAGTGGTGGGAGCGCGATCTGGATGCGCGGATGACCAGGACAGAGAATCGCCCGCTCCCGTCCGGACGCGTTAGCGCCAACGGCTCGCTGTGGTTCGGCTTGGCGGTCTCGGTCGGCGGCGTGATTTATTTGGCTGTCGCCGTCAACTGGCTCTCAGCGGTGATCGGCGCGCTCACCGTGCTCAGCTACGTCGCTATCTATACGCCGCTGAAAACCCGCTCCCCACTGGCGACCTTTGTCGGCGCCGTGCCCGGGGCCGCGCCCTTGCTGCTCGGATGGGCCGCCGCCCGCAACGCGCTCGGCCTTGAAGCTTGGGTGCTCTTCTTCATCCTCTTCCTGTGGCAGTTCCCGCACTTCTACGCCATCGGCTGGCTCTACCGCGAAGAATATCGCCGTGCCGGCGTGCAGATGCTGCCCGTCATCGAAAAGGACGGCGCCGGCACCGGTCGACACGTCGTGCTCTACGGCTTCAACCTGATCCCCGTTAGCGCCGCGCCCTGGGTCCTCGGACTCGCAGGCCCCGTGTACGGCGTCGCCGCGATCATCCTCGGCTGCCTCTACCTCGCCGCCGGTATCAAAATGGCGCGCCATCGCACCGAGCAACACGCACGGACACTCCTGCGCGTCTCCGTTATCTACCTGCCCCTGCTTTATTTGTTCTTGATTGCGGACAAGGCCTGAGCGTCGCTCAGTCGATGTCCATCATGACCGGCGCGTGATCCGACGCCGTCAGCTCACCCTTTTTCTTGCGGTACTCCCTGTCAATTTCCACGCTCGTCACCCGCGACAGCAACGCCGGCGTGGCCAACAGAAAATCTATCCGCAAACCCATTCCGCGGTGGAAAGAGCCCCCGCGATAATCCCACCACGAGAATGCCTTCAAGTCCGGGTTCCTTTCGCGGTACACGTCCAAGTAGCCGCACTCCAGAATCGCGCGGTAGCGACGTCGCTCCTCGTCTGTGTGGAATATTTTCCCCTCATGCGACTTCTCGTTCCACGAGTCCAGCGGCGTCGGACAGATATTGAAATCCCCGCACAGCACCGCCGGCTTCGCCGCATCCAAGCTCGCCGCGACGTGCGCCCGCAGCGACTCCAACCAGGCCAGCTTCTTCGGATAATCGTCATGCTCAACGGACTTGCCGTTCGGCACGTAGACGGTCGTGAAGTTCACGCCGCCGACCTCAGCCGTAATCAGCCGCGAGCCGAACTCTTCCTCGCCCGGTAACCCCCGCTCGCAGGCGCCGGCTTCCGTCCGGCTGAGTATCGCCACGCCGTTCCAGGCCTTCTGCCCGTGAGTCACCGCTGTGTAGCCGGCCGCCTCAAAAACGTCATGCGGAAACTGCTCGTCTTCTAGCTTGAGTTCCTGCAATCCGACCACGTCGGGCGCCCGTTCCTGCAACCAATGGAGGACAAAATCCATCCGCGCACGAAGACCGTTAACATTCCAAGTAGCAAGCCGCACAGCCCACCATTACAACACTTCAGCGCAGCCCGGCGCGGGCCGCGCTACAATCCTGCCAGTACAGTCGGTTCTTGTTCCCAGACCGAGAACAATACGAGCCGCTTAGGAGGCCGCCAGCATGAAACGACGAGATTTTCTTGCCCTGTCCGCAACCGCCCTGTCCGCTCCAAGCGCCTTCGCCGCAAGACCCAACGTCAGCAGCGTGAAGTCGCGTCCCGCTCCGAAGTGGGAGATCCTCTACAAGTCTCCACACTCTAAACCGAACGGTTTGGATACCCAGCCCGATGGGTTGTGGGTCCTAGACCAAGGTTCTGAAAACTGGATGTCGCTCGTAAACCCGGCGGACGGTAAAGTCATTCGCGAATTCAAAGCCGAGGTCGACTCTGCCAGCGGCCTCACCGTCGACGAAGACGGCGTGATGTGGATCGCCTCTACCTACGGCAACATGATCGTCGCCTGCGACTCCCACAGCGGCAAGACCATCGCCAAGTACTGGACGCCCGGCGCCGGTCGCATCTTCCAGATGAAGGGCGACGCGCCCGGGCGCGGCGGCAAATTGAAACCGGCCTATCCGGCGCCCGCCAGGCAGGGCGGTGGTACAGCCGCCGCCAATCCGCTTAGCTACGGGCAATTGCCCCTCGAAACCAAACAGGGCGCCGGCGGAACCGGCGCCCACGGCATCGTCGCCAAAGATGGTCTGCTCTACGTCGCCGTCCCGCCCGCCCGGCATCTATTCGTCATCGACAAGAAAACCTGGGTGGTCCAAGATTCATGGCCGCTGCCCGGCAACCGCACCCACGGGCTCACCTGGGACGAGAATCGCGAAACGCTTTGGAACGCCGACTCCAATCTCAACGCCTTCTTCCGCCTCGACGGCAAGACCGGCAGTATCACTGAGAAGATCCAGCTTCCCGATGACTCTCCCGTCATTCACGGCGCCGCGCTTCACGACGGCTACATGATCTGTTGCGACGATGTCGGCTGGATCTGGCGCTTTAAGATGGCCTAACGAGGACCACTCATGCCCAGCACGCCCAACCGCAGACAGTTCCTTTCCGCCGTCGGCGCCGGCCTCTCGCTCGCCGCTGCAGCGTCGGCCCAAAAGACGGCCGCGCCGCTCGACGTCGTACGCATCGGCGTTGTCGGCGTCGGTTCGCGAGGCCGCGGCGATCTCGCCAACTTCTTAAAGCTCGAAGGCGTTGAAGTACGCGCCATCTGTGACATCGTCGAAGACAACGCCGCGCTGGCTCAGAAGATGGTGACCGACTCGGGTCGGCCATCGCCGCAGATCTACTCGCGCGGCGACAACGATTACAAGCGCCTGTGCGAACGCGACGATCTCGACCTCGTCTTTACCGCTACCCCCTGGGAATGGCATACGCGCATCTGCCTAGAAGCGATGAACAGCGGCAAGCACGCAGTCAGCGAAGTGCCCATCGCCGTAACGCTCGAAGAGTGCTGGGAGCTAGTGGAGACAGCCGAGCAGACCGGTCGCTACTGCGTGCAGTTGGAGAACTGCAACTACGACCGCGTCGAACTGATGGTTCTCAACATGGTCCGCCAGAACGTGCTCGGAGAACTCGTGCACGCGCGTTGCGGATACTTGCACGATCTTCGCGCCGGCAAATTCAGTCAGCGTGCGGGCCGCAAGCTTTGGCGGCTCGATCACGCCATCCGGCGCAACGGCGACCTCTACCCCACGCACGGCCTGGGCCCGGTGGCGCAGTGCCTCAACATCAACCGCGGCAACCAGTTCGATCACCTGGTCTCCATCGGTTCCAAGACCCAGGGATTGCACGAGTACGCCGTCGCCGAGTTCGGCGCCGACAGCCCCCAGGCGAAGCTCTACTTCGCCCTCAGCGACGTCGTCACATCGCTAATCCGCACGCGCGCGGGCCAAACCGTCGTTCTGACTCACGACACCAACACCGCCCGCCCTTACAGTCGCGACTTCACCATTCAAGGCTCCAAGGGAATCGTCGAGAAGTACCCCGAGGCCCGAGTCTACCTAGACGGGAGGAGCCCGCAACACGAGTGGGAAAACCTCATCGCAAAATACGCCGACCAATACGAGCACCCGCTCTGGCGCGCCTTGGAACAGCAGGCCCAAGGTTCTGGCCACGGCGGCATGGACTTCGTGCAGACCTACCGGCTCGTCTATTGCCTGCGCAATGGCCAGCCCCTGGACATCGACGTCTACGACGGAGCCGCCCTTTGCGCGATATCCGAACTCAGCGAACGTTCCATCGCCCAAAGAAGCAAGACGATGGACTTCCCCGACTTCACCCGCGGCCAGTGGATCAACCGTGCGCCGCTCGGCATCGTAACCGCGTAAGAGCGCGTAATGGCGCGCGCTAGCGCTACCAGCCCTTTTGCTTGTCGACGACGTTGACGAACGGCAGCCCTTCGCCGAAGCGCCGAATGTTCTCCTTCGCCGTCCCCAACATGCGAAATTGATCGAAGTCCGACCGTCCCGCGACGTGCGGCGTAATGATTACATTCTCGAATCCCCACAGCGGATGCCCCTTCGGCAGCGGCTCCGGATTCATCACGTCGACGCCCGCACCCGCCAACCGCTGCGAGTCCAGTGCCTTGACCAGCGATGCCAGATCGTATGTGCCGCCGCGGCTCACGGCGATAAAGTACGAACCCCTCTTCATCAACTCAAACTGGTCGGGTCCGAGCATGTTGGCGCTCTGCGGCGTAAACGGTGCGGCCATGAACACCACGTCCGCGTTAGGCAATTCCTGGTCGATCTGATCCGGCTTGACCACGTGATCCACCATCGGCGAGTAGGGGATATCTTCCGGATCGACGCCGACCACTTTCATTCCGAAGGCCCAGGCGCGGACCGTGATTTGCTGGCCTATTCCGCCCATACCGATGACTAGCGCCGATTTACCTTTCAGCTCCAGCAGATTGTGAGGCCGGTTTTGCCAGAGTTCCTGATCTTTGTGCTTGAGCCACTTCGGGATCTCCCGCGTATGCGCCAACAACATCGCGAAGGCATGGTCGGCAATCTCCGGGCTCTGCACGATCTGATTGTTCGTCAACACGATGTTCGAATCCCGCAGCGCCGTCGAGCCTGTCAGATGCAGCACGCGTTCCACTCCCGCGCTGACTGTTTGGGTCCACACTAGCTTTTTGCCTGCGCGAACCATGTCCGGGGTGATGTTGCCGACGAAACCGTCCGCGTCGACAATCTCGCTCATGACGGTTTCCGCGGTCACCGGGACCAGCCGTACTTTGTCGCTGACCGCCTGCCATTCCGCGATCACCTCCGCGGGTTGGTCCATGACGACAACCTTCTTGGTTTGGGCAGACAGCACGACGGAAGCCAATACAAAAGTCAGGATAAGTTGATACATGTTACTCACTCCTCAAACGAGGCGCATACGCCGCCCAAATTCTACACGGCGGCGGCGCCTAAAGTCGATGTTTCGGGGGTAAGCTCAATGTCCATCGGCCGTCGCTACGGGTCGTCCAATCCGCATCTCGTCCAGGCTTCGAATGGGTAGATCTGCTTCAACCCTTTTAGAATCAGGAGATAGCCGTGACTGCGACGGTTCCTGAACCGTTTGTAACGATGCCTGACCCCAGTGGAGGGGCTACCCTTTGGGTCTACTCTAGCGCTACGTTCGTAAGGTCACGCTCACCACTAGGTCCGCTACTCTTTGCTGCGTGGCATCGTAGGTTGGCTAGTCAGATTTGCTGATGATGACTCGACGCAAATTTCAAGAATGGTCTGTTATTTTGCTTGGCGGTATCGCCCAAGCGGCTGTGGCCGTACCGGCCTTGATCTACCTCCTCGTTCCCGGGGGAAAGAAAACAGGCGGCGGCTGGACGGACGCGGGGAGCATAGCGACGTTACCCACTGGTCGGCCCACCGAGGTCGCCATTCAGCAGGAGCGGCAAGATGCTTGGAAGTCGTCGGTAGAGACGACAACGGTTTGGGCGCTCAAGAAGAGTGATTCCGAGATCGTTGTCTATTCGCCGCAGTGTACGCACCTCGGCTGTGGCTATCACTGGGAGGAAGGACAACAACATTTCCTGTGCCCCTGCCATGAATCGGTGTTCAGTAAGGATGGCGCTGTCGTTAGCGGTGTAGCTCCACGCCCGCTCGACAGGTTCGAAACGAGGATCGAAGGCGATCGCCTGTGGCTAGGCCCGCTGGCTCAGCAAGAAGGAAAAGGATAGGCGAGTGCTGCAGGGCGTGCTGAATTGGCTTGACGACCGCACGGGGATCGTCGGTGGACTGAAGAAGTTTCTTGACGAGGAGATTCCTGCTTCCAGCGGCTGGCATCAAGTCTTTGGGAGCGTTGCGCTATTCATCCTCGTCACGCAGTTCGCCACCGGCGTTCTGTTGGCCTTGAACTTTGCCCCTCAACCTGGAGCTTCGTACCTCAGCCTCCAATACATCATCAGCGAGATTCCCGGCGGTCGCCTGATTCACGGCCTGCATCACTGGGGCGCGAGCATGATGGTCGTCATCGTCGTGCTGCACATGATTCAAGTCGCTATTTGGGGCGCGTACAAGAAACCCCGCGAAGTGACCTGGCTCGTGGGAATCGTACTGCTGCTGCTCACCTTGGGCTTCGGACTCACCGGCTACTTGCTCCCTTGGGATAACCGAGCCTACTGGGCGACCGTGGTGACCGTTCAGATCTCTGGCTTGCCGCCGGGTGGTTCCGTCGTTCAGGCGTTAATGGGCAGTCCCGCCGGACAGGTGGGGATTGGCGTTTATCAGCGGTTCTACACCTTGCACGTCATGGTCCTGCCTGCGATCACCCTGGCTTTGGCAATCTTCCACGTCTTCTTAGTGCGCCGACACGGAGTCGCCTCGCAGCCTGGCGACGAGCATCAGCCCAAGAAGCAGTTCTACCCTGCGCAGGTGTACAAGGATACCGTGGCGGTTTTCGTCACTTTTGCGGTGCTCTTCGGCCTTGCGGCCCTAGCGGACATACCGCTAGAGAAGGTTGCCGATCCCCAAGACCTCAGCTACATCCCGCGCCCGGAGTGGTACTTCTTGTTCCTCTTCGAGACCCTCAAGTACTTTCAGGGCTCTTGGGAGGTTGTTGGAGCAGTGGTGTTGCCCACGCTGGCAATCATCGCATTGGCTCTCGTCCCGTTCTTCGACACAGGCAAAGTGAAGCGGGCCAGTCAGCGATTCGCGGCGATCGGAACGGTAGTTTTGGCCGCCTTCATATGGAGCGCCCTGACCATTGCTGCGATTGTGACGACCCCATAGCAGCAGGCAGGCAGCCAAGTTGCCGCCGCCGACCCCTTATCCGACTGGAGCGTCCTTCCGCCATCGGCAGTTGCCGGCCTTTACTAGTTCCGCGACCTGGGTTGCGACGGGTGTCACAACATCGCCGCAGGAGATCCAAAAGCCGGTCCGGCCCTTTCAACCGTCGTGACTCGACAGTCCGAAGACTGGATGTCCAGCCATTTCCAAGATTCTTCCGCCACCGGGGAAGCAAGCTTGACGCGGGCCCAGGTTCAGAATCTGACAGCTTTCGCCGTCAATCTCACTCCAGCGAATGGACCGGCGGTCGCCCAAGCGCCGCAGTTGCCGATTCACGGCGCCAGCATCTACGGAGCCCAGCAATGCACGTTCTGTCACCTAGTGAATGGTGAGGGTCAGGCTGTTGGGCCAACCTTGAACGGAGTAGCGGGACGACGCGATGCTGAATGGCTCGTTGGGCACTTTCGTGAACCTGCCGTCTTCGTCCCCGGGTCGACAATGCCCCCACTGGACCTTCCCGAGCCGCAAATGGATGCCCTTGTGTCCTACTTGCTAGCTCTCCCGAACTAGCCAGCCCAGTTTTGTTCTTGCGCAACCGGCCGGGAGACAGCGGCGGCAGGCCGCTTACTCGCCTCGGTCGACTTGGCGACCAGCTAGGTAGACCGCGTCGATCTTGCGGGTGTTGGTGATGTCTTCGAGCGGGTTGGCTTCGAGGACGATGAAGTCAGCACGCTTGCCGGTCTCGATCGTTCCGACATCGTCAAGGCGCAGGAATTCGGCGCCGTTCTTGGTCGCCGCGACGATCACCTCGGCAGGGGTCATGCCGCTGATCGCCATGTCTTCCATTTCGACATGCGGGGCCCAGGCGCTGTTACCGTCCGAGCCCAGCGCGATCGTGACGCCTTCGTCGTTAACGCGAGCGAGGTTGCGGGCCTGTATGGCGAAGGCAGCCTGCGATCCGGGATTCTCAACGTTGGAGGCTTGCAATCTCTCCATTTCTTCGGCGGAAAGCGCAGCGCTCAACCAACTCAGATCGGTCGGCACGCCGCGGCCGGGCAAATTGGGCACGAGCACAAAGTCGGGACGCTCCTTGAAGAGGGCGATGATCTCGTCGTCCACGTCGGTGTCGCGGATGCCGTGCGCGAAGGAGTCGATGTCGGCGCTCAGTAGCGCCTTGGCGTCGGCAAGGTCAAAAATGTGCGCTGTGACGCGCTGGTCGACTTTGTGCGCTTCGTCGATGACGGCCGCGCCGAGCTCCAAGGGCAGCTTCTCGACCGTGCCGCCGCGGTTGTCGACCCAAATCTTGATGATGTCGACGCCACGTGCGGCCTGTTCGCGGACGGCCTGCCGAGCCTCTTCTTCGGTGGTCACCCAGTAGGGGATTTCAGTCCGACCAGGCTCGGGGCCGGTGATGCCGACGCCAGCGGTGCGGAAGCGGGCAGCGCCGGGGATGTCATTGTTGCGAATCTCGATGGCGGATTCTTCAGCGTCTCGACCGAGGCTCATCACGGCACTGACGCCCCAGTAGGGGCGGCCGCGGAGGTCTGCGATGAGCGCCTCCCGCTCGGTGTTCGTGTGAACGTGCGTATCGATGATGGTCGGCATCACGGTCATGCCCGTCAGGTCGACGCGCGGGGCGCCGCTGGGGGCTTCGATTTCGCCGACGGCGCCGACTTCGAGGAAATGGCCGTTTTCGACGACAAAGGCGGCGTTCTCGATAGCCGCACTGCCGTCGCCCACAATCAAGCGCGCGCCCTCGTAGAGGACAGCGTCAGTCTCGGGCACTGGGGACGAGCAAGCGCCAAGCGCCAAGAGAGAGACGGCCACGAGGCCAAGGATTCGATGCATAGCTCCTCCGAAGTTCGCAGACATGCTAGCATCTTTCGAGTTCCGGGGTGCCCGGGGACCCGTCACCGATCGAGCATCCTGTACGCCTTCTCTCCCGAACCGAACCCAGAACGAGAGAGAGTGGGTTTCTGCGCCATCCCGTACGCTGCATGACACCCTGGATGTCACGACAATGTCGCGGGACGGGCTCAGGAGGGCAGCTTCTTCTTGCTGCGTACGCGGACTGCATCCCGCCGCAAACGACAGAAATAGCGCGATTTGACGGGCGAGACGAGGCAATCCCTCTGCAAGAGAGACTATCCCCGCCAGCCTGAGAACGGCACTGCAAAACTAGACCACAGAGCGGCGGTGTGAAGGCGTCGGAAGGCGCCGGAAAACC
>JAQCLD010000115.1 GCA_027592785.1 Acidobacteriota bacterium
ACATCTCCGATTCCCCGCTTGGAAGGGAATCCGCCCGCCGTTCCGGCGGGTTTTCTTGTTTTACGGCAAGAAAGCCCGTCGGACGTCGGTACATCACATCAATGCGCTTGCCAAGCGCAACAGAGCCGCGCCCGTTAGGAAGCGATCTCTTCGCCAACTCCCCAGCCAAACCTCCATCCCAGGGCCAAACCTCGCAACATCTTCAATGCCCATGACCCAGCGCAACGGAGCCACGACCGTGAGGTCGTGTCTAGACGCAGCCTCGTGGCTGCGTCTCCGTTTTCGCGTCCTTTAGAGCGTGGTTGCCGATTCTCATCAACAGCCGCCCGACAGGTCGTGGCTTATTGTGTCGGCGGGGGCAGGCCGATGCGGCGTTTGGAGGGGTGCCTGGGATAGCCGCCGCTGGCGAATATGTATTTGCTGAAGGCGATGATGGCTTTGTCGATGGGTAGACCGTCGGCTAGGTCGGTGGGCGTGCGGTCGGCCTTGTTGAGTTCGTCGGGCTTGGCGCCTCGTTCACACAGGAAGTCGATGACTTCAACGATGCGGTCTTGGGCCTCTTGCGTGCCGCCGTTGGACGTACCACTGACGGATGCGTGCATCAGCGTGTTGCCTTGATCGGTGACGACGTCCACGTCGCTGTCGTACTCATAAGCGAACTGCACGGCGTCAACGCTAGCGCTGCCGACTGAAGCCATCAAGAAGCTGCCGCCGTCTGGCGCGCGGTAGTGCGGGTCGGAGCCGGCGTCGAGCAGCGCCTTCATGACGTCGATGTGACCGGCGCGGGCGGCGAGAAACAGCGGCGTCTGGCCGCCAGGGGGCGCGAAACGTCCGCGGGTCTCGGGAACGAGGTTGACGGCCAGGACCGATGCGCCGTTGGCCAACAAGCCTTCCACTAGCGGCAGATTGCCGCGTTGGCTGGCCAGGTGCAGCGCGGTGTCGCCTCGACTATCAGCCACGGTGGTATCCGCGCCAGCCTGGAGCAACGCAATCGCTGCAGCGGTGCTGCCATGAGAGGTCGCGGCGAGTAAGATTTCCGTTCCGTCGCCGAGCTTGAGGTTCGCGTCACCGCCGGCTTCGAGCAAGCGTTTGAGGGAGACTGTGTTGTCGGCGATGGCCGCGAACGCCAAAGCGGTGAAACCGGCTTTCGAGGCGAGGCGGACGTCAGCGCCTTTCTCGATTAGCAAGTCGACCACGTCGGAATGACCTTCGGAGGCGGCCCACATGAGCGCGGTCTGTCCCTTGGTGGATTCGGCGGCGTTGATTCCGGCGCCATGCTCGATGAGCAGTTCGACGGCCTTGGCGGAGCCTGAACCTGCCGCGATCATCAGCGCGGTCTCGCCGTTCCAGCGGGCGGCCTGGGCGTCGGCGTCGGCGCCGGCGTCGAGAAGTTGGGCGACCATCTCGGCGTCGCCATTGAGGCAGGCAAGCGTCAGCGGCGTCTCGCCGTAATCGTTGACCACGTCGACTTTCGCGCCTGCCTTGAGCAGCATCTCGGCCATCGGCTTATCGCCGCCGTAGATGGCCCAGGCGAGCGCCGTCGAACGGTCGGCCTGTTGCGCGTTGACCTCGGCGCCGTGCTCGATGAGCGCAGCCGCCAGGTTGGGATCGCGGCGTTTGACGGCGTCGACCAGACTCGCGTCGCCGGCGGCGAGGCATCCGGCGACGACCAGCAGCAGCGCAACGGCTTGGACAATCGCGCTGCGCATCTAGATGGAGGCCAGACGGCCCGTGCTGTCTCCGAAGCGTTCGCAGGGTACGTTGGCCTTGTCGAACATCGAAAGGAACAAATTATTGAGCGGCGTTTCGGTGTGGTACCGCAGGTGGCGGTTGCCTTCGAATAACTTCGTGCCCGCGACGAGCGTAATGGGCAGATCGTGGTGCGTGTGCACGTTCGCATCGCCCAGGCTGCTGCCGTAGCAGATCATCATGTTGTCGAGCAGATTGCCGCCGTGGCCGTCGGGAGTCGCCTTCATCGCCTGGACGTAGTAGGCGAAGAGGCTGACGAGATACTCGTCGATCTTGGCCACCTTCTCGATGGTCTCGGGAATGTTGCGGTGGTGCGAGAGCGAGTGGTGTCCGTCGGAGACGCCGATGTTGCGGTAGGGGCGGTTGCTGCCGGCGCGTCCAAGCATGAAGGTGATGACGCGGGTCATGTCTGTCTGGAAGGCGATAGCCTGCAGATCGATCATGAGCTTGGCGTGATCTTCGAACTCCTCTGGGATGCCGCCGGGACGCTCCAACTCGGGGATTTGCATCTCGGCGCTTTGCGCTTCGGCTTTCTCAATGCGGCGTTCGATATCGCGGATCGAATCGAGGTAGTTGCTCAGTTTGGCGCGGTCGCGCGCGCCGAGGTTGGTCTGCAGGCGATCGATCGAACCAGCGACGTAGTCGAGAATGCTGCGCTGTTCATTCATGCGCGCCTGGCGGGCGGCCGGGTCGGTGCTGTCACCGTCTCCGAACAGACGCTCGAAGATGATGCGCGGATTGGGCTCCATCGGCAGCGGCGTAGTGGGATTCTTCCAGGAGACGGTGTTGGTGTAGGCGCAGCTGTAGTTCTGGTCGCAGGAGCCGGCCAGGCCGGGAGCTTCGAGGGCGATCTCAAGCGAAGAGAACTGGGTCTGTTTGCCGAGGACCTCAGCGGCGATCTGGTCGGCGGATATGCCGCAGCCGAGATTAGTCTCCGAACGGCGCGGATGGACGCCGGTGAGCCAGGTGGCGCCTTCGCGGGCGTGGTCGCCGGGTCCGTCGCCCAGAGCACGGCCTTGGACTTGGGCTAGACCAGTGAGGACGGACAAGTTCTCGCGGTAGGGTTCGAGGGCTTTCAAAGAAGGCGTGAACTCGAAGTCCTTACCTTCGGTTGTGGGCGTCCAGCGATCGGGAATCGCCCCGACCGGGTGATAGACGAAGGCCATACGCGTAGGGGCTGGGCTAGCGGCGGCGGACATCGCCGGAGTCATGGCGTCCAGCACGGGCAGAGCCAACACGGCTCCTGCGCCTCGCAGAAACGACCGGCGGGCTAATGCCTTCTTGGTTATAATCATTGTTCTCGAGCCCTCCTCATCTGAAACGGTACGCTTTCGACTACAGCTTGAATAAACGCCGACATGCGGTAGTCCTGCTCGCCTGCCTGGCGGGCGATGGCGCGTACTGTTGGTTTATCGTACGGCGCCAGCCCTCTTCCGAGGGCGTAAATCATCAGTTTTTCGGTGACGGTCTCTAGGAACTCGTCGCTGTGCTTATCGACCAGAAGCCTTCGCAGACCAGCGGGGCCGGCGAATTCTTGGCCATTGGGAAGGCGTCCGGACGGATCGATCTGGACTCCGCTGTCTTCGTCGCGCCACTGGCCGACGCCGTCGAAGTTTTCGAGGGCGAAGCCGATGGGGTCCATGCGGCCGTGGCAGGAAGCGCAGACGGGGTTGGCGCGGTGGATTTCCAACTGCTCGCGCATGCTGAGCTTACGGCCGTCAGCGCCCTGCGGCTCCAACTCGGGGACGTTCGGCGGCGGAGGGGGCGGGGGAGTGCCGAGGAGATTCTCGAGAATCCACTTGCCGCGCTGCACTACCGACGTGCGGTTGGGGTACGACGTAACGGTGAGCACGCTGCCTTGGCCCAGCAGGCCGCCGCGCGGCGAACCGGCAGGCAGCGCGACCTTGCGGAATTGCGGACCGTAAATGTTGGCAATACCGTAATGCCTGGCGAGCTGCTCGTTGAGATAGGTGTAGTCGGCGTCGAGTAGTTCTAGGACGTTGCGGTCTTCGCGAAAGATGCTGGTGAGAAACAGTTCGGTCTCGCGCTGGAAAGCTTGGCGCAGATTCTGGTCGAAGCTGTCAAAGATCTCGGGGTCGGGCTTTACGTTGGCAAGCGTGCGCAGGTAGAGCCACTGGCCGCCGAAGTTATGGATCAGCGCGTCCGACTTGGGGTCGGCCATCATGCGCTGGACCTGCGATTTGACGACGCCTGGGTCGCGCAGCTTGCCTTGGTCGGCGAGGGTGAGCAGCTCTTCGTCGGGGATCGTGCTCCACAAGAAGAACGATAGGCGCGAGGCGAACTCGTGATCGTTCAAGCGATAAACGCTGCCGGGCTCCGCTTCGCGGGGGTCATGCTCGACGCGGAAGAGGAAGTCGGGCGACACGAGGATGGCTTGCAGGCCGTAACGGATGCCATCGTCGAACTCTCCGCCTTGGGCGCGCGCGTCATCGTAGAAACGCAACAGCGGTCGGATATCGGCGTCGACGACGGGGCGGCGGAAGGCGCGATGAGCCAGGTTCGTGAAGATGGTCTTGGCGCAGGCCGGCTCTTGCTGAACTGAGGACGGTTGGCAGACGAATATCTTCTGGCGGCTGGCGGTATCGCCGCGTCCGGTGGCGTTGTAGGGGCCGGCGACGATGATTTTGCCCACGGCTGGCTCCGCGCGGGATTCGATTTCAACTAGCTTAAGGCGGGCTCCGTCCATGCGGATGTCGAGTTGGGCGGGCGGGCGGTCGCCTCCCTCGGGTGGGCCGCGACGACCGACATTGGCCAGGGCGACTTCGTCGCGGGCTGCATCGCCGAGGAAGGTGGCGACGACGCGGTGGAGACCGGCTTTAACGGGGATACGCAGTTTCTGGGCGTCGTTGTCGCCGGTGACGTCGATGCGCAGCACGTACTCGGCGTCGAGCGGGAAGTAGTGTTCAAAGACCGTCCCGCCGCGCGAGCCAAAGGGCACGAGCAGGGGGTTCGGGTCACGGCGGTCGCCGCGCCCCTCGAATCCATATTCCACTTCGACGGGTTTCGTCGTGAGATCGCCTATGGCTGTGCTGCTGATGGAGCGCGCCAGCGACATGTAGCGTTCGAGAAGAGAGGGAGACATCGACAACAGGTCAGCCTGATTGTCGAATCCGTTGCCGGAGTCATCGACGGGCAGCGCTTCGCCGGGCCTGGTGTCGACGGCTAGCAAGTCGCGAATGACGTTGCTGTATTCGACGCGGTTGAGGCGATGCGGCGCGGTGACGCCAGGGTTCGGATCGGCGCTGGCGGCTTGGGCGAGAGCGGCTTCGAGATTATCGGCGAAGGCGGTGCGTGCGGCTTCGTCGGGGCCGGGAAGGCCGGCTGGGGGCATCTGCCCGGTGCGCACCTGGCGCAGAACGCGCTCCCAGACGCCGGCATCATCGGCGACTTTTGCCGGGTCGATGCCTTCGAGGACGAGGCCGCCGGTCTTGAGTCTCTCGCTGTGGCAGGCGATGCAGTATTGCTGAACGATTTCGCCGCGGACTTGAGATGCAACAGGGGTCTGGGCGTTCGCTGATGCGAGCGTCCCGAAGGCTGATAGTACTACCCCTGCGCTTCGTAAACGGAGCCGGGTCGCGCAGGCAAAATTCATCCAAGCCCCTCCGTGGGGGCTACTTAAATGTTACCCCGCGCAGAGGCTCCAGACAAGACTGTCCAGTACGATCTAGGACCTTGAAAATGCAGGTGTTTGGCGGTTGTTTGGCGCTGGACTGCGCTTTCCACTTGACAGTCAAGTGAAGGAAAGGGGATACTCGTTCGCGGAACTCCACTTGTATGTCTAGTGAAAAGAAATCGCGCGGCCAAGTGCTGCAGGGCACGTTGGACCTGATCATTCTTCGGACGCTGGCCACGATGGGCGCGCAGCATGCCTACGGCATTGGCACCCGGCTGCAGCAGGTTTCCGATGACGCCGTGCAACTCAACCAGGGCACGATCTACCCGGCGTTGGTGCGGCTTGAGCAAGAGGGTTGGATTAAGGGCTCGTGGGGCAAGACGGAGAACAACCGTGAGGCGAAGTTCTACGCGATCACCACAAGCGGCGGGAAAAAGTTGGAGGCAGAGACGGCCCGTTGGCGCGAGATCTCGGGGCTGATCGACAAGTTGCTGATGGAGGAACAGTAGATCATGCGTAGGATTCTGGCGAAGTTGGCGGCTCTGTTTCGGCGCAAAAGTACGGAGGCGGAGTTGTCGCGCGAAGTGGCCGCGCATTTGACGCTGTTGGAGGATGATTTTCGCAGTCAGGGGCTGAGCGAAGAGGAAGCGCGGTTGGCGGCACGGCGCAGTTACGGCAATGTCGAGTTGACCAAGGAACTGCACCGCGATGAGTGGCGATTCGCTTGGTTCGAGGCTTTGGGGCAGGACTTGCGGGCGGCTTGGCGGAGTTTGCGGAAGAGTCCGGGGTTTGCTGCGACGGCGATTGTGTCGCTGGCGTTAGGCATCGGCGCCAATACGGCGATCTTCACCATGGTGAATGGGGTGTTGCTGAAGAAGTTGCCGGTGGCTGACCCGGAGCGCATTGTGCAGGTCAAGGCAAACTTCACATCGGGCACCGGTCCGGACGAGATGCTGGCCTTCGGCTTTCCGCAGTTCGAAGAGCTGCGTGGCCAGCAGACGGTCTTTGAAGACTTGGTTGGCGTCATCCCTATGGGGGCAACGCTGGAACTGGACGGCGAACAGCCGCCGCTTAAACTCGACCTCGTAACCGGTTCTTATTTTTCTTTCTTCGACAAGAAGGCGGTGCTGGGCCGGTTAGTCGAGCCATCGGACGATACGGACGGCAGCGAACTGGTTTGCGTGCTGGCGTATTCTGCCTGGCAGCGACTCTTCCGGGGCGATGCGGCGATTGTGGGACAGACCGTCGAGATCAACACTTTGCCGATGAGAGTAGTCGGCGTCGCTCCGCCCGGTTTCATCGGGACGAATCTACAGCAGCAAACGGATGTTTGGGCCCCGTTGGTCGCGTTTTCGAGCTTGACTCCCTTTGGAGCCCAGTTCAAGGCTGGATCCCTCGTTTTCATGCGGCTGCTGGGCCGGATGCCGGAGGGAGCGTCGTTGGACGCTTCGTCGGCGTGGCTGCAAGATGCAAGTCCGCAGATCGAAGAGGCATTGCCTCCTCGGCGGGTGGAGCGAGTAGCCGTCTATTCGCTGCAGGACGGCAGCGCGGGCTTGGGCGAGTCGCGGGGGGAACTGAGTTCTCCGCTTTGGATACTGATGGGCGCGGTGACGTTGGTGCTGCTAATCGCCTGCGCGAACTTGGCCAACTTGTTGTTGTCGCGGATGAATGACCGAACTCGCGAGTTCGCGATCAAGCTTTCGGTCGGCGTTGGACGTTGGCGTTTGGTGCGTCAGCTTTTTGTCGAGACGTTGCTTGTCGTCTTCGTGGGAGGGGTTGCGGCGCTGGCTGTGGCGTCCGGTCTAACGCGCTTTGTGCTGGCTGTCTACAACGAAGGCGCCCGAGCCCGTCAGCTGGAGTTGTTGCCCGACCACGCAGTCTTGCTCTACGCGGCGGGTGCGTGTCTGCTGACTGCGCTGGTCGCGGGTCTCTACCCCGCGTGGCGGGCGTCACGTACCGGCTTTGGCCTCGTCCCGGCGACGAAGTCGGAGCGGGGGCTCAACCGCAACTGGGCGCGGCGGTCGTTGATCGTGGCGCAAGTCGCCTTGGCGGTGGTGTTGTTGTTCGGCTCGGTGCTGTTTGCGCACAGCCTTCGCAACCTGACGACATTGGATTTAGGCTACAGTGCCGAACGCATCTTGACCCTGCAACTAGCCAGAGTAGATCCGCGGGCGGGCGCCAAGGACAACGAGCCGTTGGAGTTGGCGGAACTACTGGAGCGGACGCGCGAGTTGCCCAACGTCGAGTCCGCAGCGTATGCGAGCATCGGCGTCCTTGAGGGCAACATGGCGATGACCCGGTTCGAAGTGCGCCGCCCAGACGGAGAGGCGCTTACGGTGAACAACGTCTACGCCTTGAACGTGGCGCCCGGGTACTTCGAGACCTTACAAACGCCCTTGCTGCGCGGGCGCGAATTCAACATGTCGGATTGGAGGGACGGTCCCCCTGTTGCGATCGTCAACGAATCACTGGCCAACAAGGCCTGGCCGGGGCAGGACCCCCTTGGCAGGAAAATTGGCAAAGACGCCGAAGTGGTCGGTCTCGTCGTAGACAGTAAGTATGCGAAGGTCCGGGAGGATGCCTTGCCTATCGTCTATTGGGCCTTCAAGAAGTTCGCGAGGCAGGGAGTCATGCAGGTGCGGTTTCGCGGTTCGGCGACCGCGCTGGAGAGCGAGGTCCGTCAGTTGATGCTTGCGACGGCGCCCGACTTTGAGGTTTCCAACGCCGCGACGATCGAGGCGTTGCGGGATAGGGGGATTTCTCAGGACCGCCTGCTGGCGTTTCTCTCATTGCTGTTTGGGTTGTTAGGCGTGGGCTTGGCTTTGGTTGGGATCTATGCCCTGATTACTTACGCGGTCACCCAGCGAACGCACGAAATCGGTGTGCGGGTAAGCGTGGGCGCGCAGCGGTCGCAGATTGTGCGCCTGGTGCTGAGCGAGGCGACTGCGTTAGTCCTGCTAGGCATCGTCGTGGGCGTCCCGCTAGCGTTGACGCTTTCGCGCTGGTTGGAGTCGCTGCTGTATGAGGTGGCGCCGTGGGATCCGCTCTACGTTGCGTTGACGCTGGGGATCTTGTTGCTAGGCGGGATGGTCGCAGCGTACTTACCGGCGTTACGGGCGACGCGCATTAATCCGTTGGAGGCGTTGAAGTGCGATTGAGCTTAGTCTTGGCCCAAGGCCTCCGCTTGACTATACTGACGGGCACATGAAGCTTATTGTCGCCGTGCTGTTGGCCCTGATCCCGCTGAGTGCCCAGGCCGCGCTCAATATCTACTGGATCGACGTCGAGGGAGGAGCGTCGACGCTGGTTGTGACCGATGCCGGGCAGTCGGTGTTGATGGACTCGGGTTATGCGGGGCTCAACAACCGCGATGTGGACCGCGTCGAGCACGTCGTAAAACACGAGGCGGGGCTCGATCATATCGACTACTACTTGACCTCGCACTTTCACGGCGACCACGTTGGAGGGCTCAACGGACTTGCCGAGCGCGTGGAGATTCGCAGCTTCATCGACCACGGCGAAAGCGTGGAGCAGGGAAGCGCGGGAGGGAAGGCCATCTGGGAGGCTTATCTCGCGGTGGCTGGTAATAAACGGCGTTTGGTGAAGCCCGGCGACACGTTAGCGCTTGACGGCGTCGAGTTCATTTTCGTCGCGAGCAATGGGGAAACTTTGCAAGAGCCCCTAGCGGGCGGCGGCGGAGCGAACGGGTTGTGCGCGACGTATGAGCCGAAACCGGACGATCAGGGCGAGAACGGCCGCAGCCTGGGCTACTTTTTGAAGTCGGGAGACTTCGAATTTGTGAATCCCGGCGATCTGTTTTGGAGCTTCCAACACCGGCTAGCTTGCCCGGTCAGCATGATCGGCGAAGTGGACATCTACCAATCCGCACATCATGCGACGCGTGACGACGTGTTGCCGCAGCAGCTTTGGCCGATGCGTCCCACGGTCGCGGTGGCGAACAACGGCCCGGTGAAAGGCGGAGGAGCGCAGGCGATTGAGTATCTGAAGCAGTCGCCGGGCCTCGAAGATCTTTGGCAACTGCACAGGGTATTGGCCAACGATTCGCAGCACAACGCGGCTGAACAACTGACAGCGAACTTGGGCGCGACCGATGGTTGCGAAGGCCACTGGATACACGCGCGGGTCGAAGGCGACCGCTACACGGTCACCAACAGCCGCAATGGTTTCACGAAGACTTACGCGGTGAAGTAAGTTACCGGTGCGCGAAACGGCTGAGATCGCCCACGACGTCGCCGACGAAGGTGCTGCTGTTGTCGCGCGCAGCCGGCGCCGTAGCCAAAGCGGTGCGGGCGTAGAGCACGGCGATGGGGTCTTGGTAGATGCGCACCCAGGACGAGGCGTCGACGGCGGCCAGAGTAGCTACATCGTCGGCGGGGACGAGGATGTGCGTGGTGTCATAGTCGCTCGCAACTGAGACGTCGCGGGCGCCGGTCCAGAAGCGGAGATGGTCGGCGCGCACCGGGGCAGGGAAGACGGTTTCGAAACGACCGTCCATGGAGACACGGACGTTTGGGTAAAGCGACCAGGAGATGAACTTGCCCCAGTGCAACGGGCACCACAGATTGACGGGGCCTTGCATTTCCGCCAGCAACGAGACGGCTCCAATCGGATAGTGATTCTGATCAGCCGGTTCGCCGGCGGCAGCGTTCCACCCTGGAACCCGGGGACGCAGAATTTTGTCGCCCGATGCGAACTGAAGCACGATCAAGGTGACGGCGGCGGCGGCAATGCCCGACGGCAACAGCAGGCAGAAAAAGTCGGCAACTCGTCTCGGTATGTCGTAGCGGGGGATGAGTCGTAGGAACTCGGCGGAACCCAGAGCCAACATGGTGACGAGGAAGAAGGGGACAAGTTTCGCGTGGAGAAAGCCCTGGACGGCGGTGGCCGCTAGCAGAATCAACGCACCGGGGAAACGCCGGTCGCGCCAGGCGTTGACTGCTGCCGCCGACAGCGTCGAGCAGACTAACGCCACGTAGATCCAGCCGTAGAGTGGGCCATTGCCTAAGACGTTACCCCACTCGACGATCTCCACTCGGGACATGCTCCAGGCCTCGATGATCTTGGGCACGAAGCGCCATCCATAGGGGTTCAGGAGCAGAGCTCCGAGGCAGAAGAGGGCCACAATCGAGAGTTCGATGGCTTGCTGCTTGCGGCGTTCGGCGACGAGCCATAGCAGGTGCACGCCGATGGCGAAGAGCCCGAGTACAAAGCCGCCGTGCATGTTGATCCAGACGGCGAGAAGCGGGGGCAGCAGCCAAGGAGCGCGGGTGGAAGGGAAGCGCCGATAGCCGTCCAGAATCCACAGAAAAGCTACGTAGCCAAGGATGCTGAAGGCGTGGCACTGCACCGTTGAAACGTAGGCATTGAGCAGTAAATAACAGGCTGGAAGGCCGAGGAGAAAAAGAATGCCTGCCGATCGCTTCGGCTCTTGGTCATCCGATTCGAGCCGATGGATCGCGGCCGCCATGGTGAGGGTCATGGCCAACAACGCCAACTTGAGGGCGAACAGGCCCGCAGCGCCCCAAGTCGTCAAGAGCCGGTAGAACAGAACGCCGGAGCCCCATTCGTGATAGATCCAGGGCGCGCCGGACGCGGTGTAGGAGAATACGTCGTCACGCGGGAATCCGCCTTGCTCGATCAGGGCGCCGAACGATAGGACGCCTCACAGATCGAAGTCCGCAACGTTTCTCAACAGCAGGAAGTAGACCGTCGCCAGTATGAGCGAGGCTAGTACGACACGAAAATAAGAATCGCGGCTAAAGCCCAGCGACTGGCGGGAGGGGGAGGGGGAGTCGGCCATTCGGGAAGACCCGCGAATTCACAGGCTCCCTGCTAGCATAGAAAATTCGGTTCATGGCGCGGTAGCCAAGTGGTAAGGCAGAGGCCTGCAAAGCCTTTATTCGTGGGTTCGATTCCCACCCGCGCCTCCAAGTGCCGCCGTCTTTTCGCCCCGGATTACTGTTGCTGAGAGCTTAATATGCGTCTGCGGGTGATGACCTACAACATTCACCGTGCGATTGGAGTCGATCGCCGGTTTCGCCTGGATCGCATTGCCGGGATCATTAGTCACTACTCGCCGGATGTCGCTCTGCTGCAGGAAGTCGACCAGGGGGCGCCGCGCTCACAAGAACTGGACCTGGCAAAAGAACTGGCTGAACAGCTGGAGTACCCGCACTACGAGCTAGGGTTGAACACTACGCTGCGCCGAGGACGTTGGGGCAATGCGACGCTGAGCCGTTACCCGATCGTGAACCAAGGCAACATCGACCTGACCGTTGATGTGCGCAAACGGCGCGGCTGTCAGCATACGACGATCCTGGCCCAGAAGCAGTCTGGACACGAACATCCTGTCGAAGTGTTTAACCTGCATTTGGGGCTGTCGGCGTGGGAGCGTATGCGGCAAGTCGGCATCTTGGCGCAGGCCCCGGAATTTGCATCTGTTAACAGAGAGACGCCCTGTTTGATTGCTGGGGATTTTAACGATTGGCGTTCGATGCTGCACCCGGTGTTCGCCGATGTGATGGGCTTTGATTGCGTGACGCACAAGCCGGGCGCATACCAGACTTCGTTGCGAACCTATCCATCCTTCTCGCCGAAGGGCGGGCTCGACCGTATTTATTACAGGGGACCGTTGAAATCCGAGCTGGCGCACGCGTGCCGGTTAGCGGTGTCAAAGGTAGCCAGCGATCACCTGCCGGTGATCGCTGACTTCGAGTTGACGTAGTGCCCGGCTAGCGAATCAGGGCTAGCTTGCGAATGGGGTGAACGCTGTTGGGATTCAAGGTCATCTTGATTGTGGAGTTACCGGCCAACTCTAGGGTGTCGGCTAGGTGTCAAGGGCGGAGTAAAAATAGACCAGGGCGGCGCCGGAAAACTAGACCAGCTTGGAGTGGAACG
>JAQCLD010000116.1 GCA_027592785.1 Acidobacteriota bacterium
GAGAAAATCCCCGCCATTGCTTGCGATGGTAAAGTGAGTTACTTTAACGCTCAGAAGGTCCGCAAATCGGGCCCGAGAACCGCCCACCAAGGCTGGCTCTCAACTTATCCCCCGTATCGAAAATGGGGTTGGGTCAATCTCTCAGAGCCGTCACTCGTTTCTCTGTTTCAATTCGGGGGTGCAGGTCAAGGTCAAATGGATTTCACCGATCTCTTGTGGGTACGGAGACGGCGAGTTTTCCATGCGAGCGGGCATCGGGGCGGCGCTGCATTACTGCATCTCACCTGAGAGGGTGTCAGGACTGCTGCGCCGCCGCCAGCACTTCGTCGCGCTTAGGGGGCGAGATCCACCTTTGTGTTGTCCATATCCATGTTGGTGTCGTTGAGCAGCTCCATCGCCGAGCTCCCATTGAAGAAGATCGTGTTGCCTTTGAACACGTTGTAGCGGGACATGGTTGAAGCCTGAATGCCCACGCCGAAGCCCGAGATGGAGTTGCCGTAGACCAGATCACCGACGGGCCCGTTGGCGTCGGCGGCGGTGGGGTTGTAGCAGATCCCCAAGACGCCGTTGGTCCCGGCCGTGAGAGTGTTATTTGCAATCCGGTTGCCCGTACTCATGCCGCCTCGAACGAAGATTCCGAGGCCCGTGTTGTGGATCGAATTTTGCTCCACCACTACGTTCGTCGACTGTACGATCATCACTCCGGTCTCCGGCGGCAGCGACACGATCGGTAGACCTTCTCCGCGGATCTGGAGGTTCGTCAGGGCTACATTCGAGCTGTTCATCACGATGACGCCAAAGGCGGACTTGGAGATCATGCCGTTGGAGACTCGGACGCCCTGGGCGCCGTTGATCATGATGCCGACTCCGAGCTTACCGCCCGCGCCGGTCAACGACAGGCCATTGAGGTCGACCGTGACATCGTTGGCAGTGATAGTGATCGCGGCGCGATCGTTGTTAAGCGAACGCAGGTCGCTTTGGAGGACATAGTTTCCGGGCGAGTCAATGATGCCGGAGAAGGGAACGCGTTTGCCGTCGTTAGCGGCAGCGAGGGTGGTCGTGAGGGTCAGGATGGCGGCACACGCCATCACGAGTCGTTTCATGTTCATTGCATTGTCTCCTCTAAATTCTTGTCCGGTGGGCACCCAACCTTGATTTAGTCGACGCAACTGTGTGAATCCCCCTCGGCTATCCTAGCCAAATGTTCCCTATGCGGATGTTGCTTCTCTTGTGTTCCTTCGCGCCGGGCGTATTCGCCCAACAAAACCTTTTCGTCGGCGGCTACGTGGGAGTGTCCACGGTCTCTGCGGACGCCCGCACCGATGTCGCCACATCCGGCGCACAGTTCAGTTCCTACAAGCCTGAGAACGGACTGACCGCCGTCGGGTTCGCGGGCCGGCACCTGAGTGACTGGTTCAGCGTGATGGGGAGCTACGGCTGGAACCGGAATTCGATGCTGCTCGCCGTTGGCGATGCCGGGCCTGTCTCAAACGCGACTTCGCGGGAGTACGCGTCGTCGATGCGCACGGCGATGGGAGAGGCGCTGTTCTACTTTCGTCCGCGGCGCAGCCGCATCCGGCCTTACTTGTCAGCAGGCGCAGGACTGGTAAACATCCACGCCACGTCGCGAGGAGCGGCAAGTTCCTTCGGACGGCCCCCATCGCTGCCGGATTCAATTGATCACACCGGAGCAGCGGTCCGCGTGGCCGTCGGAATCGATCTGTTCGTATCGAAGAATATGGCCCTCCGGTACAGCTTCAGCGAAACGATCCAGGGCAATCCATTCAGCACCGCCCTCACGCCGACCGCTCCGCGCGACCTGGCGAACTTCCAGAACTGGCTGGGCATGGCGTTTCATTTCTGAAACGCCGAGTAGGGGCAGTGCGGCCACCAGATCGGCGCTTTATCCACGTTCTCGGCCAAGATCCGGGCATGACAGACGCTGCAGTAGAACATCTGCTTCACCTGCTGGCCGGCAGGTGTGATCTGAACAAGTTCCTCGAACACGCACAGAGGGCTTCCGGCGGCCTTGGTGGCGGTGACATCCAGCAGCGGCCCGCTCGCCTGCTGAGCTTTGATGAGAGCCGAGTAAGTCTGGCTCAAGAGCCGTGCGGGTGCACCGGCATCCGGTCCGGGTTCCTGTTCGGATTCCCGGGCAAGCCGCTCGAAGTACAGTTCGTCACTCATTGCCGGTAGCCGCCCAGTCGTTGCTCATTTATATACCACCGCTGCTTGAATTGCGTGCGCGCCCGTGCCAGCGCACGCTCCACCGCCTTCACCGACTTTCCTGTCTCCGAAGCCATCGACTCCGCGCTCCAGCCTTCCCAATAGCGCCAAAGCAGCAGAGTCCGGGGGGCTTCATCAACCGAAGCAAGAACCTGCCAGACCCCCCGGGCGGTTTCGTCCTGCTCCAGCGAGAGCATTAGATCTTCACCGTCGGCCGGATCCGGGGCGTCCTCGTCGAACTGGACCTCGCGCAGCCGCCTCCGGTAATGGTCCTGCACTTTGTGCCGGGCGATCCCGAGGAGCCAAGTCTTGACGGCAGACCGACCCCGAAAGGACTCCAGACCCTGCCACGCCTCCAGGAATACCTGCTGAAACAGGTCCTCCACGAGGTCCTGCCTTGGCATCAGCCGGTGAACAAGGTATGCATGGACCGCTCCTCCGAAACGGGAAAGGAACTCAGCGGTCGCCTTGCGATCCTTCCGAAGGACCGCGGCGACGAGTTCCGAATCGCTTAGCTGCTGAGCCTCCTGAACCACTCAATGTCCATAGTCGCATCTGATGGGAAGAATCCCCCGGGATTGTGAGGAACGAGTGTGAGACCGCGAGTCTGGTGACATCCATGTTAGGGACGCAGGGGGACGGAGCCCTTAACAAATCGGAAATCTGCTGTGGAGTTCACGGTTTTCTGGACGGATGGGCTAGGCGGTCGCCGGTCGCGTTCGCGGTCGAAGCGCCGTGCCGCCTCGCCTCGAAACTCCGCGGTGGCGTCTCGAGTGCCCGCCTTTGTAGCCCGCCGCCAGTCGAGTTCGGTTGACTTCTCCCGGCTCAAGCTGACAGACCGGAAACTCATGGGGTGCAGGTCTCTGAATCTCTCGCTCGGTCGGAGGGTAAGACGCTGACGCGGGAGACCGCCAGCTAAAGCTTGGCGGCTCGGTTGGCAAGGTGCGGGTGTGTTCGGGGCGTTGTTTGCAATGGCGCCCTCAGGGGCGCTGGGGTTGTAAGGAGTTGTTTGGGAGTGCGGCGTTCGAGTTCGGGAACCCGGCACTTACGTACCGGGCTAACTCTACGTCGCCCCGCTGGGGCTTAAAAGCTCACGATTTGAAAAGGGCTTCGTCCCCATTGAGTCGTCCCCTTCGTGCCGTGAACACCCCGTGCCGTCAGGCGAGCGATTTGAGCTTTCCGACCAACTCTTCGCGTTTGCCGACGTCCGGAACGTACAACCCCAGCGAGCCGCAGATCAGTAGCTTGATCGCCTCCAGATGGGTGGCAGCGAAAGTGTCAGCTGTCGCTCCGCACTTGGCCAGCTGTCGGGCGATCACTTCCTCCGCCTTCTTCGCATCCACGTAAGGCCCGGTGGTCGCCAAGAGCTTTATATATAGTGGACTAGGCATTCTATCCCACCTCGACGGATGCGGCGCTCTGCGCACCCTCTACATGCTGGGCTAAGGCGAGCACGTTTTCACGAATCCCTGTGGCGTGAGCACTGAGCTCCTCGCAGATCAGCGCGGTTTCTTCGGGATTGGAGAAGCTGTTCTTGGCCGCCTCCTCGATCCTCTCCGCACACACACCGAGCAGCGTCGCACCGGGCCCCAGTGATCCCATTACGTCTCGAAGCGGTGCAACAATGCTTCGCGCCAGGCAGAATGCCAACATGCATGCCGCTACAACAGACGCGCTCGCCAGGCCAAGGCTCAAGTTGCGATCGCCGTGGTAGCTTGCGATGCGCGCTCCCAGTAAGCCATCCAGTTCATCCACGGCCACGGTCCAGAGCTCAAAGCTCGCGCGGTGCGCCTCGTCCTCCGCCCGCAGGTACTCCTGCTCGGTGATTTCAGATAGGTCGCCGCTCACTAACTGCCGGTTCATGGCAATGAACGTTGAGGTGGCCTCCTGGTAGGCCTTCAGCGCGGGCGGAATTCGCTCATGCAAGCTCGCCTCAACGCCATAGAAGTTGGGGTCCTCGTTAAGGGATGTGCCCGTACTCGCTACAATTCGGTCCAGATCCGCTTCTTGCATCAGCGACGCCTGCACCGCGAGTTCGATCCGTTGGTCCCGTGTGAGTTCCCCGCCGCGGATCATCGCGCTCCCCAACACTCCGACCCGCGCCAACCGTTCCTGCGCCTGGGGCAGCGCCAGCAGGGTTACATCCATCAAGTAGTAGCTATCCAAGTCCGGGTCCAGAATCAGGTTCGAAGTGTCGCCCGCGTGTGTGATCATGCCTCGTATATCCGAGACCAGGTGATCGTGCTTAGCCGCCAGGCCGGCGGAGGGCGCGGTGACGGTCAGCTCTTTCCACTCGGTCTGCATTGTTCCCAACGACAGATGCTGACGGCCTCTTGCCGCCAGTCCCACCGTCGTGAACTGTAGCGGGGCGCCAACTTGATCCAGCACCGCCTGCGTCCTTTGGAACGCTTGGCCTACCTCCGCCTGGATCGCCGACAACCGTCCTTCACATTCCTGCCCGGTCTGACAATTTAACGGCCCCAGACGATGCTCTTGTACCTTCCGCAACAGCTGGGCCAGTTCCCGTTGGATGGCGTTCCCTTGCGCTTCTTTGGCCGCGAACTCGACGTTCGCGTTAATGCTGACAACCATTAGGTATGTCAGCACCGTGATCGGCAACGAGAATGTCAATGCGATCAGAATCATCTTGCGAGAAATACTTGTTCGTGTTTTCATAATCCTACTTCTTCCGATGGCCCCAGCGGGGTCACGCCTACCATATCGGCACGGTGGCGACATCCAATATTGCGCCGATCCTCGACGGGCCTATGCCGTTCGCGGGCGATGGCTAACTGCCAGGTGCAGACCTCAGCAGCCGCATCCTGTCAGTGCAACGGTGATCGGCCAAGTAAGAGTTGCAGCTAACGTGGGCGGACTTTGCGACGTCCTTATCGGGAGAGCAACCGTTGTCGGCTCAGCAAACGAGAGGCGTGAAAGACCGCGCCCACTCTGCCCCTGCGCCGAATCGCGTTGAGGACGAGGGCTCAATCGTCTTGTGGCGCAAAAGGAGACGGGGAGCCCTTTACAATCACCTACGG
Organism: Acidobacteriota bacterium; assembly: GCA_027592785.1. Lineage (GTDB taxonomy): Bacteria > Acidobacteriota > Terriglobia > Bryobacterales > UBA6623 > CAMPKL01. The sequence continues at coordinate 5,265 of JAQCLD010000116.1, forward strand.
GCCCCGTAAAGCCATCTTCATCAGCAGCTTAACGGCCTGCCGCTGTTGCGGCCATAGTTTTCTGGACGGATGGGCTAGACGGTCGCCGGTCGCCAGGCGCGTTTCCTGGGCGAAGTGCTGTGCCGCCTCGCCTCGAAACGCCGCGGTGGCGAGTCGAGTGCCCGCCTTTGTGGCCCGCCGCTATTCGAGTTAGGTTGACTTCTCCCGGCTCAAGCTGACAGACCGGAAACTCATGGGGTGCGGGTCTCTGAATCTCCCGCTCGATCGGAGGGTAAGACGCTGACGCGGGAGACCGCCAGCTAAAGCTTGGCGGCTCGGTTGGCGAGGTGCGGGTGTGTTCGGGGCGTTGTTTGCTCTGGGGTTGCAAGGAGTTGTTTGGGAGTGCGGCGTTCGAGTTACGGGAACCCGGCACTTACGTACCGGGCTAACTCTACGTCGCCCCGCTGGGGCTGAGAAGCTCCCGATTTGTAAAGGGCTCCGTAAAGCCATCTTCATCAGCAGCTAAACGGCCTGCCGCCTGTTGCGGTCATAGTTTTCTGGACGGATCGGCGAGGCGGGCGCCAGCCCGATGGTTACGTTGACCGATTTCCTGAACAAGGTTGAGAGCGGCGAGGTGTCCGACGTTTGGAACGTATCCAAGGACATTCAGGATTCCTGTCTGCGCGATTGAGGCGTTGGTGCGAACGAAACTTCGATCTTCGCCAACCGGTGCGGATGAACGCGCTAATTCGTGATGTCGAACGTGCGGCTCAGCTCGCGCGCCGGGAGGTAGACTTTGTACCATTCCTTTTGCGCGTCGCTGCCGGTGTAGTCCGCGAGGGCCTTTTCACTTTCGAACTCCATGACGAAGGCGGCTGTCACTTCGGACTCCTGTCCCTGCACTTTGATCGATCGTGTCCACACGCGTGAGACACCGTCATACGTCTGAGCGATGGTCTCGACACCCTTGAGGGCTTCGCTGACTTGCGCGTCAGTCGTATCCGCATTCCACTTCACGGTGACAACGTGGATGACGCTGTCAGGCTTGTAGGACTGGCCGAACAGAATACCGACGGCGAAGATGCTGAGAGCGGCGATTGTGACGCTGATCGTTTTCCATGTGATGGGCGATTTCATAAGAGTATTCTCCTTGGAGTATCGGATTCGTTGTGTTCCTCGGCTTGCGCAGGGCGCAGCTATGTCCGACGGAAACGGTGTGTTGGCCGGAAACGACCGAGAAACCTAAGTATATCGGTTGCATGAATTCCAACTGGACCGCCCGGCCACCGTCTGAATGGCTTAATGATTGGATGGCGGCTGTTGCGCTATTCATGAAGAGTTGATCGGGATGGGGCCAGCGCCGGGCTCGCCAGGCTCCGGGCGGCGAAACTGCACTGTCATGGGGCTTGCATCCGCCCGCCAAGAGCGGTGATGAGTAGCTTCCTATGTTGGAAATTGCAGGAAATGACCCAATTAGGGACGGCGGCAGAGGGTGAACGACCGGGCGGATGGGTAACAGTATAGGCGGATCGGCGGCAGCTCCCGCGGGGGCTGCCGCTGGGCGAGCCGAGGGGCCAGAGTTCGCGGTTGGTGGCGGTGGACGTACCGCATCACATCACCCAGCGCGGCAACAATCGCCAAGACGTCTTCCTGACGGACGAAGACCGGCGCCGCTACCAGCTGCAGCTCTCGCTTGCACTCGCGCCCTGCCGCGCCGAGCTCCACTGGATCATTTACGAGGACGCCGGCTGAATTCACTTTCGACGAAGGGTCAGAGGAGCTAGATTACGGCGCCAGCCCTGGCGGGCGGTAGCGCAGCCTCACGACTGCGCCTCTGTTTCTGAATTCTAGAAGGATTGAGGGAGAGTCACGGCGCCAATTTTAGATTCGGCTGCGCACGTAGATCGAGTAGGGAAGATTCGCCGCGCAACAATCGCGGATACGCCGCTGCCCCAGCCGTTCGCATGCGTTGGGGATATGAGTGCGCTTGCCTTTTGTTAGGATGCTTCAGAGTTGCATGCCCGACCGAGGACGGACCTGAATGCCTGCGTACAACCCCGGCGATATTGAAGGTTTGATCGCCCTATATGAGCCCAACGCGTGGCGCCCTCAGGGGCGCTGGGGTTGTAAGGAGTTGTTTGGGAGCGCGGCGTCGTACCGGGCTAACTCTACGTCGCCCCGCTGGGGCTTAGAAGCTCCCGATTTGTAAACGGCTTCGGACGTTCAGGCGCTGTCGTGGTCAGTAGACGATCGGCGAGCCGCCGGGGAAGTCCGTGCGAATGCGTCCGCGCACGACCTGGTGGTCGTTGGTGACGTAAAGGTATCGTCCGGGCCCGAACGCGCAGTTTGAGACGCGGCCCGAGATGGGGACAAAGCCGATGTGTTCGCCCTGCGGTGAGAAGACGTAGATCCCGCCGCGGCCGCTGGTCCAAATGTTGCCCGCCGAGTCGGCTTTCATGCCGTCGCCGCGCGCACCCTGAACCTTTTCGCTGGCCACGAACAGCCGCTGCCCGGTCGGCATGCCGTCGGCGCCGAGATCGAACGCGACCCAACCCGTGGAGTCCGTGACGTAGAGAGTGCGATTATCCGGCGACAAGGCAATGCCGTTCGGGGACAGCTTATCGGTAATCGGGTGCACCTGATTGTCGGGCGTCACGCGGAAGACACCCGTGAAGGACATCTCCCGAATCGGCGACTCCCGCACGCCCGTTAAGCCGTAGGGCGGATCCGTGAAATAGATGTCGCCGTTGCGGGCCAACACCATGTCGTTCGGGCTGTTGAAGCGTTTCCCCTGATAGGTCTCAACGATCACCGTCCTCTCGCGCGTGGAGAGGTCGACTCGCGTCAGCGCGCGGGTTCCGCTGTCGGCGAGCAGCAATCCGCCGCGGCCCAGCGCCAGTCCGTTCGAGCCGGCCTCGCGCAACGAGTCAGGAATCGGGAAGCCTTGGTAGCCGGACGGAGCGCGGAACGCCGTGGTCTGTTTGCCGTCCCATCCGTAGATCGTGTTGCCGGTTACGTCGGAGAAGAGCAGGAGCCCATCCTCACCGCCCACCCACACGGGACCTTCGGTCCAGATGTAGCCCTCCGCGATGACCTCGACGTCGCCTTCGAGCGGATTGGGGACGTCGGGAAAAGACGGGGGCGCTGCTTGCCTCTGCGCGGTCGCGTCCGGCACTCCTACGATGCCAAGGACTAGCGAACTACCCGCTGCACGCAGGAAAGTGCGTCGATCTGTTTTCATCCGATTACCTCTCGGGCAAGCTGTTCCGACTGGGATCTTCCGTCGATGTGTCGATGTTAATCTATCCGCGCTCGCCCTGGCGTGGGGTGACGGTCAACGAGTGACAGTCACTTGCGGGCTCGGATGATTCTAGCGAAGGAAGACTAGCGAATGGGGCGCGACCAGGCAACCTCGGCCCAGCGCAGCGCCACGGTGGAGTGCGGAAGTCCGACGACGGTCTGTCTCGTAGGAACAGCCTCGCCTTCGATGGCTTCAATGCCTCGCGAGGTGACTGTGAGACTGCGCACGTGGCCGCGCGGACCGATTGCAGGCAGATCCTGACCGTTCAGCGAGAGCAGCAGTCCGCCGGCGTTGCCGACTTTCAATTCCACCTGCTGTTGAGCGTGAATGGGTTTGAGCATTCCGCGAGAGAGCGTCTCTTCGAAAAGCCGCTTGCCGTCAACGACCGCTCGCACCCAAACGGTCTCGACAACTTCGAGCTGGAGTTCAATCGGAGCAACCGGTGCGACGACCTCGGCGACTGTGGGCGCGGATACTGGCTGCACCGTCGGAACAGCAGCGACAGGCGCGGTCTGGGCCACAACGGCCGGCGCTGGTTGCTGATCCTTGTCCGGCTCTTCTAAGAACTGGAACGAGTAGAAACCTCCGCCGATCAGTGTGGCGCCGATGATCAGGCTGGCCGCAGAGCCGCCGTGTTTACGGAAAAACTCGGAAGCCCATTCAGCCAACTTCGAAGCAGGTCCATGGGAAGAGACGCGAGCCTGGCCGGCGGGCATGCGTCCCGGCGCCTGGGCCGCAATACCCATGGCATCCTTGATGCGGGTGGCGGCTTCGTCCTCGTCAAGGCGCAACTCACGGGCATACTGCCGGGCAAAGCTAATGTTGAAGAGTCCGCCCGGAAGTCGTTCTAAACGATTGGCTTCCAGCGCGTCGAGCTGACGCACGGAGATACAAGTTCGCGCCGAAATCTCCTCAAGGGAGACTCCTAGGGCATCACGCCCTTCTCGCAAATATTCGCCAACTGACGACATCAGGGGCCTACGGGTCTATAGGTTATACTAAACCACCGTTCGAGAACAAGATACCTCGTTTTCTCTACAAACGACTCGCACCTCGCACGTTTTAGGAATGCCGGGCTATCCCCTTGTTTCGGTAGTGGTCGTCAACTGGAACGGTCAGCAGGTGATCCCCGGCTGTTTAGCGTCTCTCGCCGGCCAAATTTTTCCCGATTTTGAGGTGATCGTCGTCGATAACGGCTCGACCGACGGCTCGATCGCGCTCCTCGAATCATCCTCGCTGCCAATTCGGCTAATTCTAAATATTGAAAACAAAGGGTTTTGCGGCGCGAACAATCAGGGCATCGAAGCGGCACAGGGAAAGTACGTCGCGCTACTCAATAATGACGCCGAGGCGGAACCCGGCTGGCTGGCAGCGCTGGTGGCGGCGATCGGGGAGACGGCCGGTGCACCCTGCGGCATGGTTGCGTCGAAGATTCTGCTGTTTGACGATCGCCGGCGCATCGATAAAGTAGGGCACCTGATCTATCCGGACGGGCAAAATCGGGGACGCGGCTTAGGTGAAATAGATGCAGGCCAGTACGAAGAACTAGAGGAAACGCTGTGGCCCGACGGCTGCGCCGCACTCTACTCCGCTGACATGCTGCGGCAGATAGGCGGCTTCGACGAGGACTTTTTTGCCTATGCGGACGACGCTGAACTGGGACTGCGCGGACGCATCGCTGGTTGGCGTGCACTTTACGCCCCAAAAGCAGTCGTCTACCATCGCGGCGGCTCGACGCTTGGACGGTATTCCCCGAGGCGCTTGTTCTTGATCGAGAGGAATCGCATTTGGCTGGTCGCGAAACTGTTTCCGTTGCGGCTGTGGCCGCTGACTCCGTACTACTTCGTGCGGCGGGTCATCGCCACAGCTTTTGCGCATACGAGCGGGCAGGGCGAAGCCTTTGCCGCGACCCGTCAAATGGGGGCTTGGGCGTTGATACAATGCATAACCAAAGCCAATGCGGCTGCGCTTCTAGGACTTCCGCGCATGATTCGCAAGCGTAGCCAGATCAACGAGTTTCGAAAACTGAACGGCGCCGAGATCCATTCCCTACTGGAGCATTACCGGATCCCGCTGGACGACCTCGCCAGGAAATCTGTCTGACTGTTCGGGCAAGCATGACCTCCGCTCAAGCGCATATCCAAGTTTCCGTCTGTCCACGATGCAACAGCGAAAGCTACACCAAGTTGTATTCAGGAGAGGACCGGCTCTACGGAACGACCGAGCGGATCTTCCACATCATCGAGTGTTGCGGCTGCAATCTGATCCGTATCGATCCGATGCCGAGGCCGGAGGAACTGAGCCAGTTCTATCCGGAGACCTACTGGTGGGAAGCGGACGGCGGCGCGATGAGCCGACTGTCGGAGCTGTACCGCAAGTTCGTTCTGGCTGATCATATTCGCTTCGCCGCCGCAGCTGCCGTTCCGCCTGGCCCGGTACTCGATGTCGGCTGCGGCGGAGGGCTCTTCTTGGACGGCATGGAGCAACGAGGATTCGTAGGCTTCGGGTCGGACGTGTCGCTGCAGGCCGCCAAGGTTTGCTCACGGCGATTCTCTATCCCGGCGGTGTGCGGCTCGCTGCCAAATCTGCCGTTCCAGGCGCAGAGCTTCGGACTGGTGACGATGTTCCACGTGCTCGAGCACCTGCATGATCCGCTCGGCGCGATCGCGGCGGCTCGCGAGCTGCTGCCGCCAGGCGGTCGATTGGTGGTGCAAACGCCGAACGCGGAGTGCTGGCAGATGCTCTTGCTGGGGGAGCGCTGGAGCGGCTTCGATATCCCTAGGCACCTGATTAATTTCAGCGCTCGCGACCTTCAAGAATTACTTGAGTATTCAGGCTTTATCGTACATAGAAAGAAGTTCTTCTCGCTGCGAGATAATCCGGCGGGCTTGGCGACGAGTCTTGTGCCGTCACTAGAGCCTGTATCGCGCAAAGTGCGCGGCGTGAAAGAAAGCGGGCTCAACTCGATGGTCAAGAACTTGCTCTACCTCGGACTGGTCGCGGCTTGTGTGCCGTTCACGCTGCTGGAGGCGACGGCGGCAGCCGGCTCCAGCATTATGATCGAAGCGGTCCGCGAGGGAAATTCCTGAGATGCTGGAGCGCCGCTTCGGCAAGTTCGTCCCGGGCTTTTTGCGCAATCGCCTGATGGCTGTTGAGGCGCTGATCGAGCGCTCGGTCGCCGAGTTTTCCATTTCCCTGCCCTCGGGTTCGCGCGTACTCGATGCGGGCGCGGGCGAGAGCCGCCACCGGGCCGCTTTCGGGCATTGCGTCTACGTTGCGGTCGATCTGGCGGTGGGCGATCAGGCCTGGGACTACGGCGATATCGATTGCGTTGGCGATCTCGCGGCCATTCCGCTGGCTACGGATTCGTTCGACGCGGCGCTGAACGTTGTGGTCTTGGAGCACCTGCCGCGCCCTGATCTCGCGCTGGCGGAGATCGCACGCGTACTCAAGCCAGGCGGCAAGTTGCTGCTCGTCGCGCCGCAGCAGTGGGAAGTGCATCAGGCGCCGCACGACTACTTCCGCTTCACGCGTTATGGCCTCGAAGAACTATGCCGGCGGGCCGGGCTCGTGCTGGATTCCATTGAACCGATGGGCGGCTACTTCGCGTTGCTGGCGCGGCGGCTGATGGGCTCGCTGAATTTCTTCCAGGGTGGACTGCGCTGGCTGGCGTTTCCGTTTGGAGCCACCGCCGTT